>PLDT01000109.1:0-3497 GCA_003136255.1 Actinomycetota bacterium
TGCGCAGCTGCACGCCGCGGGCCGCCAGCCGCTGGGCCAGCTCGAGGTAGTTGTAGATCTCGCCGTCGAAGACCATCACGTAGCGGCCGTCGGCCGAGTGCATCGGCTGGTGCCCGGCCGGGGATGGGTCGATGACCGCGAGCCGCCTGAAGCCGAGAGCCAGGTCGGGATCGGCGAAGAAACCCTCGTCGTCGGGACCGCGATGGGCGATCCGCATGGCGGCGCGGCCCACCCACTCGGGGTCGGGGCCTGCTCCGTCTGCCAGCGCCAGGCAGCCGGTAATTCCGCCCATGCGCGCCGCCAAACGATCGGGGTCTTAACGGATCCGTGCCCCGACCAGCCTACTTGGGCTGGAAATGACTCGCGCCCCGACCGCATCCGCGCTGATCAGCACCTTTTTCGGGACTTCTCTCACAGCTTGCTCCTACTCCTTCACGACTTCATTGGTCAACGTTGGCCGTCATCGGTCATCGCCGGTTGCCGCCCGGCCCCCGGGCCAGCACGAAGTCGGACGCGTCATTGTCGGCTTGGTGCTGGAAGCTACCGGAGCCCGGTCAGGGGCGGGTCACCTTGACCCGGCCGGGACCAGCGAGGCGGGCAGGGCGTTGCTGGTGTTGTGCTGCGCGATGAGGCTTAGCGCCTTGTCGTGGTCGCGTTGCTCAAGGGCGTCGATGATCGCCACGTGCAGGGCGTGACGGGACGTGATGTACTCGGGCAGCGGCTGCTCGCTGCCGGGCAGCACGGCGAGGGTGTGCGACTCGATCTGGTCGAGCAGGTTGACGTACAGCGAGCGCAGCACGGCGTGCGGGCTGATGGCGGCGATGCGGGCGTGCAGCGACCAGTTGGCGTGCACGAAGGCGGTGGGATCGAGCCGGTGCACTGCCGAGGCCATGTCGGCGAGGATCTCGCGCAGTTCGGCGATGTCGGCGGGGGAGGCGTGCCAGAGCGCGTCCTCGATCAGCAGCGGATCCAGCGCGTCACGGATCCGCACCGCCTCGGCCACGGGGGTCTGCTCGGCGTCGAGGGCCAGGACGGAGTTGCCCAGGCGGACCATGGGCGACTGGGTGGCGGCGAACACCCCGCCGCCCGGGCCGGGCCGCACCGAGATGATCCCCCGTGACTGGGCGATGCGGACCGCCTCGTTGAAGGTGCCGACCGACACCTCGCAGCGGGCCCGGAGCTCTTCCTTGGATCCGAGCCGGTCGCCGGGTGCGGCGGCCTCGGCGATGGTGATGAGCTGGGCGGCCGCGGATTCCCCGCGGGACAGCCGCGGGCCCGGCCGGACGTCCGCGGGACGGGGGCGGCGCCACTCGTGGGGCCGCAGCGCCGGCGTGTCGAAGCCCGTCTCATCGCCGGTGCCGCTCATCGTGCCCTCCGTCGCCGTTGTCCATAATTCTCTATAAAGAATATGGTGATAACCGTTGACTTGGCTAGATTCCTGGCGCAGTATAGCCATAATCATCATACAGAATTAGGAGCCGTGATGATCGAGCCGCAAGAGTTCCGCGATCTGATGGCCGGCGTCTGCGCCCCCGTGACGGTGGTAACCACCACGGGGGACGGCCGCCCGTATGGCGCTACCGTCAGTTCCTTCACGTCGCTGTCGCTGAACCCGCCGCTGGTCAGCGTGGCGTTCGACCGCGGCTCGGCGCTGCTGGGCCAGATCCGGGAGGCCGGGCGGTTCGGGGTCAATATTCTCGGCCACGCCCAGGACGACCTGGCGATGACCTTCGCCCGCCGCGGCGCCGACCGGTTCGACGGGACGGACTGGTTCGACGACCGCGGACTGCCCCGGCTGGCCGACGCAGCGGGCTGGATGGTCTGCGACCTTTACCAGACCGTCGAAGCCGGTGACCACCTGCTGCTGTTCGGGCTGGTCCGCGCGGCCAGCAGCCGCAACGACCTGGCGCCGCTCGTCTACGCCCACCGGACCTTCGGCACCCACTCGCGGTTCGCCGAACGGCCCCGCCCGAGCATCGCCGACCTCATCGCCGCCTGCGCCAGCTGAGCGCACGCGTCCGGACCGTTTTAAGGAGACCTGATATGACCGCTATGACCGACCGCCCGTCCGCCACCGAGCCGGCCGGGATCCCCGGCTCCAGCGAGCTCGCCGCCCGGGTGAAGAAACTGCAGCCGCTGATCCGCGAGAACGCCGCCCGGGGTGAGCAGGACCGCCGCGTGGCCGAGGAGAGCATCCAGGCGCTGCGCGCGGCGGGCATCTTCAAGATCGCCCAGCCGAAGCGGTACGGGGGCTATGAGACCTCGATGCGCACCATGCTCGACGTGTCGGCCGCGCTCGGCGAGGCCGACGGCGGCACCGCCTGGGTGACGACGCTGCTGAACGTGTGCGCCTGGATGACCGGCCTGTACCCGCAGCAGGCCCAGGACGAGGTGTGGGGCAAGGATCCCGACGCGCTGGTCTGCGGGGTGCTCGCCCCGACCGCCGAGACCCGCAAGGTCGACGGCGGGCACCGGGTCAGCGGCCGCTGGTATTACAACTCCGGCTCCTGGCATGCCAGCTGGGCGGTGCTCGGCATCCCNNAGTACGAGGAAACCTGGTTCGTCGCCGGGATGAAGTCCACCGGCAGCAACTGCATGATCGCCAAGGACGTCTTCGTCCCGGACCACCGGATCGTCTCCGTGCCGGCCGCGATCGAGGGAGACTACGGCACCGAGCGCACCGATGAGGCGCTGTACCGGTCCGCGTTCGTGCCGATCCTGGCGCTGGTGCTGGCCGGCCCGCAGCTCGGCATGGGACGCGCGGTGCTCGAGATCGTCAGCCAGAAGGCGGCCAAGAAACCGATCTCCTACACCTTCTACACCGCCCAGGCCGACTCCGTCGCGTTCCAGCTGCAGCTGGCCGAGGCCGCGATGCTGATTGACACCGCGCACCTGCACGCCTACCGCGCCGCCGACGACATCGACCAGGCCGCGGCCCGGGGCGTCTACCCCGACTACTTGACCCGCGCCCGGGTGCGGGCCGACACCGGCTGGGTCATCGACCACATCACCAAGGCCATCGGCATCCTGCTGTCCGCGCACGGTGCCGCCAGCTTCGCCGAGGCCAGCCCGCTGCAGCGGATCTGGCGCGACTCCTCGGTGGCCGCCCGGCACGCCGTCGTGCTGCCCGTGGTCGGCTACGAGGTCTACGGCAAGGCACTGCTCGGCCGCGAAGACCACATCACCCCCCTGGTCTGAGCCGCCCCGCCGCCCGTCAGCCGGCCGCGCCGCGCCGCGCCGGTCCTGCTTACCGAATCCGGAGTTCCTATGCGCATCGCCAACCTGGCAGGTCGTCTCGTCGTCCTCACCGGCGACGCCGGGCACGAGATCGCCCACGACGTCGAGAAGAACAGCAGTGGCCGGTTCGGCGCCGGCCTGCAGGCCATCTACGACGACTGGGACGCGTTCACCCCCTGGGCGGCGGCCGCCCGCTGGGAGGGCGGGACGCCGGTGGTGCCCGGCGAGCTGGGCTCACCCGCCCCGGCGCCGCGGCAGGT
>PLDT01000113.1:0-22561 GCA_003136255.1 Actinomycetota bacterium
GCATCCCGTCGCCAGCGGCGGCCTGTTCCGCCAAGACCCGCTCGGGGTCCTGGCGCCAACCGGTCACCGGTTCGCCGGACTTGACGGCGTACCGACCGCCGTCCTGGCTGAGGAACCGGCCTGACGACGCAGTACCGCGGACGCGCCGGTCCCGGCGACGACGAGCGCGACGGTAGCGGCGGTGGAGAGCATCAGGAACCTCGGCCGGCTCGGTGACCATCATCACCGCCAGGCCGACCGCCAGCAGCAGGAAGATTCCCGTGATCACGGCGATAGCCGGCCGGGGAAGCCCGCGCCTGGCCAGTTCGTCGCTGGTGCCGTTTCTCCAGGAGACAGAACGGTACGGCCGTTTCCCTCATGCTGGAGTTGCGACACATCCGCATGGAAAGGAGAAACGGCCGTGCTGGATACCCTGCCACGATCGGCCGGAGCGCTGAGGCACACCTGATCAGCGCGGCAGCAAGCGCCGACCAGTCCCCGCTCGCGTCGGCGCGCACCGGGCTGGCAGGCTGAAGAGATGCAACCTGAAAGTGCGGACGGCCCGGAGGCTCCCCGGGTGTCGACGGCGCGGACGAAGCTGCTGGTGTCTCTGGCCGCTGGGGCGGCCGGGGGCACGGCCGCTGCGCTAGCCGGCACGGGCCGGGCGACACCGTTGATTGGCTGGGACATCCTGGCGCTGGTCTTCGGCGTCTGGGTGTGGTCCACCGTATGGAGGCTCGACGCGGAAACGACAGCGGCCCACGCCCGACGCGAGGACCCAAGCAGCCGCATGGCCGACGCGGTGCTGCTCGGCGCTGCGATCGCCAGCCTGATCGCCGTGGGGTTGGTGCTGGCCGGGGCCGGTCATGCCAGCGGAATCGCGCAGTACCTGCAGGCAGGTCTCGCGCTGATGTCCGTCTTCGTATCCTGGGCCCTCATCCACACGGTGTTCACGTTGAGATACGCGCGTCTGTACTACGCCGGCCAGGCCGGGGGAATCAACTTCAACCAGACCGCCGCCCCGGACTATGGCGACTTCGCCTACCTGTCCTTCACGATCGGCATGACCTTCCAGGTCTCCGACACCAACATCGGGTCCGGGCAGATACGGCGGACCGCGCTGCGGCACGCGTGGCTGTCGTTCCCCATGGGCGCGGTGATCATCGCAACGACGATCAACCTCGTATCCGGACTGGCAAAATGACACAACCAGACCAACACTTGCGCACGCCACCCAGGAAGACACGGTCAAGCCCGCAGAAGAGCGTCTCGTCCCTTTCGCTCCGTAAGTCGATGATCCCGACACTGCTGGCGTGCCTCGGCACACAGCCGGTGTCGCGATACGTGCACAAGCGCGGTTAGCGGTGCGCCGGACCCGCTACGAATTCACCCACCTATCGCGCCCTACCGAGGGCTGAAGAAGCCGCCCAGCACGGCAGCAAGTTCTTCGGGTGCTTCCTCGGCCATGTGGTGGGCAGAGTCGATGCGGTGGCCACGTACGTCGTCGGCCCAGTCTCGCCAGATCACGAGCGGATCGCCATAGAGATCCTCGAGATCGTCGCGCTGGGACCACAGCACGAGCAGCGGCGGCCGGAGGCGGTTTCCGGCAGCCCGGTCGGCTTCCTCGTGCCGCCGGTCAACGGTAAGACCGGCCCGGTAGTCCTCAAGCATCGCCCGGACCACGTCGGGATTTCGGGTGGCCGTCCGCCATTCGTCGTAGTTCTCTTGCCCCATCGCTTCGGGGTCGCCGTGGTACCAGCGATCAGGGTCAGCGGTGATGACCCGTTCGGGGATCTCCGGCTGAGCGAAGAAGAACCAGTGCCACCAGCGTGCGGCGAACTCGGCGGTGATCCGGGAAAGGTGTTCGCTGATCGGGATGCAATCGAGCAGCGCAAGCCGTGATACTGCCTCGGGATGGTCGAGCGCGAGCCGGAGGGCGACGTAACTCCCCCGGTCATGTCCGGCCAGAGCGAACCGGCGGTGGCCGAGCGCGCACATGACCGCCACCAGGTCAGCTGCCGCGGCCCGCTTGGAATGCGCGGTGTGGTCCGGCGTCGGTGCCGGTGCGCGCGACTGGCCGTATCCGCGAAGGTCGGGGCAGACGACCGTGAAGCCGCGCTGGATCATCTGGGGGGCGACCCGATGCCATGTGGCCGAAGTCCGGGGGTGTCCGTGTAGCAGGACAACCGGCGGGCCGTCGCCGCCGTGGCGCACAAAGACCGATGCCTCTCCGACATCGATCTGGTCCTCCTGGAAGCCCTCGAACACGCTCCTAGCATGCCAGTATTCTCCACGCCCGATCGGGAGCTACTGGCCGAGGATCCGGCGCCAGTTCCGCCCACCGCGTCAGGCTGGACCCTTAAGAAGGACCTGGCCCGAGCGAGGTGGTTCGTCGTGAATTATGGTTCCCAGCCCTCCGGCGTGCGCATCTCGGGCGTGGCCCAGGCGCCCGCGTTGTTGACGAGGCTGTGCAGCGGGCCATCCCCGCGCACCGACGAACGCCGCTACTGACGCTTGGCCGCTGCCCAGATCGCTCGCCGTGTACGCGCGGCGGTCTCGCGCTGGTCAATCAGGTCGGCTATGCGTGAGCCAGAACGACTGCCATCAATGATCCGTTCGGCGGCTGGCAACCCCGCGGCGGCCGGGTTCAGGCTGGGGCGAAACGGAGCCTGAGGCCGAGCCTGCGCAGCACCGAGAGGAACCACAGTGTAGACACGCAGGTCCCGGCGACGACGAACGCGGCGGTCACGGCGGTCGAGAGCAGCAGGAACATCTTGGTCGGCTCGGTGACCATCATCACCGCCAGGCCGGCCGTGAGCAGCAGGAAGATCCCCGCCCACAGCCAGGTCGCACCCTGGAAGAAGCGGTGCAGGCCCAGGTGATGGGTGGCCGGCTGCCGCAGCGCGACCACCTCAGCGGCCAGCCGGGCCACGAGCGGGTTCGGGCCGCTCGCCGTCCGGGCAAACATGACGCACATGCACAGATTCGCGAGGGGGAACTGAAGCAGGAAGAGCCAGAGCTCGCCGGTGGCGAGCACTACCGCGGTCTGCAACGTGAGCACCACCGCCGAAATCGTCAGCAGGCTGGGCACAGATCCAGTCGCGACCTTGCGGATGACCGCCGTGAGCCAGATGACCGCAAGCCCTGAGATCAGGCCCGCGTCGCGGCCCCCGAGCCAGGCGGCAACCACGTACGCGGCCACGGGCAGCCCAACGGACTCGGTCAGGTTCCAGCCCGCTGTGAGCAGCAGCCGCAGCGGCCGGGGAAGTTCCAGGTCCCCGGCCATGCAGGCGTCGGCCGCCGGGGATGACCCAGCGCCGTCAGGTCGCGCTCTCACCATGGCTGCGGTCATCAGTCCCGCCTCGCGGAGCTTAGGAAATGCAGCGAGGCGATGCCGAGACTGGCGTGTGGTCTAGACCCGATCGGGAAACTCGTTCAGGCTGCCTGAGCAAGTACTAGCTTGAGCATACGCCCTGGCATCCAGGACCGCCGCCAGAGCCCGCGGCCCCTTCCATCCGCTTCAAGCGGAGCCAACCGCCGTCTGAGTCGACTCGCGAGCGGTCTGCGGCCGCCAGACCAGTCCCCCTGCACTCGGGGGCTGGAAGCAGAGCTGACAGCGCTTGCCGCCCTTGCGGATCGGGCGTACTCTCACAAGTGGAAGAATCGTCCTCAGTGTGCTTGCCTGCGCCTGAGATTATGATTCCTGCTGCTCTGGACCTTGGCGGTACCTGACAATCCAGGTGAGCCAGGTGGGCACCATGACAGCACTTATCCGCCAGAGGGTTCCGCTAGCGGACGTGCGGCGCAGCGCCGCTGAGCGTGACCAGGTACTGGCCGTCGCTGGCGTGCTGTCGGCGAAGCCGCGGCACGCAGGGTGCGGCGTGCCGCACTCCGACGGCTATCAGCCGTGATCACGACGCGATCGTGGTGACACTGCGCGGTGAACTGGATCTCTCAGGTGCGGCTGTTCTGCAGGCGCAGCTCACAGACATCCGCTGGCAGGGGCGGCTGCGTTCCGTCGGTGACCTCACCAGCCTGCTGACGCGGTTCGAGGCACATGACACCATCGAGCACGCCGTCACTGGCACCGGGGCGCCCCGATCACCCGTCTTTCCTGGGCTCACGTTCAGCCTCGCCACGCTCACGACCACATTCTTTGGCGCGCATCAGCGTGCCGCTATCCTCCCGCCCTGCCCAGCATCGGGCCAGCGGCGCGGCACTCTCTATCGAGAAAGCAGGTAATCCTCATGTCAACCGGGATCATCGTGGTCATCGTTGTGGCCGTCATCGTGGTCGCGGCCCTGGTGACCGGCGGGATGGCGATCATGCGCCGTCGCCGGCTTCAGCAGCGCTTCGGCCCGGAATACGACCGGGTATCAGGTGAGCGCGACAGCAAACTCAAAGCGGATTCGGAGCTGGCCGAGCGCGAGCGCCGGGTCCGGGATCTTGACATCCAGCCGCTCACGGACGCGGCGCGCGCCAGTTACGCGGCTCAGTGGGCAGATGCCCAGGAGCGGTTCGTCGACGTGCCAGCGGACGCTGTGGCAGGCTCACAGTTGCTCGTCACTGCCGTGATGACCGACCGCGGCTACCCGGTGGAAGATCAAGACCAGGTTCTTGCCGACCTGTCCGTCGAGTACTCAGACACCCTCGGCCTATACCGGGCGGCCGAGGAAATCAGCCAGAGCGCCGCTGCGGGTACGGCCTCCACGGAGGACCTGCGGCTCGCCATGATCCATTACCGTGCTCTCTTCAATGACCTTCTCGGCGAGCCCGCTGACGGTGGGCCCGAGCCGACAGCGACCGAAGCCGGGCAGGTTATCGCGGCGGATGCCATGACTCCCCAGGACGGTGACGTGTACGCCGCCGTAGCCCGCGCCAAGGCCGCCGACGATCCCGTCGTCGGCCGCCGGCATTTCAATGGATCCGACGCTCAGGAGCTGACGAAATGACCTCACCAAGCGAGACTGCACGCGATTACCGGGCAGGACCGGAGGATGACCAGAATATGCCAGAACTGAACTGGGATCCGGCCGGCGCCAGACTGGAAGGCGATCCCCGGTCACCGGCCCCAGCGACGTCCGGGTATCCGGGCGTTACCGCCGTGGGCAGCGCCGCGGCAGAGCCGGGCCTGGCCGGCAGGGATGATGCCGCGGCNNATGTTCGTCGATGATCCGCGCTCATCTCTTGAGCTAGCGGCCGGTCTCGTCGACGACAGCGTCGAGGCGCTCCTCATGTCCGTCACGGAGCACCAGCATTCACTGCTGTCTGCCTGGCAGGGCGATGATCCGGGAACTGAGGAACTGCGCACGACACTCCGGCAGTACCGCACATTCTGGAACCGTCTGGAAGATTTCTCCCGTGAAACCTGATTATCTCCCGCTTGCCACCGCGTCGTTGAGCGCCGGCCCAGCAGGGATGCCAGACTGCCGCCGAGATCCCGGACGCCAGGCGCTGCGCCTGTGAGCCTGGCCCGGTGTCCGGCCTGCTGGCCGCCAGGGGTGTAGCTGATGGCGATCAAGCCTGAGGAGGCACCTACGGCGGCACCGGCCAAAGCGGTAGCCGCGCGGTCAGTAAGGCGGGGATCGGAACTCGATCTCACCAGACGGAACGTGGGACCGGTCTGGCGCCAGTACCTGCGGGCCATGGGACCGGGACTGGTTACCGGTGCGTCCGACGACGACCCGTCCGGGATCGCCACCTACTCCCAGGCCGGCGCCCAGTACGGCCTGGCGTTCTTGTGGACCGCCCTGCTGACGTTGCCGTTGATGGCCGCGGTCCAGGAGATCTGTGACCGCACCGCCCTGGCGACCGGAACAGGTCTGGGGGAGCTGGCCGTGCGGCACTTCCACCGGGCCGGGCGGGTGATCCTCGCCGTGCTCCTGGGCGCCCTCATCGTGGCCAACGGCCTCAACATCGCCGCCGACCTGGTCGCCATCGGCTCCGGAATGCAGCTCCTGCACGCCGGGCCGACCTGGCTGTGGGCGCTGGCGGCGGGCATCCTCATCACCGCCCTGCTGGTCCTGGGCTCCTTCGCCCGCATCGCGCTCGCATTCAAGCTGCTGTGCGCAGCGCTGTTGTCCTATCTGGTGGTGGCAGTCCTGGTCACCCATCAGTGGGGCAGTGTCCTGAGCCACACGCTCATCCCCCATATCGAGCTGAACAAGGCTTACCTGGTGCTCCTGGTCGCCGTGCTGGGCACGACCATCTCGCCGTACCTGTTCTTCTGGCAGAGTGCCCACCGCCTCGAAGAGATGCGCGACGAACCCGAGGGCGGCGCCAGGGCACAGCCGCTGCGGCGGCAGAGCCCTCAGCGGGCCCGGCGCAAACAGTCCACCAGCCGCCTGGACGTCTTCACCGGCATGACGTTCTCCAACCTCGTCATGTTCGCCATCATGGTGGCCACCGCCCAGACCCTGCACGCCCACNNGCGCTCGGCTTCATCGGCAGCGGGCTGCTGGCCATCCCCGTGCTCGCCGGCGCCGGCTCGGTCGGCATGGCCGGGCTCCTCGGCAAGCAGTGGGGCTTCGAGCGGTCCGTCCGCAAGGCTCCCGTGTTCTACGGCCTCGTCGCCCTGGGCACTCTCGGCGGCACCGTGCTGAGCCTCCTGCACGTCAACCCGATCAAGCTGCTTGTCTTGGTGGCGGTCATCAACGGCGTGGCCGCCGCCCCCTTCCTCGTCGTCGTCATGCGAGTATCGGGCAACCGCCGCATCATGGGCGACTACGTGAACGGCAACGCCGCCAGCATCCTCGGATGGCTCACCACGGCACTCATGGCCGCCGCAGCGATCGCCCTGCTCGCCACCGGAGGAATCAGCATCTGACCGGACCGCTTCATGCTCGCAGCCGGGAAGGGCCCATACCCGGCATGCGGGCTGGCGGCATTCATAGCCCGGATACACCGGCTAGTCTCGGCTAGCGCCCTTTGAGAGGCCAGCGCGGCCCCTGTTCACGGCCGTCATCGCGGAGTAGCGGTTGTGTTGCTCCAGACCATGCGCTGCTGCCGGCGTTTGTGCTGGCCTGGCGGCTGGATGTGGTTGAGGCGTTCGGCGCGCTGATTGGGCAGGTCGTCAGCGGTGCCTGCGGGGTGAGTGCCGACAATCAGGCGACCCGGGCAGAGGCGCGGGACTTCTGCCGCTGGATCCAGCTGGCTGGCAAGCCGGGGCGACCGCACTGGCGGCGGGCTGAGGCGGGGATGCCCGGTCAGGGGCGGGGTGAGCCGGCCGGCGGCGCGAGGTATGCGGCAGCCACGGTGGCGCACTGCGAGACGGTGCTGCGGAGTTTTTATGAGTTTCACCTGGAGGCCGGTACCGGGCCGATGGTGAATCCGTTCCCGCTGGCCCGTGGCCGGCGGGGCAGGGCGAATGCGCATCGCAACCCGATGGATCCGTTCGGGGCTGAGCGTGCCGGGCGGTACCGGCCGGGGGTGCCGCGGCGGATCCCGCGGCAGATCCCCGATGAGAAATTCGATGAGCTGTTCGCTGGCCTGGGGTCGCACCGGGACCAGGCGCTGGTGGCGTTCTGGGTGTCCACGGGCGCCCGGGCCGCCGAGTTGCTGGGGGCTAGGCGCGCGGACGCTGACCCGGGTCAGCAGCTGATCACCGTGATCCGCAAGGGGACGCGGGCGTTGCAGCCGCTGCCGGCTTCCCTGGATGCGTTCGTGTGGCTGCGGCTTTATCAGGCCCAGATGGAGGGCCTGGTCCCGGGCGGGCCTGATGACCCGCGCCATCACCGGGCCGGGACCGGCGGTCTATCAGGGGTCGCGGCCGTTGCCGGCGGCCCCGGGCCCGTCGGTGGCGCTGCTGCGGCAGTTCCCGCCGCGGCCGGTGCCGGCCAGCTGGGCGCTGACCAGCCAGCCGAAACCGCAGGTGCTCGGAAGGCTGCTCGCGCCGCCGTTCCCCGCCGGCCGGCGCAACCTGGACCAAGAGCGCCGCCGTGGCCTGATCCGGGTGCTGGACTGGCTGGAGCAGCAGCCGGGTGACACCTGGCAGGACCGGTGGATCACCAACGGGGCCGACGCCGCGGGCAATCCCGCGTCGCGGGTAGCGGGTCGGGATCTCTACGGACTCGAAGTCAACCGGCGAACCATCCCGATCGAAGACTCCTACCCGGACACCCCCCGTGCCATAGTCGATTCCCAGCAGGTACGGAGCTTCCAGCATGGCGCTCTCCTTCAGCACAGGGCCCCACGGTCTAGCCACAGTCCCAGGGATCGCTTTGCGAGGTTGTCTCGGTCTTCGTAGAAGTCGAGAGCGACGGTCCCCACCTGAAGCCTGCCGGGTGGCAGGCCACGGTGAACGGACTAGGAACACCCCAAGGAAGGGAACCGCCATGAGCAAGACCTATCAGAAGAACCGCCGCCCGCGCTGAGCCTGACCCGCCGGTTCCAGAGATCACCGTCCCGGAACAGGTGATTGTCTCGATCGCAACTTCAACGGCCGCTACCAAACCACGAGCCGCCCACCTGCAGGCACGGCGTGTCCTCCCGTGTACAGACCTTTATCACGTCTAGTATCCGGAGCAGTTCGTTCTGTCTTGTTAGTCCGAGGTGCCCGAAGTTGAAGATCGATCCCGCATCGGTCACGCCTAGTCCGCGTCTGCTGTCCGCGAGCATTTCACCTGGGATCTTCCCCTATCTAGGCGGATCCATCACAGCCGACCAGTTGTAACCCATCGTCATGGCCTGTGGTGGCGCCATCGTGCCCGGTAAGCGGGGCATGAGGCTGGCAGCGAAAACGCCGGGAGTCCTGGTCGTGTCCGAAGACACCATCGCGTCAGCGACAGGATCAACGAATACTGCCTGGTCGCGTGACGTGGACGAGGTTCTCGGCACCCACACCTCCGCAGTGCCCCAATACAACCGCAAAACTGGAAGCTTCGCTCTGGATGCCGTCACTAGACAGGAGGTACACAAGCACCTGCCCGCAGGTAAATTGCCGCACCAGGAGATGCGAAGTTACCGCTCAGTCTCGCTCACCTGTTCTCGACTCCCGGCCGACTTAGGCATGTGAGGGTTGGCGAACGGGTCATCCACCGGGCAATGCCAACCAAATGTCACTGTTGGAAACTAGAATTACGTGCGAACAGCGTTGAAAATTGATTCCGCACATGTCCAATTCGAATGACATGAAATCCCGCGGCAGCTGACGAGAGCTTCACGGAGACTAGCACCCGGAAATCGACGTGTGCAGGCGGACAGCGCTTCCTAGCACCTGGTGCCGCGCGGGAGATCACCGCTCGTTGGCGAAAATCTTGTCCATCGCTGGGCATTCCCAGAGAGCGCCGGGACTTCTTCGTCTTGGTGTCCCCATGGGCGCGTACCGAGCGCCACACGTCGACATGGGGAGGTACCGGCGGGTCGGCGTCGGGTCGCCCTCAAGATCGACATGATCCCACCGCAGCGCACATGCCTTGATCGAAGTAGATGCTGTCTTCGCCCACCTACGCCTGCCCGCCATGGCCGGGAGCGTACTGGCTCGCTGACCGCAGGAATGGCTCCCATGGTGATCTCTACGAAGATCCACATAGCCTCTGACCTGGTGGGCGATACTGGGATCGAACCAGTGACCTCCTCGGTGTGAACGAGGCGCTCTCCCGCTGAGCCAATCGCCCGCCGCTGGACCGTGCCATCCGCCGGGGCCGAATCCCCGCGGCAAGCCTCGTCCCGGCGCTCCATAGGGTAGCGCATCTTCGCGGTACACGGCGCGCGGCCGGGCAGGCGGGCCGTGGGGACCGCTGGGTGCGCGCTAGCGGGTCAGAGCGGCACGCCGGCGCACGAGGCATCACGAGGATGTCCGCGTGGCGTCACCGCTAGGTCCCGGGACCGTCAGGGCGGGGTGTGGCGGGCGCCACGCCGGGTTCGCCTGGGCGCCACCGCGGCGACTCCTCTCCTGGCGCTGCGCCCGCCCGGCCGTCGTCACGTTAAGTAATGACAAACTCATGCAATCGTGCGCATCGGAACGGCATAAGCTACACTCAGTATTGTTAATCAAACGCTTTGTAGATTCGGGCATGAGATAACCGTGACAGGCTATGCAATCGACACGCGGAAACACTAAACTGCTGCAACATCGTCCACCGAGCTGAATACTGTTTATCCAGGTCAGGCTGGGGATGTTGGCTCGTCTTCCGGCTTGGCACGAAAGGCGCAAAACGGGATGCTGATGACATGGGGAATCTTCACCCTCCGTGTGCGCTCCAGTTACCGGCGAGCCGCGTCCAATGAACAGAGCCCGAGTGTCTGGGAGCCGGTTAGGTAGGGGTGGGAAGCAGATGAACCGAAGCAGCAGCACCACGATCTCGGCCGAGCTGGACCTCAGGCTTGTCGTCCCACAGCAAACGATTGTCCCGCTTGTGGCCAGTCTGTACTACAGCGGCCGGGATCCCTATGCCGTGCGTATGGCCTTCCACGTGGGCACCGATGAGCCAGTCGAGTGGATCTTCGCCAGGGACCTGCTGACCGCGGGGATCGAGTCCCGGCAGGGCGAGGGTGACGTGCAGGTCTGGCCCTCGGCGCAGTCCTGCGCCGAGGCCGACGGCCTGGACGTGATCGGGGCCGCCCACACCAAGGGCGCGGTGCTGAACATCGAGCTGTCCTCCCCGTTCGGCCAGGCGCACTTCGAAGCGCCGGCCGGGGCCATGTCGGCCTTCCTCGACCGGACCTACCAGGTTGTCCCGGCCGGTGAGGAAAGCGAGTACATCGACATCGAGGCCGAGCTCAACGACCTGCTCCGCCGGGCCTGACCAAGAAGGTGACGACGGCCCGCGTACCGCGAGGCCCTGAGCGCAGGTCCAGTTCATCGGCCACCTTCCGGACCAGCCAAAGGCCGTGGCCGTCGACAGCCGGCCACGGGTCCGCCACGGCCGCGGAGCCGTGCGCGTCGGCGGGCCCGTGAGCATCGACGGGAACGCTCGAGGCCGCGCGACCGCCGCCGTCAACGATCTCGCAGCTCAACGTGCCGCCCAGGTCCCATATCCGGAGGCGGCCGTGCCCGGCGCCGTGCGCGATCGCGTTAGCGGCCAGCTCATGCACGGCCAGGACTACCTCGCCGACCCGGTCCTCGGACAACCCAGCCTGGCCGACGTGGGCCTGCACGGCCGCCCGTAGCGCGTACAGCGTGGCGGAATCAAACTCCTGATCCAGGACTGGCGGCTGCGCGCCTGCCTGCATGGCCCGGCCGGCTCCGGCGGCGGGCTCGGTCAGGAAAGCGTCACCACTCAATCGCCCACGACCAGGCTCATCGCCGTCATCTACCAACAGGGCGGGGAGGTAAACCGCAGTTACCGAAACGACGGGAGGCCGTCGGCGGCCACCCGGCAGAGCTGCGGCAGCAGAGCGTCCACAGCCGCGATCTGCTCGGCCACCTCTCGGTCGACGTCCATCCGCGGCACCGACGCCCGTACCGCGTCGTGCACGGCCCGCAGCGGCTCGCTGGGCGCCGCGATCTCGGCCCGCAGGTCAATCCCCTGGGTGGCACAGCAGATCTCCACGGCCAGGCACGTGCGTACGTTGGCCACCACGTCACGCAGCTTGCGCACCGAGGTCCAGCCCATCGACACGTGATCTTCCTGCTTACCCGAGGTCGGGATGGTGTCCACACTGGCCGGGTGGGCGAGCACCTTGTTCTCGCTGACCAGCGAGGCCGCGGTGTACTGGGCGAGCATGAAGCCGGAGTTCGTTCCGGCCGCCGGGGCTAGGAACGGCGGCAGGCCGCGGGAGAACGCGGGGTCCAGCATCCGGTCGACCCGCCGTTCGCTGATGGAAGCCAGCTCGGCCAGGGCCATGGCCAGCATGTCGCCGGCGAACGCGAGCGGCTCGCCGTGGAAGTTGCCCGTGGTCATGACCTCACCGTCCGGCACGATGACCGGGTTATCGACCACGGAGCCCAACTCGGTGATGAGCACCTGCCTGGCGAACCCGAGCACGTCCCGCACCGCCCCGTGCACCTGTGGGGCGCAGCGCAGGCAGTAGGCGTCCTGCACGGCGTGCCTGCTGTGCCGGTGGCTGGCCAGCAGCGGCGACCCGGCCAGCAGCCCGCGCAGGTTCGCCGCGCTGACCAGCTGGCCCGGATGCGGCCGCAGGGCCTGGACGCGCTCGTCGTAAGGCCGGTCGGTGCCGAGCAGCGCCTCGATCGACATCGCGCAAGCCACATCGGCCGTCTGGACCAGCATCGCGGCGTCGTGGACCGAGAACGTGAGCAGCGCCTGCATCGGCTCGGTGCCGTTGACCAGCGACAGTCCCTCCTTCGGGGCCAGGGTCAGCGGCACCAGCCCGTGCTCCTTCAATACCTCGCCCGCCGGGCGCCCCTCGGCCGGCCCGCCGGGGACCCGCAGCCGTCCCTCGCCGATAAGCGGCTGGGCCAGGTGGGCGAGCTGAGCCAGGTCCCCCGAAGCGCCCACGGAGCCCTTGCCCGGGATGACCGGCAGCAGGTCCAGCGACAGCAGTTCAAGCAGCCGGGCGGGCAGCTCGACCCGCACCCCGGAGTAGCCGGCCGCCAGCGTCCGGGCCCGCAGCAGGAGGATGGCCCGCACCACCTGGTCATCCAGGGGCGCTCCGGTCGCGGCCGCGTGCGACCGCACGATCGCCGCCTGCAGGGTGGTCAGGTCAGCTTCCCCGATCGGGGTGTCGACCAGCGCGCCGAACCCGGTGTTCACCCCGTATACGGGGGCGCCACCGCTGAGCGCCTGCACGACGACCGACCGGCTGGTCTCCATCCGCTGCGCCACGCTAGGGGCCAGGCTCGCCCGCGCTTGACCGCGCGCCACGGCCATTACGTCGTCGATCGCCAGCGCGCTTCCGTCCACCACGACTTCTCGCATGTCCGGTAGCTTGCCACGTCCCGGCGGCACCGATGGTTCGGCCCCGCCGCAAATATCCCAGGCCTAGCGTCGAACCTGCCCGACGGAGAGGGGGGGTCTGGGGGTCGTCCCCCGGGCTAGCAGAGCAAGGTCTAGTCCGAACGTGTCGGCCAGGCCCTGCGCGCCCGCCGCGGTGACGAGCACACTGCGGCGGCGCGCGCCGCGGGCGATCCAGCCGACCTCGAACAGCCGGGCGGTGATCGCGGCGGCCAGGGCGCCGTTCAGGTGCCCGCGGCGCTGGGTCCAGTCGACGCACTCCCCGGCGAAGCGCCGACGTGACCCTCGTACTTCGGCGATATTTATCCCGAACGAAACCAGCGTTCTCGCTCCGGCCCCGGTTACTACGAAGCGAGTGCTGGCGCAATCACCACGGTCCGTTCGGACCAGAGATTGTGATTTTTCCCTGGCCAGTAGGCCCTGGCCGAGCAGGGCGTCGAGCAGCCCGACCCCGGCCCGCCCCGCCAGGTGGTCATAGCAGGTGCGGGCTTCGGACAGCGCGGCCGCCTCGCGGGATTGCCGCAGGGTGCGGACCGGCAGCGCGGGGCTGATCAGGCCGATGGCCTCCAGCGCGGTGGCCACCTCATGGCCGGATAGCCGGTAGTACCGGTGCCGGCCCTGCCTGGCCACCGTGATCATGTTCCCGTCCAGGAGCTTGGCCAGGTGGAAGCTGGCCGTCGCGGCGCTGACGCCGGCCAGCCGGGCCAGTTCCCCGGCCGCCAGCGGGCGGTCGGACAGGAGCGCGCGCAGCATCGCGGCCCTGGTCGGGTCGGCCATCAGGGCGGCGGCCTGGGCGATGTCGGTGTCATACGGAACGCTGTCGTGGGCCGGTACGGTCATATTTCGACCGTAGCGCAGCGGTGTTTCGACCAGGATCGAAGCATGGCGGATCTTAGCGAAACGCGGTTCCGAGTTTGCGCCGGCGGCAGGATCGGCTACAGTTCTCAACGCACCCAGGTGCATGCGGACGTGGCTCAGTTGGTAGAGCATCACCTTGCCAAGGTGAGGGTCGCGGGTTCGAATCCCGTCGTCCGCTCCGAGGGTCCGTGTGCCCTAGTGGCATGCCCTTTGTGGCGGAGTCCCTTGTGGCGGAGTGGCCGAGTGGCTTAGGCAAGGGCCTGCAAAGCCCTGTACACGGGTTCGATTCCCGTCTCCGCCTCTCAGCGTTTCCCCATTGCCGGAAGACGTGAGCGTCAGCGCGTGCTCTCGGCGCCTGGCTGGATCAGGCCGGCTTCGTAGGCGAGCACGACCACCTGGACCCGGTCGCGCAGACCGAGCTTGGCCAGAATCCGTCCGACGTGTGATTTCACCGTGGCCTCGGAGACGTACAAGGCGGCAGCGATCTCGGCGTTGGACAGCCCGCGGGCCACCGCGATGAGTACTTCGCGCTCGCGTTCGGTCAGGGCGGACAGCCGGGGGTATCGCTGCTGCATCTGGCTCGCGGACAGAGGAAGAACCCGGGTGTACTCCTCCAGCAGGCGCCGGGTGACCCGCGGCGATACGACCGCGTCGCCCGCGGCCACGGTCCGGATGGCGGTGACGAGTTCGGCGGGGCGCACGTCCTTGAGCAGGAAACCGCTGGCCCCGGCCCGCAGCGCGCCGAAGGCGTACTCGTCGAGGTCAAAGGTGGTCAGCACCAGCACCCGGAGCCGGGCGTCGGCGGCGGTGATGCGCCGGGTGGCCTCGATGCCGTCGGTACCGGGCATCCGGATGTCCATCAGGACGACATCGGGCGCGTGCCGGCGAGCCTCCTCGACGGCCGCCTCGCCGTCGCCAGCCTCGGCGACCACGGTCAGATCGCCCTCGGCCTCCAAGATCATCCGGAAGCCACGCCGAAGCAGCGGCTGGTCATCGACGAGCAACACGGAGATGCTCATACCGACACGGCCTTGGGTCGCAGGGTCGCCTCGACCAGCCAGCCGCCGTCGTCGGCCGGGCCCGCGTGCAGNNACCCGGATCCGCACCTCGGGCTCGTCGTAGCTGATCGTGACCCACGCGTGCCGGGCCGCGGCGTGGCGGAGCGTGTTGGTCAGCGCCTCCTGGACGATGCGGTAGGCGGTCAGCTCGGCGGCGGCGCCGAGCGGGAACGGGGCGCCGTCGACGGACAGGCTGACCGCCAACCCGGTAGCCCGGATCCGTTCCATCAGCGCGCTGAGCTGGCCGACGCCGGGCTGCGGGGGCTGGGGGGCCTGGCCGGCCTGCGACTCGTCGGTCCGCAGCACGCCGAGCATGGCCCGCATGTCCGAGAGCGCGTGCCGGCCGACCTCGGAGACTTCGGCCATCGCGTCGGCACCCTGGCCGGGATCGGCCCGGCTGACCAGCGCCGCGGCGTCGGCCAAAGTGATCACGACCGACAGGCTGTGCGACACGATGTCGTGCAGTTCCCGGGCGATCCGGGTCCGCTCGGCGGCCGCCGCGATCGTGGCCTGCTGGTCCCGCTCGATCTCCAGCCGCCGGGCGCGCTCGTCCATCCAGGCCAGGTAGCGGCTGCCCGAGGCGGCCGTCATCCCCGCGAACAGCGCGGCCACCACGGTGGCGGTGAGGAACGCCAGCGAGCGCAGCAGGGTCCCGGCCGGCTCCCACCTAGCCGCGGCCATGACCGCGCCGACTTCCATCACCACCGCGGCGAGCAGGGCCCTGGCCCGGGATTCATGGGCCGCGACCGTGTACAGCGCGATCAGCAGGGCCACGTCGCCGAGGAGCGGGAAGCCCAGCAGCCACTGCGCCAAGCCGATGGCGCTGGCGGCCAGGAATACCGCGGTAGGCCAGACGCGGCGGGCGGCGATCACGCCGATCAGCGCGGCCTGGACCAGCCCCGCGCGCAGGCCGAAACCCGCCTGGGCCAGCCAGACCGTGCACACCGCCAGGAGCACGGCCGCGACCAGCGCGTCGATAGCCAGCGGGTGCGCGTGGCCGACGCGGCGGCCCTGGCCGAACAGGCTGCGCGTGATCTCGTCCGGGGGCTGGAGGGTGGTCTGGCCCCGGGAAAGCTCGGTCATAGCGCCCAATGTGCGTCCTTCGTGCTCAGCTATTCGCAGGGTACCGCCTGCGCGGCGGATCGGCCGACGGCCTCCATGGCATCACCGCTGGTCACGGACCCTGCGCTCGGGTCGTCGTCCGACTTGAGGATGAGCCGGGGCGGGGAGATTTCGTCCCGCGGGCTATCCCGGGGACAGGGTGGTACGGCATACTCTTCGGTTCATCATCGCCGACGTCTGGAGGGGGACGTTGTCTCCTGAGCTGCCGCCACTACTCGACCGGGCGCTTGGCCTGGTGCGGGTGGACTTCGCCCCGTCCCACCGGCAACCGGCCGGCGCCCGGGTGATCGCGGCGTCGGTCGTCTCGGTGATCGGATCACTGGCCGCCGACGCGCTCCTAGTGGTGATCGGCACGGCCATCTTCCCCTCGACCAAGGGGTATGGCCACTTCCAGTTCTCCGACTACGCCAAGCTGACGGTCATCGGCGTGGTCATCGCGTGCCTGGCCTGGCCGGTCGTGACCAGGATCAGTTCGGCGCCGCGCTGGCTGTTCTTCCGGCTGGCCATCGCGGTCACGTTGGTCTTGTGGCTGCCGGATCTCTACATCCTGTACCGGGGCGCGCCGGGTCGCGCGGTCGCGGTGCTGATGGTGATGCACCTGGCCATAGCGCTGATCACCTACAACTGCCTGGTGCACATCGCGAAGGTGGAGCCGGTCGCTCATGGCCACGCGAGGTCATCCGGCTCCGAGGCGGGTCGTGTCGCCCGGCGCGGGAGCTAAGGGCTGATGACGAGCCACGAGAGGCGGTTCTTTCCCGAACCCGTCGCCGCCAAGGTGCCGGAGATCACCTTCCTGTTCTGGGTGATCAAAATCCTCACCACCGCGGGCGGCGAGGCCACATCGGATTACCTGGCCCTGGACCTGGGCAGCCGCCTCGAGGCCGGCTGTATAGAGGTCGGGATCTTTGTGGTCGCGCTGCTGTGGCAGTTCCGGACGCGGCGCTACGTCGCCGCGGCCTACTGGCTGCTGGCCTACGCCATCGCCATCTTCGGGACTGGTGTGGCCGATGCCATGCACCTGTTCATCGGCATCCCCTACGCGGGCACCACGGCCTTGTGGGCCGTGGTGCTGGCGCTTATCTTCTACCTCTGGTANNGCGTCCGGGATCATGTTCTTCCTCGTCATCTTGATCCCCGCGGTGGCCTGGTCGCGCTTCGGGCTCAACCCGGTGGTGGCGTTCTGGTTCGCCTACGTGGTCACCCGGCCGCTGGGCGCCTCGTTCGCGGATTACTTCAGTAAGCCGCACTCGATCAGCGGCGCCAACTACGGCGACGCCACGGTGGCCGCGCTCGCGACGATCATCGTGGCCGCGCTGGTCGGATACCTGTCCGTGACCCGGCGCGATATCCAGCGACCCCAGCAGCAAGAACCGGACCGTATCGCGGTTAGGGACGACGCCGTGGGTAGATAGAGATCATGGTCAGGATTCGGCGCTGGGTCGTTGGCAAGCGCAAGAAGGTCGTGTGGTCCGAGCCGCAACTGCCGCCGTACGTGAAGATCAACCCGGACAGCCCGCCTGGCCACGATGGGGGGCTCCAGCCCGGCGACATCTCCATGGGCGCCGTGGCCCAGGAGTTCCTGTTGACGGACGAGGGCGAGGACGAGGCTCTGGCCTAGCTGAGCTGCGCCCGGATGGCCTCCAGGGCGGCCTTGATGTTCTCCACTGAGTTGGCGTAGGAGAACCGCAGGAAGCCCTCGCCGTACGGGCCGAAGGCGGTGCCGCCGAGGGCGGCCACCCCGGCGTTCTGAAGCAGCCTGGCCTGCAGTTCCGCCGACGTCAGCCCGGTCTGGGTGACGTTCGGGAACACATAGAAGGCGCCTTGCGGCTCCAGGCAGGTGATGCCGGGGATGTCGTTCAGGCCGGCGACGATGATGTCCCGCCGGCGGCGGAACTCCGCGACCATGTCGTCGACCGGCTGCCACGGACCCTCTAGGGCCGCGATCGCCGCGTACTGGCTGAACGCCGACGTGCAGGACACCGAGTTGATGGCCAGCCGGGTGATGGGCTCGACCAGCGCGGGCGGGAAGACGCCGAAGCCGAGCCGCCAGCCCGTCATGGCGAACGTCTTGGACCAGCCGTCGAGCAGGATCGTGCGGTCGGCCATGCCGTCCACGTCCAGGACGCTGGCGTGCTTCCCGCCGTAGCGGATGGCCCAGTACACCTCGTCGGTGAGCACGGTCAGGTCGTGCCGCAGCGCGATATCGGCGATCGCCTCGCAGTCTTCGCGGGTCAGCGCGCTGCCGCACGGGTTGTGCGGCGAGTTGATGATGAGCAGCTTGGACCGGTCGGTGACCAGCCGGTCCAGTTCATCGGTGTCGATGCGGAAACCGTTGCGCTCGCGCAGCGGTACCGGGACGGGCACCGCCCCGGCGAACGAGGTGATCGACTCGTACATCGGGAAGCCGGGGTCCGGGTAGAGGATCTCGTCGCCCTCGTTGGCCAGGGCCAGGATGGTGAAGAACATGATCGGCTTGGCGCCCGGGGTCACCACCACCCGGTCCGGGGTCACCCGCATCCGCCCGGTGCGCTCGAGGAACGCGGCTACGGCCTCGCGCAGCGGGGGGATTCCGGGCGCGGGCACGTAGTGAGTGTGGCCGGCCCGCAGTGCCTCCACGGCAGTCTCGACGATATGGCTAGCGGTCGGGAAGTCGGGCTCGCCGATCTCCAGGTGAATGATCTTGTGGCCGGCGGCCTCCATGGCCTTGGCTCGGGCGAGAACTTCAAAGGCCGACTCGGTGCCGAGCCTGCCCATGCGCTCTGCCAGCCGAAAGTCTGTCATGGCCCCGATGATAGGTCTGTGGCGGGTTTGGTGGTAAGAGTCATTGTGAGGTCGGTGCTGCACAAGGAGGTGCGGGAATGGGCGATGGGCCCGTGGCGCGGTCGGGCAGTGGATCGGATACCGGGCAGCTCTTCGCCGCCGCGGAGGCTGACTTCGCCCGGTATGAGGTGGTCAAAGACCTGATCGACGAGTGCATCGACCTGTCCCTGAACTACCGCCAGAGCGGGCACCCCGGCGGATCGCGGTCCAAGGTGCACATGCTGGTCGCGCTGCTGCTGTCCGGGGCCATGCGCTGGGACCTGCTGCGGCCGTGGCGCCGGTTCGGCGACCGCTTCGTGCTGTCCGCGGGTCACACGGTCCCGCTTGTCTACGCCACGCTGGCGGTGCTCAACGAGGCGGTCCGGGCGCGGTACGAGCAGTCGAACGACTCCTTGTTCGCCTTCCCCGACGACGGCCGCTGGGCGCTGACCTGGGAGTGGCTACTGCAGCTGCGCCGGCACGGCGGGCTGCCCGGACACGCCGAGATGGAAGGCCGGACGCTGTTCCTGAAGTTCAACACCGGGCCCTCCGGGCACGGGATGCCGCCCGCCGCGGGCGAGGCGCTAGCCCTCAAGCTGGCCGGGGCGGACCAGGTGAAGGTCTTCGTGTTCGAGGGCGAGGGCGGGCTGACTCCCGGCTCCGCTCACGAGACCAAGAACGCCGCGTGGGGCCTGGGCCTGCACAACCTGATCTTCATGGTCGACTGGAACGACTTCGGCATCGACCCGCGGCCTTTGTCGAGCATGGTGGCCGGGACGCCGGTGGACTGGTTCGCGCCCTACGGCTGGCGGGTGATCGGGACCGAGCACGGCATGCAATGGGGTCCGGTCGCCCGGACCGTGCTTGAGGCTTCGTGTGAGTCCGGCGACGTCCCCACGATGGCCTGGTTCGTCACCCAGAAGGGCCGCGGCTACGGCAAGGTCGACGCGGCCAGTCATGGCACGCCCTGGCCGATGAACGCCGCGCAGTTCTGGGATGTGCGCAAGCAGTTCATGGCCCGCTATGGCGTGACCTACGAGGGGGTGGACTCCCCCGCCCCGGCCGACCCGGCAGCCGCGGCGGCCCAGGCCGCCGCGAACCTAGGCATCGCGATGAGCGTGCTGCGCCGCGACGAGGACCTGGTGACCTGGCTGTCGGACCGGCTGCTGGCCATCGCCGAGACGGTCCCGGACTCGCTGAACGGATTCCGGCTCGGCCGGTCCGAGGTGTTCTCTGACCGGCGGATCTTCGACGTAGCGAACTACCCGGACAGTATGTGGAAGAAGCCGGGTGAGAAGGCGCCGAACCGGGCCGGACTGGGCGCCTGGGGCGCGTACGTGAACACGCTCGCGCTGCGCGACTACGGCCGCCCCCTGTTCATCGCGGCCTCGGCCGACCTGGCCGAATCGACCAACCTCGCCGGGTTCGGCCAGGACTTCGGCGGCTTGCCGGGTACCGGGTGGTACGACCGGTC
Source organism: Actinomycetota bacterium (assembly GCA_003136255.1). Taxonomy (GTDB): domain Bacteria; phylum Actinomycetota; class Actinomycetes; order Streptosporangiales; family Streptosporangiaceae; genus Palsa-504. The sequence continues at coordinate 20,148 of PLDT01000113.1, forward strand.
GTCGAATCCGTTCGGGGCGCTGCTGCCCACCGAGATCACCGAGTTCACCAACGCCGGGATGGTCGCCGGGCTGGCCACGGTCAACCTCGCGTCAGATCCGTTCTCCGACTTCGACGGGTTCTGGGGAGCGTGCTCGACCTATGGGTCGTTCTCCTATCTCAAGTACGGGCCGATGCGGCTGTTCAGCCAGCTGGCTCAGGACAGCGAGCTGAAGGTCGGCAAGCTGCTGTGGATCGCGGGCCACTCCGGGCCGGAGACGGCCGAGGACTCCCGCACTCACTTCGGCATCTTCGCCATCGGGGTCACCCAGCTGTTCCCCGACGGGCACGTGATCGACCTGCACCCGTGGGAGTACAACGAGGTGCCGGTCATGCTGGCCGCGGCGTTCGGGCTTGACGTGCCGATCGTGGCGCTGCACCTGACCCGCCCGCCGGTGGAGATACCCGACCGGGAGGCGCTGGGCATCCCGTCCCACCTGGCCGCGGCGCGCGGCGCCTACGTGCTGCGCGACTACCGGCCGGGGTTGGCGCGCGGTGGCACCGTGTTCGTGCGAGGCACCATGCCGGTCCGGAACCTGGTCAACTTGCTGCCGTCGCTGGACGACCGCGGAATTAACGTGAAGGTCGTGGCGGCGCTGAGCCCGCAGTTGTTCGCGCGGCAGCCCTTGGCTTACCGGGAGTCGGTAGCCAGCCCTGCGGACCGGCTGGACGGCATGGTCATCACCAACGGCGCGTTCAAGCTGATGCGGGAGTGGGCCGACGGGCCGCTGGCCCGGGAGTACTCGCTGTCCTCGGACTGGGACGACCGGTGGCGGACCGGCGGCTCGGTGGCCGAGGTCATCGAGGAGGCGCATCTGGACGAGGCGCACATCCTTACCGCGCTGGAGCGGTTCGCCGCTTCTCGGCCGGAGCGGCTGCGCAGGATCCGGGAGATGCTGGACGGCGCCTAGACATCCAGGATGAACCGGGCGGCCGGGCTCAGAGCGGCCAGGGTCTGCGGGCGGATGTACTTCTTCTGGTCCAGCTGCTGGCCGTGACCGCGGCGGGTGAAGTAGGAGTGCAGGGCGCGGCGCGGGCGGTCGCTGCGGTTCTCGGTGCCGCCGTGCCACAGGTGGCTGTTGAAGACGACGACCGTGCCCGCCGGCCCGGTGACCAGCACCTCGTCGGGGTGGCGGGCGGCCGGGTCCGGCAGCGCCAGGCGCGGCACCGTGCCGGCGCGGTGCGAGCCGGGTACCACCCGGGTGGCGCCGTTGCTGGCGGTGAAGTCGTCCAGCAGCCAGATCGAGTTGCAGACCTGGTACTCGCCGGGCTCGACCGGACCGCCCCAGTCGGTGTGCAGGTTCTGGTGCCCCTGGCCGGGCAGCGCGGCCCGGAAGTTCAGCGAGGAGAGCTTGAAGTCGCCCAGCACGTGGGTCATGCAGGCCAGCAACCGGGGATCGGTGAAGGCGGGCCAGAACATCTCACCCTTGTTGACCAGGTCGGCCAGCCGGTGGGTGCCCACCTCCTGATGGACCTCGAGCCCGGCCTGGTCGCCCTCGGCCGCCAGCAGGTCGGCCAGACGGCCCCGGATCGCCTCCAGCTGGGTCCCGTCCAGGACGCCGGGCAGGGGCGCGTAGCCGTCACGATCGAGCCGTTCGGCCGTCCCCGCGTCCAGAGTGGCCCCGGTGACGCCGAGCTCGGCGAGCGCGGTCGCCATGTCCATGACTGCCTCCCGTGCCAAGCTTAGGCGGGAGGGGTCAGGGCCGGGAGGGGNNCCAGACGTCGAGGCGGCGGAGCTGGAACAGCAGGAACATCTCGGCCGTCCACCGGCCGATGCCGCGGACGGTCGACAGCCGGGCGATGATCTGCTCGTCGCTTTCTCGGGCCAGGCCACGCGGGGACAGCACGACCGTCCCGTCCAGCACCTTGGCCGCCAGGTCCCGCAGGGATACGACCTTGGCCCGGGACAACCCGACCGCGCGGAGCGTCTCGTCGGACAGCCCGATCATGGCCTCGGGCTGCACGTCGCCGCCGAGCGCGGTGATCAGCCGCCCGTGGATCGCGGCTGCTGCCCGCCCGGCCAGCTGCTGATAGACGATGGCCCGGACCAAGGTGGCGAAGTGCGACTCCGACGGCCGACTGAGCCGGGGCGGACCGGTCTGCGCGAGCAGCCCGGCGATGACGGGATCGCGGTCGGCCAGGATGCGCGCCGCTGCGGTGAAGCTCACCTTGCCCGGCGAGACATCTGAGGTGGCGGTCATGCCTCAAGTCTGGCGCACGATCCGGTCCGTATCGGTTGCCTGGCCCGCCGCCGGCCGGCTGTGATGGGACCATGCCGGATCACTCGAACATCACGCATCCCCTGCTGCGCCTCGGCCAGCTCCCGCTCGGCCCTGGGCTCCGCGACCTCACGCCGGGCTCGGCCCCGTCAGACCT
>PLDT01000477.1:0-11169 GCA_003136255.1 Actinomycetota bacterium
GACCAGGGCTGGCCGGCCGAACCCGACGAGAGCGGGCCGGGCATCACTGCCCCGTTCAACGCCCCGTCGCAGGGACCACCGCCGTGGAACGTCTACCGCATTGAGCCACGTTCGGCGATCGTGACCCTGGGAGCGGAGCCGGGCGGCCTGACACGCTTCCGGTTCTGACGCTGCCAATCGGCTGGGCCGCCCTCATGCCGAATTGAGTGCGTGGTACGGCGTAATGCTTATATTGTGCGCTAATTGCGTCGGCCTGGCCCCCGGCCACGACTATTATCCCACCGCCTATTGCGGCGTTCATAAACGATCCTTTTGGAGATTAATCACTCAGACGTTATCGCGGCAGCTATCCGCTTGGCAGCCTTTTCGCCGGCCCTCTGCTTGATCAGGCCTTCTTTGGCCGCGCCACGGATCACCAGCCGTGATCCCTCTGACACCGCGCGAATGGTCACGGTCACCACCGCCGGGTTGAGGTTCGCGACTCCTGACCCCACGATGCCGGCAACCTGTCTGTCCGGATCTCCGCCGTTGCCGTCGAGATCCAGGACGCTGCCAAGCTCGCTGAGCACTTGCTCGGCCTTATCTGCTGCCGCTTGCGGGGGCATGCTCACGACAAGCTCGACTTCAAACACGTCCTTGCGCAGCTTGCGCGCACCCTTTTCTGCACCTCGGCGGCCGCCGGGACGTACGCGGCCGCCAACGTCACCAAGGGCACGGCTCAACAGTTCATCTTCATCGAAGGTCATGCTCGCAGATCTTTCTGGGATGCCCTTTCCGGCCGGGAGCGCGACGAACCCAGGCCAGTTCGCGCATCCCGTGATGCAGGTACAGTAGCGGTTCTGGCTGCGGACGCGCCAAACGATGGCTGGACCGCAGAATTGGGCAGATATGGAGTTTCCCGCGTTGGGCAAGGCCGAGGGTTCAGGCCCTGACGAGCATACTCATCTGCCGCATGGCGAGCGCGGATCGGTGTCAGACGCGCGGGAGTCCAGGCGCCAGGCAGCGGGCGTCCCGAGCGAGTCATGGGCACCGGTTGCCGCTGTCGACTTGCCATGTCCGGTCGGGTCCCTGGATGACATGGAGGGTAACCGCGCCGGACTCCACCGTCACGCCGCTGCCGCCGCGACTGACCTGCCGCCAGCCCTCAGCCGGGATGCCCGTCAGGCCACCGTGCCGGGCGAACCAGGCGGCGGCCGCAGCCGGCGTTGGCTGACCGCCCCGGTCCGATACCAGCGACAGCGCGAATCCTGATCCGTTCGCGCAGGACGAGCCCGTGGCATGGACCACCGGCGCCGGAGCCGCCGGGGCAGCGTCCGATCCGCACGCCGCAATAGCCAGCAGGCCGGCGAGCAGAAAGCTGCCGGATACATCGATTCCCCAGCGCATGTTTCTCTGACGCACGAACGCGCCTGAAGGCTCCCGCCACTTCGGCCACGGACGCAAAATAGCCAGCGCGCCCTTTCGAGCCACTACCACTTCTGACCCTGACCGCGTGCACTCATCTGCCGCGGATCGGGTGGTCGGCTCTGCCGGGAAGCGCGCCGCTAGCCTGAGGCATGATCACTTGCGTGGTTGAGTATGTCATCGATCCGGCAAAGATCGAGGCCTTCGAACGCTTCGGCCGCCGGTGGATTGAGCTGGTCGACTCACATGGCGGCATGCACCACGGCTACTTCCTGCCGGCCGAGGGAGCCAGCGATAAGGCCCTGGCGCTGTTCAGCTTCCCCAGTCTCGCCGCCTACGAGCAGTACCGTGCCTTGTTCGGCAACGATCCGGACTTCATCGAGGCGGACCGCATCAGGGACCAGAGCGGCTGCGTGCTCCGTTACGAGCGGACCTTCATGCGGCCCTTGCTGCCCGGGCACCCAGCCGGGTTAAGCAGCACGTCCAGAACTGTCAGGTAGCACTTACTCACATGCCGCGTTCCATGGTGCGTGTGGGCCGGAGACCAGCAATGGTCTGCGGTATAGGCGTAGAGGGTTCGGCTGTGCTTATCCTCTTGGTCGTGGAAGAACTTGCCAGCAAGGATAAGACACAGGCCCCACCTGCCTGGGTCGTCTGGGACGCACTGGCCGATCCGGGCCATCCCGGCAGTAGCGCCTGGCTTGATCTGGCTGACGGCGAAGTTGCCCCGCAGGTCCTTGAGGCTAGCAGGCCGACGTTGGTCGTGTGGTCGTCCCTGTGGCCAGACCGACCCCATGATCAGGTCCGCTTCGAGCTGCGTCCCAAAGACGGCGGCTGCGCGGTGCGATGGCGTCTGCTGAGCCCTGACACCGCGCCACCCGCAGAGGTGATCAAGCACCGACGTCACCGGCTGAATTTCCTCATCAACGGGAAGCTGCGCGCCACATTTGATCTGTGAACCAACGCGGGTTTCACGGACGACCTCGGCGTTGTGAGCAACCGCCCACCGGTACCGCTTGCAGGCGGTGGTCGCATGACGGTTGAGCGGCACAGGACAATCGGTTACGTGCCGGGCGGCGCACCCCTGGGCCGAGTCGCCCGGGTGCGGTGACGTAACGTCGTTGGGGCCACCTCTCCAACCCCGAGGAGAACCCCATGCCTGGTCCCACCGTCGTTCTCGTCCACGGCGCCTTCGCCGACGCATCCGGGTTCGCGGGCGTGATCCGCGAGCTCGAGAGCGCCGGCCACACGGCGCTCGCCCCGCCGAACCCGTTGCGAGGCGTCGCCTTCGACGCCAGCGTCGTCAGCGACGTGGTCAAGGCCATCGACGGCCCGGTTGTGCTGGTCGGGCATTCCTACGGAGGCGCCGTGATCACCCAGGCGTCCGCCGGCCTGGAGAACGTGACCGGCCTGGTCTTTCTCGCGGCGTTCGGGCTGGAGGTGGGCGAGAGCTGCGCGAGCGTGCAGCAGCCGTTCCCGCCGCCTCTGCTCGCCAAGACGGCCGCCCCGACCCCCTACGACGCGCCCGGCGCCGCGGGCGGTCCCGACCTGTACGTCCAGAAGGACGGGTTCCGGGAGACGTTCTGCGCCGACGTGCCGGTGGACATGGCCGATGTCATGTTCGTGACCCAGCGCCCGCTCGCGGTCGCGGCGCTCAACGAGAAGGCCACCGCGGCGGGCTGGAAGAGCAAGCCGTCCTGGTTCCTGGTCTCCGAGCACGACAACGCGATCTCGCCGGACGCGGAACGGTTCATGGCCCAGCGGATGGGCGCCACGACCGACACCATTGACGGCTCGCACACCGCGTTCATCGCGAAGCCGGTCGCCGTGGCCACGTTCATCCGGCAGGCGCTGCGGTGACCTCGTAGACCGAGATGTGGTCCTAGCTCTCCCGGTGAACGGGCCGCGGTCGGTCAGGAACTCCATCTCGACCGAGTCCTCGGTCAGCACGCGGGTGGCGACCGAACCCTATGGTCTCACGTTCACCAGGCCTGGGCCGAGCGACGCCTGTCGCACTCTTCTGCCCCTGCGAGAGTGCGGTTTGCTTTTGAATCTGAGGTCTGTCAGAACGGCGTGTGCTGGAGCCAGTGGGTGAGCAGTTCCTGCTCGCCGAGGATTTCGATGGCGGGGTTGGAGGGCGGTAGCCGACGCGTGAGGATGAGCAGCAGGCTGGCTGCGGGCCCGCGGACGGCGACGTCGGCTTTGCCGTGGCCGCGGGCAACGGTAAGACCGGACGGTGTCCGCGTGACCAGCCACTCGCCGGAGCCGGACAGCCCGGGGTCGGTGGCGTGGAAATGCAGGCTCTGGCCGTTTCCGCGCAAGTCCGACGCCTGTGCGCCGGCCGGGTCGGCGGTGCCGCCGGTGTCGGCCGCGACGCGGGCGAGCCATTCGTCGACGCCGTCTGCAGCAAATTCCGGGGCCAGATCGACGTCTAGCCCCGCCGCGAGCTGAGCGTCCGCCAAGTGGACGGCGGCTTCGTGGGCCCGGCGCCGCGCCCAGAAGCTGGCCGGGCCGATACCGGCCAGCGTCCACACCAGATCGCTGCCAGCGGCCGTGACCGCCTCGATGACCTGGTCGGCGCCGGCGTTCAGCCATGACGCGTGCTGCGCCGGGTCCGGTGGCAGCTTTCCGTCGGCTACCTCACGCATCGGGATAGGCACGATCGCCCGGGTGGCCACGATCTGGGCGGCCCACCGGTGGCCGCGCCCAAGGTGGGTGGTCAGCTGCCGGAACGTCCATCCCGGGCAGGTCGGTACCGGCCGTTCCAGATCACCGTCGATGATCCGGGCGAATTCCGCCGTGCAGCCGCGCAGCTCGGCAAAGAAGCGGTCGTAACCGGGCGCAGGCATCGGCGTCCTCCTCACGGCGGGAAACCGGATAGTAAAGCAGAACCCCGGATACGTACCCTACCCAGAATCGGCTATGGCACCAGCGCAGACTCCCTCACATGCCGCGGACAGGGCGCTGACCCTGATTGGCATGTTCCCGGCCGCCACATCTGCGACGTTTCCGCGGAAGCGTCTTGTGCGCGATTTCACAAGCCGTAGTAAGAGGAAACCATCGGGCTGCAGCAGGCGCCCAGGAACGTCCTGTCATGCATGCCGATCGGGTGCGGGCGAACGGTCGGCCGTGCCGGATCGGGGTGTTCCCGCAGCGGCCTCCGAGCCCCCAAGGTCACGTGCCCTTCCAGTGGTGCGCTCCCCCGGGATCCCCGGTGATGGTTGCCTGGACCTCCGCAAGCCACCTAAAGTGGAGACGAATCAGAGAATACGACTTAGAGAGTAACGATCGGGGACAGCATGCCGGACATAACAGTGTCGGGTCACCAGTACAGCCTGGACTCACGGGGGGTCGAGGAGGCGCTGCACGGAGCGCTGCCCGAACCGATCCTTGAGCACTTTGTCGTGATCAGCGGTCGGCGCTGGCCCCCTAAGCAGGTCTTGGCCCTGGTAACCGGCCTTGACCGGGCTGACTTCACCACACATCACGCACGTCGCGTGCTAACCCGCCTTGGCTTCCCGGCCGGCCGCGCAGCGGTCCGTAGCCGACGTCACCCAGTGACCGCCGAAGCCGTAGCACCAACGCCGTCAGCTGCTTCCGGCGCAGGTAATCGCTTCGTTCCTCTGGCAGAGGCATTGCGTCCCTTCGTAGGCCTGTGGGTGGCAGTCCGCGGCGATGAGGTGCTCGTTGCCGCATCCTCGCCGAAAGAGGTCGTGGGGTGGCTGGCTCAGCACCGCCAGCGTGCGCAGTCAATGTTCCGGGTCGTGGACACCGAGCAGGCCATCACCGGCGCGGCCCCGCAATGAGATTCACTTTCCGGACGCTTCCAGCAGCCAGTGGCGGCACCCTCACGCCCCGGCCTGTTGTCGACATCGCCCTAGATGGGCTAGAGGCCGCTCCCATAGAGTGCCTGCTCGATACAGGAGCGCTCCGGACCAGGATGAGCGCGGAATTTGCCCCCCTCGCCGGCATCGAGCTACCGGACGACCTGACCGAAGAATTTTACGTCGGAGGAGTGAAAACAGTCGGCACAATGGCCCGCGTCAATCTCATGGTGTCCGACGGCACAGACGAGTTCTCCTGGGATGCGCCAGTGTGGTTCTGTGAACCGTGGCCCCACCCGTTCGGGCTGGCCGGACTAGAAGGCTTCCTGCGTCACTTCCTCGTGACAATCCACGCCTATCACGAATATCTTGAGATTGAGCCTGAGCCGAATCTCCAGGATGTATAGCAATCCGCACGACCACAATGCCAGCCTGGTAATCAGCTTCCTGGCCGCGGCAGCTGATGCAAGTACATCTAACCTCACCGAGGTTTACTCTCATGCCGCGGACAGGGTCGAGGAACTGGTTAAGCATGACTTAACCAGCGATGGCCGGCGACTCATCCGCTGTGCGGGCTGGCGCACCGCAGAGGACGGTCGTGTTCAGGGGAGGCGGCTGACTATCTCGTCAGGGTTCTCGACTGTCACGACTATCCGGTCGTACGGCTGGCCGGCCAGGTCGAGGATCACGGCGGGGCGGTGCCCGTGGCAGACCGCGAAGGTAACGCTGTCACTATTCCGGACGGTGCCCACGAGGATTACGCCCGGCAGCCCGGTTCCGGTTGTCTTCCCGTGAACCTCGGCCATCCCGTCCGGGACTCCTCGCGCGCCGACCACTGCTGTCCGGGGTACCTTGACGTTTCTGTGCAGCGCTTCGATCTTCTCCGCTGCAGACAGGGATACGGTAACCGACCAGTCGTCAATCCGCAGGCGCGCCACACAGCTCATTTTCAACCTGCCGGCCTGGTTTTGTCATGCGCCTGTTCGTGCCGTGGTCTATCTGCATGCTCGGTTGACTGGCGGTCGGCAATCCGCCTGCGGCGGTCCGTCGCGGATACAGCATCGAGAACCATGACGTAACATACCTGCTACACCACGATGGTTCAGGAGGGCGACGTTGGACACCGAGCGCAGCGTGTTCTGGGACGACCTCGCCCGGGATCTGAAGGATCCCCAGTTCCTGCGCGAGTACGTGGCCCAATCGATCCGGATCGCCACCATCGACCGGATCGTGAACGAGCTGGACGGCGCGCGGGAGGCGGCCGGGCTGTCGAAAGCCGAGCTCGCCCGCGCGATCAACTCCGAGCCCGCGACCGTGCGCAGGTTGTTCTCCGCCGGTCACGTCAACCCGACGCTCGGCACGCTCGCCGAGGTCGCGGCAGCGCTCGGGATGCGCGTCGTCTTGGAACCGCTCGACGCTGACGACAGGAAACGGATCACCGAGCCGCTTCTTGAGGGAAGCACGGAGGACCCTCGAGTCCTGGCCAGGCGCCTAGAGGCGATACGCCGCACGCCAGGCGCGGAGTCAGCTACGGCCTGACCAGGCGGGTGATCAGGCCTGCGAGCGCGGGTTCCGGCGCAGGTACTCCTCACCGAGGTCCCGGACGTGCCGGTAGTCGGCCATGCCACCATGGGGGTCATGAGTTCGCAGCGTTTCCGTGCCGTTGTCGCCGCCGGGCCCCGGGACAGCGCGGTCATCACGATGCCGTTCGACCCAGATGAGGCATGGGGCGCCAAGGCCGACCATCCCGTGAGCGGCACGATCGGCGGCTGCCGGATCCGCGCCAGGCTCGTGCCGGCCGGCCGCGGCTGGGTGCTGACCCTGGCGGCCAAGCGCCTGCTCAGCATAGGTATCGCGATCGGCGATGACGTGCCCGTCGAACTGGCCCCCGAAGGTCCTCAGCGCGGCGATCTCGCCGACGATATCGCGGCGGCGTTCGCGGCCAACCCGGCGGCGGGCGCATTCTTCGATACGCTGGCGCAGTTCTACCGCAAGGCCTACCTACGCTGGATCGACGCGACCACCCGCCGGCCAGATCTGCGCGCGGCCCGCATCGCTGAGGTCACCGGCCTGCTCGCGGCGGGGATCAAAGAGCGGCCACGATCGTAAGGGCAGGTTGCCGCCCGCCGCGATCATTGGTGAACGCCCGATGGGCAGCCCGACCGGTAGCCATGTCTATAACGTTCCAGGCCCACATGACCGCATGAGGGTCGTCCCGGCGAAGGGCCGTCAAAGTGTTTGCGCTGGGACACTATGCGGGTGCTGTCAGGTCGGCGCTGACCTGCCACAGGCGGGCGGCGGCTGCGGTGTCGTAAGAGGCCTTACTGGAGGTCTTGGGCTTGCGGTTGACGAAGTACCGGCCGGTGATGCCTTCGACCTGGGGTGAGGAGGCGAGGTAGATCGGTGTGCTCGCGCCTTGGGCCGGGGTCTTCATGAACAGGCGCGCTACGCCGATCATGGCGGCGAGGTAGGCGGCCTGGTCTTCGGCGCCGAAGCTGGTGCGTACCACGCCGGGGTGCAGCACCGTGGCGGTCACGCCGGTGCCGTCCAGGCGGCGGGCTAGCTCGTAGGTGAACATCACGTTGGCCAGCTTGGACTGGCTGTACGCGCGCTGCCCGGAGTAGGTCTGCTCGCCCTGCAGGTCGTCGAAGTCGATGCGGGCCCTGGTGTGGGCGCCGGAGGAGACAGTGACGATCCGGGCGGGTGCGCTCGCGGTGAGGCGGTCCAGCAGCAGGCTGGTCAGCAGGAACGGCGCGAGGTGGTTNNGACAGGTCCGCGGCAAACGCGTCCACGACCGGGCTGCCCGCTGCGGCGCGGATGCCTGCCGCGGCCGCCTCGGTCCGGGCCTGATCACGGCCGGTGATGCCGACCCGGGCACCCAGCGCGGCGAGCCCGGTAGCGGTGGCCTTGCCGATACCGCCGGTGCCTCCGGTGACCAGAACCGACATCCCGGCCATGAGGGCGACCTCAGCCATGGTTCATTCCGCGGCCCCTCCGCAAGGGGTTCCGGAAGGCGGCAGTAGCACCGTTCCCGTCGGCGGACACCCAGCGGGGATCAGCGGACCGTCCCGCGAGACGGCGCCGGTCATCGTTGGTCCACTCCGGCATCGTCGCACGCCCGCTAGCACCCAGACCAGCTCCGGCCCCACGTCGCCGGCATCGGCATCGGCAGGCAAAGCCGGCGTGGCCATCGCCGTAATGAACAAGGAAGCACCTGGCCCTTTATCCGGTCCGTAGTCCGCCCGGCTAGCGGGAACGACCGGCCTGGTTACTGAGTATGCGTAAACCCGGACAACATCCTCATCTGACTCTGTGAGTCGCTTCATAGAACTGATCNNCCAAGCAGGCATCGTGATCGCCGGCGGCGGACCGGTCGGACTCATGCTGGCCTGCGAGCTCCGGCTGAGCGGCACCGACCCGATCGTGCTGGAGCGACTGCCCGGGATCGACGAGACCCCCAAGGGCAACGGCCTGGCGGGCCAGATCGTGCCGGTGCTGGACTACCGCGGCCTGTTCGACCGGCTCCGCCAGGAGGCCACCTTTGCCGGGCCGGTACCGCGCTTCTTGTTCGGTCCGCTGGAGCTGGACTTCTCCAGGCTCGGCACCAGCCCGGTGCACATCCTGACGGTGCCGCAACGCCGGCTGGAGAAGGAGCTGGAGGCGCGGCTCACCGAACTCGGCGGGACCGTCCGGCGCGGGCACGAACTGACGGCGCTGTCCCCGCATGACGACGCGGTCACCCTCGACGTCCGCGGTCCCGGCGGCGACTACCGGCTGCGCGCACGCTACCTCGTGGGCTGCGACGGCGCGCATAGCCTGGTACGCAAGCAGGCCGGGATCGGCTTTCCCGGCACCACCTCGCCGGAGATATCCCGCATCGGCACGGTGCGCCTGCCGACGGCGAAGCTCACCTGGCGCGGCGGCATGGTGAAGGTACCGGGGATCGGCCGCCTGAAGCTCATGGGGCAAGTCCGCACCCCGCGAGGCACCTACTCGCTCGCGCCGCTGACCGTAGTCGACAAGAACGCTACTGCCGGTGTCTTCATCGTCTACACCAGCGAGGACGACCCCACCGCCGACCTGAACGCTCCGATGACCCTCGACGAACTGCGTGCCAGCGCCCGGCGGGTCCTCGGCGGCGACCTGCCGATGACCGATCCGCAGCGGCTGAGCCGGCTGGTCGGGAACAGCCGGCAAGCCGACCGCTACCAGGCGGACCGCATCCTGCTGGCCGGCGACGCCGCCCACGTCTTCGCGGTATCGCTGAACACCGGCCTGATCGATGCGGTCAACCTCGGCTGGAAGCTCGCCGCGCAGGTCCAGGGCCGGGCACCGGACGGCCTGCTGGAGTCCTACCACGCCGAGCGGCACTTCGCCGGACAGCACGCCATCCTGCAAGCCCGCGCCCAGAGGGCCCTGACGAATATCGGCCAAGGCGGGACGGACGAGCTCGCCAAGGTGANNCCCGGGCAACTGCGTCACATCGGCGAGCTGATCGAGGGCTCCGATGTCCGGTACCCGATGCCGCCCGGCAACGCCCAGCCGCACCCGCTGGTCGGGAAGCTCGTGCCAGATCTCCAGCTGGAAACCCGTCACGGCCGCACCCGGGTCGCCGAGCTCATGCACACGGCCCAGGGCGTCCTGCTCGACCTCACCGCCGATTCCGCAGTCGCCGAGGCGGCCTCAGACCAGGCCGGCCTGATCACCGTCATCACCGCACGCTGCCTGACCGAGCCCGCTCCGGCCGCAGCAATGCTCATCCGGCCCGACGGCCGCGTCGCCTGGGCTACCGGACCCGGCACGCCCGACCCGGCCGCCGACGCCGGGATGAACACCGCCCTGCGCACCTGGTTCAGCCCGGGCACGCCTCCCCAGACACCGCACTAGCGTCCGCCGGGCCGCAAACGCCAGGCAGACGCTGAATGAATCAGTCACCCGCAAAATCCGGCGACATTGGCGGCCATCCCCGCCAGGATGGCCGGTATGGGAGAGGTTGAGGTCGTCGTCGCCCACAGCCAGCGCGCGACGCTGCGCGTCGGCGACGTGTTCCTGAAGGTCGACGGCGACCCGGCGCACGCCGACGTCGAGGTGCGGGCGATGGCCATGGCGCCCATACCGACCCCCGCGATCCTCTGGCGCGAGCCGCCCGTGCTCGCGATCGCCGCCGTGCCCGGCAAGGCGCTTGGCCTCCTCGGCGAACCGTCGGCGGCGTCGCCGGCGGCGTGGGCTGCGGCGGGTGCCGCCATCCGGAGGCTGCACGATGCGCCGTTGCCGCCGTGGCCGGGGCCCAGGCTCGACGACGTGGCGGCGGAGCTCGACAGCGAGTGCGCGTGGCTGCTCGCCAACGCCGTTCTGCCCGCCGAGGTGATCCGGCGCAACCGCGAGATCGCCGAGGCCGCGCTCCGGCCGTGGAAACCGGTGTTCATCCACGGCGACCTGCAGATCACCCACGTGTTCGTCGACGGCGACGAGGTCACCGGCGTCATCGACTGGTCCGAGGCCGCCCCCGGCGACGCCATGTTCGACCTCGCCACCTTGACGCTCGGGCACGAGGAACGCCTGGAGGACCTGCTGGCCGGCTACGGCGCCGGCGCGGACCGGGACGTGATCCGCGCCTGGTGGTCACTACGCAGCCTGGTGGCGTCGCACTGGCTGATCGAGCACGGCTTCGATCCGGACGCGCCGGGGGCCGAATTCGACGTGCTTAGATCCCGGATGCCGAACCCTAGTCGGCGGGCAGTTCGGCGGTGATGGCGTAAACGGCCGCAGGCCAGGACGCTCAGCCGCGGTCGTGGAGGGTCACCTGGTAGCCGTCGGGGTCCGCGAACGTGAAAGTGCGGCCGAACGGCCCGTCGGCGGGCGCTGAGATGATCGTCGTGCCGGCGGCGGCGAGGGCGTCGTGGATGTCCTGCGCGTCGGGGGCGTGCAGCCACAGCGCCAT
>PLDT01000232.1:0-30676 GCA_003136255.1 Actinomycetota bacterium
CAGGCCGGAACGGGCGGCCAGGAAAGGCGAGCGCTGGGCGCCGACGAAGGCGAGCATGGCCTGGGCGGTGGCCGCCGGGGCGGCGATCTCGGCCGTCCGCAGGGCGGCGCCGGGGCTGGCCCTGGGACCGCCGCCGCCGAACGCCACGATCTGCACCGGCTCGTTCGCGGCCAGGGCGGCCAGGGTGATCAGCAGGCGGGCGTCCACGCGGCCGGCGGCGAGGTCGGCCCGGGCGGCGGTCGACCCGGTGACCCGCGGGTCGCGGAGCAACTCCAGGCCAGCCGCCTGACGGGCGCGCAGGTCGGCGGCCAGCGCGGTCTGGTAGGCGGCCGCGCCGTCCGGCGCGACGGCCCGCACGTCGATCCGGGCCGGCCCGGTGCCGAAGCTGGCCACCGTCTGCGGCGCGTAGACGGTGGCCAGGCGCGTGCCGAACATGGCGCGCACCGCGGCGGTGGCCACCACGACCTCGGAGCCCAGCGGGTCGGGCGCGCCAGTCCCCAGCACTAGCAGGTTCGCGGCCGGGAAGCCGTAGCGGACCAGCACCGAGCACATGGCCGGGTCGCAGGCGACGATGGCAGCGGCGCTGACCTGGCTGGCCACCCACGCCGCGGTCTGGTCGCGGACGGCGTCGGCCTGGGTGAGCGGGGCCGGAGCGGCGGGATGAGCGGGACGCTCGGCACGCTCGGCACGCTCGGTGGAGGTCAGGTGGGAGGCGCCCAAGCCGTGGGCGGCCTCGACGGCCAGGCAGACCGCCATGACCCCGGCCGCCGAGGCCAGGCCGAGGCGGCGCAGGCGACGGCGTTCGGAGCGGGCGTGGGTGGCGGGCGTCTTCGTGGGGGCAGCCTGGTCGGGCCGAGCGGTCCGGTCAGGCGTGCTGGCCGTGGCGACGGCTTCGGTGGCCAGGTCGCCCGCCTGGCGCAGGTGGAAGCCGGCCTCGAGCCGAGCCCGCGGGCCGAGCCGGGGGGTGGTGGCGGTCCGGGCGTCCCAGTATCCGGCGGCCTGGCGATGGGCGGCGGCCAGCCGCGCGGTCTGGCCCGCCTCGGCCAGGCGGCGGTGCAGTTCGCCGGCCGTCCAGCGCGGCACGGTCAGTTCACGGCCGGGGCGTGGCGTCAGAAGCCCGGCAGCCTCGCATTCGGCGACGTGGGCCGGGCGTGCGGACAGGACGCTGGGCGCGATCGGCGGGCGGAACACGGACGCGCGGACGAGCAGGTCCTGGGCCCCGTCGCTGAGCCGGTCGAACAGCTCGCCAAGCAGCTGCTGCCCCGCGACCAGGGCGATGACCTCGGCGGCGGCCTCGGACAGCTCGGTCGGCTCGGTCTTGGCCGGAGACCGGCCGGTCCGGGCCTGGACCGCCGCGGCGACGCGCTGGGCCAGGTCGTCGAAGCCCAGGCCCGCCGCGAGGAGCGCGTCCAGGTACTCCAGGGCGCGCGGGTGGCCAGCGGTCAGCCGCCAGGCCAGGTCGCGCTGGGGTTCGGCGACGAGCCGGAGCGCGGGCAAGGACAGCGCGAGCTCGGCCGCCCCGGAGCGAGTCAGCGGCCCGAGGTGACGAAACACGAACCGGTCGCGGTCAGCCGGGGGCATGGTGAAGGCGGGGCCGCAGGTGATCAGGAGCTTCCCGGTCCAGCTGGCCAGCATGGCGGCGAGCGCGGGATCGCGGATGGTCCGCAGGCCCGCCTCGCAGGTCAGGTTGTCGTCGAAGTTGTCCAAGACGACCAGGTCGGTCTCGGCTGGCTCGCCGGCCAGGCTGGCCGCGGAGATCTCGCCGCTGACCAGGGTCACGGTCCGCTCGGGGGCCAGCCGGCTCACTCGCGCCGCGATCTGCGCGGCGAGGGTCGACTTGCCGATTCCGCCCAGGCCGTGCACCACGACCGCGGTCACGTCCGGGCGGGTCAGGTCCGCGGACCAGCGCCGTCGTTCGGCGGACCGGATCGACAGGGCGGTGTGCTGGGGGGCGGAGGGACGGGAGGTTCGGGCGTGACGGGCGGCGTGCTTGGCCCGGGGTGGTCTTCCGTCCAGGTTTATTTCGAGTAAACCGGGACCGTCCGGTGCGCCCTTGCGGGCCGGCGGGACGTCATGGGGCAGGACCCCGCGCGTCAACCCGACGTCGTCACGTCCAATACGGACTAATCTGGCCACCATTAAACCCCTTCTCCGTTCTCGGCACCCGGGGCGAGGCACCATTCCTCAGATATAGCACAACGAGCGACAGAACGAGTGCTTTCAGTGATTAACGCCAGTCGCAACGTGTAATAAATAATGGGCGCAATTGGTATTTATCACGAAAAGGCGGACCGGCCGGCGGCGCGGTCTGGGTCCGGCTTTGACGGGGGCGTATTTCCGGATAGGTCAGATTTAGTTGGTAATTATCCGAATTGCTCGTTACAGAACCGTGCGCGCCGTCTGGGGCGGGGTGGCCAGGGCGCTGGCCGCGAGCCCGGAAGGCGCGGGCAGGCCGAGCGAGAGGCAGGCGAACGCGGCGGCGAGGGCGTGCCACAGGGGTGCCCGCCAGAGCATGGAGTGCTCGCCGGCCCGCACCTCGATCTCCGTGACGCTGGTCAGCGCCCGGGCCCGTTCGGCATACGCCCAGGTCTCCGCAGCGCTGGTGACGGCGTCTGCGGTCCCGTGCGCGAGCAGGATGCGGCGCCCGGCGAGCTGATCGACGGGCTCGCCCGGCGGCAGCCAGGGCGCGAGACCCGCCGCTGCCGACACGGAAGGGTGCCCGGCCGCGCGCATCGCGGCGCGCGCTCCCATCGAGTGTCCGACCAGGACGACCGGAACCGGCCCGAACTGGCCGCGGACGTCGTCCAGCAGCCGGGTCAGATCTTCCACCGGGGACGCCGCGGCGTCGTTCCAGCCGCGGACGGCGAACCGGGGCCGGAGTACCACGACCGGATGGCGGCGCACCGCGTGCCGGATGGCGGCGGCGAGCGGGACCATCCGCAGCACGGCCAGCTGGAGGGCGGAGGTGGGAGCGGTGCTGACCGACTGGCCGCCGTGTGCGACGACGACCACGCCGCTGACTGAGGTCACGAGGAACCTTACCCTTGACCCGCGACGGGTGCTTCGCGCAGGGGCCTGACCAGGACTGCGGTCATTCGAACAAATCTTATGTCGCGAAATCGGGCTTCCAAATCGCTCGTTCATGTGTTCTAATAGTGGCATGGGAGCCGCCGGCCGGCGGCCCGCCGGCCCACAGGCCAGAGTANNCGCCCCGCCGGCCCTCAGGCCTGAGTACCCAGTTCAGGACACACTTGCAGAGGTGATTACGACGAGCGCCGACTTCGAAAACTTTAGCGATGATGACGAGCTCTGGCTCTCCGATCTGGAAACTAGAGCGATTGACCTGGAGAACGAGCTCTCCGTGTGGCGCGAGGTGCGTCAGCGCGCGGTCGGCGAGCCCGAGTACGCCGCCGAACCGGTCCCGATCCCGCCGCATGAGTCGTTCCGCCGGGTCGCTGGCCGACCCGACCGGGGGGCACAAGCCGGATCGCGGGAGCCGGTCAACACCACGGCCCGCCGGGCCGGGGGACGGTACGAGCCGCGCGTCGCGGGCCGAAGTGAGCCGCGGGTGGCGGGCCGGAGCGAGCCCCGCGTNNGCGGGCCGGAGCGAGCCCCGCGTCGCGGGCCGGAGCGAGCCCCGCGTCGCGGGCCGGAGCCGGGTCGACGAGCGCACCAGGGCGCTGATCGACCATGGCCGGCGCAGCGTGCGGCGCGGGAGGTTCGGCCGCGGCCAGAAGATCGCGATGTGCGTGGCGGCGGCGGTGGTCGGCCTCACGGTGCTGATCGTGGTGGTGTTCCGGCCGGGCGCTTCATGGCCGGCCAGCGTGGCGGTGGTGCAGAACGAGATCAGCACGGCCTGCCAGAACCCCAACGTCGTCTCCGAGCCCAACCAGGTCAACTTCGCCTGCGGGAAGTCCACCAGCCAGATCTTGTGGGTGTTCTCGTTGATGACCAGCGGTGACAACCCGAACTTCAGCGACACCAAGACCGGCCGACAGGGCCTGGAGCCCATTTCCGCGACGCAGGGCGGCGAGGTGGCCTGGTCGCTGAACCTGCATCACCCGTACAACCCATACAACCCGATCGACAGCCTGGAGGTGGCGGCCCGGGCCATCAACAACATCATCGGCGGCGCGAGCCTGACCGCCAGCAGCGGCAAGCCCACCGTCCAGTCCGGGCTGGAGAGCGTTCCGGCCAACTGCGCGCTGTACACCGGCTCGGCGGCGGTCGTCACGCGTGTCGGGTACCCCGACATCTGCGCCACGGCGGTAACCAGCGCGAGCGGGCAGGCGGCCCTGGTGGCGGACGTCTACAAGGAGTGGTTCGTGGGCTCGTCGCCGGCGTTCGCCCAGGACGCGAGCGTGCTGTACCAGAACGCCACCGACCCGGGTAACCCGCAGGTCCAGGCCATCCTCAAGACCCTGTTCGGGTCGGCGGCCTAAGTTCCCAGGCCCAGCCAGGCCCAGCCAGGCGCTGCCCGGCGCTGATCGAGAGCGAGAGGAGGTAATCCGATGCCGTCCACGAGGAAGGGGCGGTGGCAGCAGGCCACCGCGCTGGTGAGTCTGAGCACGTGCGGTGCGATGACCGGATTCTCCGTCGCGCACGGCACGGTCGCCGATCTCACCTCACCCAGCAGCGTCCCGGTCAAACTGATGGCGCTGAACAAGCCGGCCGGGTCGCCCGCGGCTAGCGACAGCGCGCTGCGGGCCGCGATCGTCAAGGCGGCACGGCAGTACCTGGGCCTCGCGCAAAGCCGCTCGCCAGCGGCTATGGAGGAGCTGATCTGGCAGAACGACAGCATCGACGGCGTGGACCACGGTGAATCGTGTGCGGCGTTCGCCAGCCTGACGCTCGAGGCCGGCGCCCAGGCGACGGGCCAGCAGAGCTGGGTGACGGGCGGTTCGACGTATCCGTGGCCGGTGCACTCGTGGGTTGACTCCCGGGTCGACCCCAATCCCGAGTCGCTGGGCGTGACCTCGATCCTGCAGGACGCGCAGGCGCATAACCGCTGGCATCCGCTCGGCGACGGCTACACCCCCCAGCCCGGAGACTGGGTGCTGTTCGACGGGCACGTCGAGGTGGTCACGAAGTACGCCGGCGGAGTCCTGTACACCATCGGTGGCGACTCCATGCCGAACATGTCGGTCAACGCGCACGAATACGACGGTCCGCTGGCCGAGCAGGGCGTGACCGGATTCGTCAATAACGGCGTGCTGCTCAGCGCGGTCAGCCAGGCTTCGGGCGGCGCGCAGGGGCGGTCCGCGGCGGCTGGTGAGGCGGCTCAGGGAGGTTCGTCTACCGCGCAGAGCCAGCCGGTGCAGGGACAGGCCGACATCCCGGGCACGGCCATGCCCGCTCTCAGCCTGGCCGGCACGGCGCAGTCCGGCGGTCAGTTGCAGGCGGCGCCCTCGGCCGCCGCTGGCAGCGCGGGCGCCGGCAGCGCGGGCGCCGCTGGTACGTCCTCGGCCGGAACGGCGGCCGCCGGGATGGCGATAACCGCGACGGCGAGCATTCCCGGAGCGGCGCCGATCGCGGGCAGCGTGATCAGCTACTCGTCGGTTATCCCAAGCGCACGGTACAGCCGGAGCCAGGCCGCGCCGAGTACCGCGTCCGTGCCTGACACGTCGGCGCAGCAGGCGTTCATCGCGGAGGTGGCGCCGGGCGCGCTGGCGGCACAGCATCAGTACGGCATCCCGGCCGCGGTCACGATCGCGCAGGCGATCGATGAGTCGGGCTGGGGCCAGAGCATGCTCGCGGCCCAGGACCACAACCTGTTCGGGATCAAGGGGACGGGCCCGGCGGGTTCGGTGGAGCGGCCGACGCAGGAATACGAGAACGGCCAGCCGGTGACGGTGAACGCACCGTTCCGGGTCTATTCCGACGTGGCGCAGAGCATCACCGATCACAGCCTGCTGCTGGCCACCGGGTCGGCGTACCAGCAGGCCATGGCCGACCGCCGCTCCCCCGACGCGTTCGCCAACGACCTGACCGGCGTCTACGCCACCGATCCGAATTACGGCGCCAACCTGATCACGATCATGCGGCAGTTCAACCTGTACCGCTTCGACGCCGGGACCTCGGCGGCTCACGGCGCGGCCACGGTGAGCCGATCGGCGGCTGAGAGCGGCTCGGGGCAGAGCGGAGCGGGGCAGAACGGAGCGGGGCAGAGTGCAGCGGGGCAGAGCACGGTTGAAGGCGGCGGGTCGGTGGCGGGCGGGGCGGTAGCGGGTCAGCTGGGTCAGGCTCGGTCGGGAACCGCCGCGGAGGGATCGGGCGGGGCCAGCATTCCGGGGCTCGACGTCTACGCGGGTACGGCGGCGTCGACCTCGGCAGGGGAGGCGTCGAGCAGCGCGACGGCGGCCTCGGGCAGCGCGGCGGCTGCGACGAGCGCGCACCTGGAGCCGACGGGCGGGCAGGCGCTGCGGGCCGGGCCGCGCAACCTGCACGTCAGCACGCGGCGGTACGTCACGCAGATGCCTCGGGTCGTGCTGACCGATTTCGTTACCACGGCCAAGATCCCGCTGCTGCGGGCCAAGCCCGTCTACCAGCAGGTCGCCGAGGACCACGGCGTCCGGTGGGAACTGCTCGCGGCCTGCGACTGGATGCAGTGCCAGGCCCAGCCGGGCGTGTCGCCGGTATTCGGCGAGGAACTGGGCACCAAGAACCACGACGGGACGGTCTACCGGACCAAGGCTGACGCACTCGAGCAGTGCGTGGCCGACCTGATCGAGCTGGCGGCCGTGGTGTACGGCATCGACCTGCGGCAGCGGCGGCTCCTGTCGGTGCCGGAGCTGGCCGACGTGTTCGCGGCGTTCCGGTGGGGCGGGCTGCTCAAGGCGCACCGGATCTCGGCGATGGACTTTCCGTATTCGGTCGAGGGGCTGACCGCCGCGCACATGAAGATGCGGTGGCCCGACATCGGCGGCGACGCGCCGGACAAGCCCGGCACGCGGTTCCGGATGTCGTTCGGGGCCGTGCCGGTCGTCTTGCGTCTGAACTATCCGGCGGTCGCGTGAGGACCACGCGGCAGCATAGAAAAGGCGGGCCTCATGTTTCGCTTCTTGATTCTGCTGCTGGGCATGCTGACCACGAGGGCGGGCAAGCTGGACTCCGGCTCGTTCCGGGCGGAGGACGAGGACGCGTGGGAGGATCCGGGCCCTTGGCTCGAGGGTCCTGCCTACGCCGCGGACGACCCGTGGATCGTCGCCCGTGAGCCGGGGCCCCCGGCGCTGCAGCGCCGGGAGGCGGACGGGCTGCGTCCCCGCCGCCCGGAGCGGATCCCGCGCGTGCGGCGGCGCCTGGTGCCGCGCTGGGTTAAATGGGCGACGGTCCTGGCGCTGGCGGGCCTCGTCTTCCGCAAGGCGATCGCGTTCGCGGTGCTGGTGACGCTGTCCGGGGCGCTGCACGCGATCGGGCTCAACGTTCACCTCCCGCACCTCAAGCTGGCCTGGCCGTGGACGTCGATCACGGTAGGGACGTCCACCGATACCGATGTCGGCCCGTGGGTGCTACAGAAGATCGAGGGGATCTCCCGGCCTGCTCTGGGCACCGAGAACTTCAACTTTGTCTTTACCCACAAGGTGACTAAGAGCATCGGCCTGTGGCCGTGCTGGTATTCCAGCACGTTCTACGCGGTGGGCCGGGCGTCGGCGACCGTCGACCTGAACCCGGGGCCGGGCTGGTGGGCGCCGGGCTCGGGCCACTACCAGCTGAAGGTCCTGAGCCGGCCGGCGGTCGGCACGCCGGGCCGGGTCATGGTCACCATCGTGCTGCCGCCGCCGCAGCTCCCCCAGTCGGTGCATGACATCGCCGTCGACAACACGTTGTCCCACGTGATCAGCACCGACCACAGCTGGACCTATCCGGGCTTCGGGTGCGGGGCGCTGCTCAAGCCGCAGTTCTCGCCGTCGGTGCTCTACGGGCAGGCCCAGAACCTCGCCTTCTACCAGGCGACGCATAACCCGCAGGTCACACGGCCGCTGGTCAGCGCCGCGGAAAAGGAGGCGGCGCAGATCATCCGGGATAACTTCGTCCAGCCGACGGTGAACGCGCTCGGCTATACGCTGGCCGGATTCAGCCTGCACTGGTCGGGCGCGTCGTAGTCCCTGGTCAGGCAGGTCTCGCAGCCTCGGCGGCTGCTTGATCAGAGGTGGAAGCTGGTGCCTACGGAGTTCGGGACGAAAGCGTCGGGGAAGCGCGCGGCCAGGGCGTGCTGGGCCCGCCAGCCGGTGCAGTGCGCCGGGACGAGCACGCCGGGTTTCAGCTCGGCCAGGTCGGTTAGCACGCGCGGGATCAGCGGCTCGAAAGCAGGGCCGTTCAGATGAAATCCGCCCAGTAGGGCATACAGCGGCACACCTCCGCACAGACGCAAGGCGTAGCGGGCGATGTTGACCACGCCCGCGTGACCGCAGCCGGTGATCACCACCAAGCCCCGGCCGCGGACGTTGACGATCAGCGCCTGATCGTCGAGCACAAGGGGATCGGGTTCCCAGCGGCCGCCGAGCCAGGCCTGTTGCGTTGGCAGGCCGGGCTCGTAGCCAGTGGTCCGCGCGACCTCGCCGGTGATCAGCACGGAGCGGCCGAACAGGAAGCTCGGCTGTCCTTCCTCGATGATGTCGAAGCCAGCCTCCTGCAGCGCTCGGCGGCTGGTGGTGGGAAGCTCTAGCGGATCGCGGCCGGGGATGACGAGGCGGCGGCGGCGCCAGAAGTCGGGGTGGATCAGCACCGGCATGTTCGCCTGGCCTAGCGAGCGGACCAGCCCGGCGAGCCCGGCCGTGTGATCGAAGTGCCCGTGGCTGCACACAACGGCCTCGATGCTGCCCGGGTCGATGTCCAGGTACTGCATGTTCCGCATGACGCCATCGGGGCTGGTCCCGGTGTCGAACAGGAACCGGTGCTCGGCGCCGCCCTTGGCCACCGTGACCAGGACCGAAAAGCCGTGCTCGGCGATCAGCACGCCGGGTACCAGGCCGTCGACCATCAGCGGGGACGGACGCCGCGGGCCGCTGCCGAGGGCGATCCGATGGGCCGGGCCCTGGTCAGGCATCAGCGCGTCGGCGACGTTGTCCATCAGCGTGGTCACCACCACCGAGTCGACGGGTTCCAGGTCGATCTCGATGGCCGGCTCGACGTCGTGCAGGATGAGCCCGGCCGGCCTGGCCGGGCTGTCGTCGGTGCACATGGGCGGCGACCTCCTTGTTCCTCAGGCGACCTGACCGCTGCGCACCAGACGCCTCAAGGCCACCATCTACCTAGCGGGCGTGAGTGACAAGGGAACCCGGGAAGTTCGTGCGGCATGCGGCGCCGGGCGAGCGGGTTGCTTAACGGCGCGAGCCAGGAAATGTTGCCGATTTATTACGCGGCACTTGGCGCTTGAACGCGCCGATCAGGCGGGCCGTATTCGAGGTGAGTGGGCAGTGCCGCGTTGCCGTTATCGATCTCGAGGTTATTGGTAAAACGCTAGCGAATGATGGTCGCGGCGCTGGCCCTTGCCCACAAATAAGCGCCGGGCGTCGAACGACTGAGGGAGTGCTGTGAATTCATCGCACAGGCACCGCCGTGCGCGGAAGATCAGACGGACGGGCAGGCACACGAGGCCGTCGCAGGTACAGAATGCAGCGGAGACGGCATTCAAGGCAGCGCCGGCAATGGCGATCGCGGGCGTGCTCATCGTCGCTCCGCAGGCACACGCCACCCACAAGGTCCCCGCCAAGGCCAGCGCGGTTGCCGAGCAGGTATACAGGGCCAATAAGGTCCCCGCCAGGGCGGCCGCGCTCGTCGAGCAGATATACACCGATGCCCTGGTCAAGCACCACGAGCCGGCCCGCAGATATACGGTCCAGCCGGGCGACACGCTGTCCTCGATCGCGGTGCGGTTTTACGGCAACCCGGCGGACTGGAAATGGCTGTACCAGGCCAACAGGTCCGTGATACAGAACCCGAACGCGATCTTCCCGGGCGAGGTGCTCAACGTTCCCTACGGTCCGCCGGCTAGCACCACGACATCCGCTCCCGGTGGGTCCACCGTGCTGACCACCTCGGCGACTTTGAGCGGGACATTGGGCTGCCCCGCGCTCGAGGAGCTATGGGAAGACGCGGGCGGCTCGGGCGCCCAGGCCGTCATGGCCGCCTCGATCGCCATGGCCGAATCCAGTGGCCAGCAGTTCGCCACCGGCGCGGCCGGCGAGCGCGGCTACTGGCAGATCAACCCGGACCACGGCTCGCTGTCCACCTACGATCCGCTGGGCAACGCCAAGGCGGCCGTCATCATCTCCGACGACGGCACCAACTGGACCCCCTGGACCACCTTCACCAGCGGCGCCTACCTAGGACGCTGCTAACAAGTCCTCGGCGGAACTGATCTGGTTCCGAGGGGCTATTCTCCCGCGCAAGTCGTATCATGGCGCGTATTGGAGACCACTCCGGTCAGGCGCCGAGATTCACGCGGAGGCCAGATGAGCGAGCAGGTACCGGACCTGCCTAGGTCCGTCCAGATCATCGGGCGGTACAAGATCCTGGTCGCCTTCATGGCCGTTCTGGGCTTCCTCGGTGGCATTGTCTTCGGTGCACTCAATCCGCCGGTGTCCGGGAGCAAGGCGCTGGTTGTGTTTGCGGCGCCTGCGTGCCCGGGCGGGGGCGGGGCCATCTGTGGCGGGCCTATGTTCTCGCCCGCTTACATCCAGGCCAGGTTGCTCAAGACCTTTCCGAGTGGAGTCCAGGTAAAGCCCGTGACAGGGAACGTCCTGTCGGTGAGCGTCGTCGCCGGGACTCCCGCCCAGGCGCAGGCCACCGCCGAGGCAGCCGCCCGCACCTTCGTCGCCGACGCCGGTTCTCTGAGCTACCTGGGCGAGCAGCCGTCAGCACAAATCATCCAACCGGCGACGAGAGCGACCGGGACGACGACGCCGAAACAGTTGCTTGGCGACGGGCTGCTCGGTGCGGTACTCGGCCTGCTGATCGGGATCATCGCGGCGCTGGCTGGCGGCCGGACAAGTATCGACCCGGTGGCCCTGCCCCGGGGACGGGGCGTCGGGGCGACGACTTAGCTAGCGGCTAGGGCTACGGCGGCGTTGAGGCCGTCCAGGGCCGAGCTCTGCCGGGCGGCGTCGGCCTGATCGAAGGGGCCGGTCCAGCGCAGGCCGAACTGGTGGCTCGCGTTCTTGTTGTTGTCCCACATCGAGCGGGCGTTGGCCAGGATGAACGTCCGGTAGGCCGGCTGGCGGTCCTGCAGCCAGAACTCGTACAGGTAGCGCATGAAGATGCCCTTGAACTGCGCCTGGTCTCCGTCGCAGCCGCCCGAGGCCGGTTCGCACGGCTCGACCAGGATGCCGGGCGGATGGGCCGAGGCGGGGGTGACCAGCGTGCTCAACGCCGCGCCGGCGATGGACTCCCCCTGCTGCAGGTAGGCGCGATCCCCGGTGATCTCGAACAGGGCGGCCAGCCCGCCCAGGATCACACCCTGGTTGTAGGTCCAGGTGGTGCCGCGGTTGTTCGCGCACGCCGGGGTGAGTCCGTCATTGACCAGGCCGCTGGGACCGATGAGGCCGCTGGCGTGGAACCACTCCCATTCCCGCTGGGCCCAGCTCAGGTAGCTACTGTCGCCTGGCGTCCGCTGATGGAGGAGGGCCGCGAGGGTCAGGAACAGCTCGTTGGTGATGGCGTTCTTGTAGTTCCTGGATGTGTTCCACCACAGGCCGCCGCGGCAGGTGTCGTCCCAGGCCCCGGTGTTGTGGGTGAAGATGGTCCGGGCCGCGTCCAGATAGCGGCTGTCCCGGGTCATGTCGAAGGCCGCCACCCAGGCCAGCGCCCACCAGCCGTTGTCGTCGTAGTAGTCGTTGATGAAGCCAGCGTGCTGGCGCTGGGCGGCGGCGAACGTCGTGGCCAGGCAGCCATCATGGGAGCGGTCCCCCGTCAGCTTGCTGTACCCGATGACCGCGGTCAGCGCGTTGGCCGCATTCCACCAGCCAGTGCTCGTCCACTGACCGGTCGACGGGTCATACCACCGCTGCAGGGCGCCGGCTCCGGCCGACGCGCAGACGTGGAAGTCGGGATCCGCCACGGCCGTTCCTTTACCCGGCGATCTCCGCCGTCAGCAGCGCGCCAAGCTCCCAGCAGGCTTCCAGGTCCTGCTTGCCGGGCGGGCCGGTGACGGTGACTGGCGGCCGGACCTTACGCCACTGCAGGCCGGTGGCGATCGACTCCACAGCGCGCACGGCACCGCCGGTGTCCGAGCCACCGTGCACGTACAGGCCGAACGGCCGTCGCCGGGTGGCCTCCAGGCACGGGTAGTAGATGCCGTCGAAGAAGTGCTTGAGGGCGCCCGACATGTAGCCGATGTTGGCCGGGGTGCCGAGCAGGTAACCGTCGGCCTCCAGCACGTCGACCACGGCTGCGGTCAGGGCCGGGCGGACGACGACCTCGACGCCTTCGATCTCCTCGGTTCGTGAGCCACTGACTGCAGCCTCGAACATCGCCTGCAGGGCAGGCGAGGGAGTGTGGTGAACGACCAGCAGCCTGGGCATGTCCGCAAAGCTTAGACGATCTCAGGCTGGCGGCCTGGCCTGGATCAGACCGTAATGGCCACGTCCTGGCCGAGGGTTTCGTCATCGAACCATCTCCCGCCTTCGGCGAGGTAGCGGAAGTGCAGCGTGCTGCCGGCCGGGACCGTCACCGCCGCGCTGCGAGTACGGTTCGCGCGCCGCCGCAGCGGGTGAGCGAACGGATCCCAGTCATTGAAGTTGCCGACCACCGACACCGCGCCGTCCGGCTCATCGGCGGGCAGTGCGAAGGTAACGCGGACGGTGCCGTCCTGCCCAGGCCTGGTTTTCTTGATCAACTGCTCTCTCCACTCAGGCGCTCAACTACGGTACGCGCGTTCGATTATCCCGGAACCCCAGGCATAGTTACGGGATTTAACGCAATGGCAACCCGGCGCGTCGCACCGGTCAGCCAGACGCGCCGGGGAGGGCGCTGGCTCGTCGGCAGCGCGGAAGGGAGTCCGGATGCGAGCACCACGCTCCGTTCGGACAACAAGGGCCTGAGCCGGGGACCGCGGACCAGAGTCCGGGCAGGTGAGGAGACCTGGTGAAGAGGCTGAGCGGGCGCCGGCAGCCAGTGGTCCGTAAGCTCTTCGCAAGAACTTTTCGCGACGCAGAAAATTGGTATGACTACTTTCCGTTCTGAACGGCCCGGACCACGGTGCCATTCGCGCAGGGTGGCCGGATTACGAGGGCATCCCGGCCCGGTTGCGGGCCCGTAACCTGCGACGTAAGAACTTCGCAATGAATTGCCGTGAATTCAGCGTCGGTCCGCACTGAAGAACGGACAAAATGTGAATCTTCTAAAGTTCCTCCACTCGGCATCGTCCCTGGTCTACCGTGTCCGCCGGGGGCATTCCCCAGCGGTGACTAATGGAGGTGGGCCGAATGTTCAGCGGCCATGGGTCTGCTCGGCGACGGCGCGGCAGAAACAATCGTGCGGCGCGTATTGCCATCCCCGTCGCCGCCGTGCTGGCACTGGGCGTAACGGTCGGAATCGTGGTCGGCGCATCGGGGCATGGCACCCCGAAGCTCCGCTCGGCGGCGTCCTCGGGCTCGGCGGGCGTCTCGTCCACGGCCGTCGAGGACACCTGCGACATCATCGTCCCGGCGCACCCACTGACCGCGAAGGGCCTGGCCACGGCCTATCAGCTCACCGGGCCGGCCGGGGGCTCCCCCGCGGCCACCGGCTGCCAGATGATCAACTCGATCAACCTGGGCGCCTACGTCCAGGCCACCATCCTGGACACGCAGACCGGGGCCCTGTACGTGTACAACCCCCTGGTCATCACTGCGGGCACCAAGCCGGCCGTCGCCCCGGTGGTGCCCAAGCTGCCCAAGCACGCGATCGTCACCATCGACTTCGGGTTCAACGGCACGTTCCTGCTCCAGCAAGGCGCGACGTCGGACGCGCTGAGCCAGGGCAAGTGCGTCGACGGCATGCCGGGATCCCCCTTCGGACAGGTGTCGTTCTGCAACGGGATCAACTTCTTCAACGAGGCCTTCCGGCTGGAACGGGAGGGGAAACTTCATATACCGTCTCCCGGCATGTCGAAGAACATCGTGCCGAGCGCGGGCGCGCTGGGGACGGGCCGCGAGTGCCCGACGACACGCAACTTCGACATGATCGACCAGGACCCGAGCGACAACGTGACCACCAAGTACCTGCTCAATCCGGCGACCGGCCAGACCGCGCAGGACGATACGGCCAACGCGGCGCGCATGAAGGGCGCCCAGGTGCTGGTCAACGGCAGCGACAACGCCCTGATCGACGACTTCTTGGACCCGGCGCTCGACTGCACCCCTTTCATGGCGCCCGACCTGGGCAACCACGGCGCGATGACCACCTCCCAGGCGCTCGACGAACTACTCGCGGCCAAGAACCAGCCCGCGAACGTGGCCCTGGTCCCAGAGAACGACGAGATGGTCCTGGGCGTGGGCGACTCGGTTGACACGGCCAAGACCGACCTGTACCGGGCGGAGATCGGGCAAGCGCCGGTCGACAGCCAGACCGACGCGAGCAGCAGCCCGGCGATGTTCTGCCAGAACATGGTCAACATCCAGACGGCGTTTATCGCGGCCAACGAAAAGATCTTCGCCGCCTGGCCCTCGCCGGTGCCCACCGTGGGTGACACCTTGTTCACCTTCATGGCCAACCGGCTGGCCTCGTCCTTCGACAACCTCAACTGCGCGAACTTCGGCCTGCACCAGACGGTCACGGTGGTGAACAACGGGGCCGGCGCAGCCACCGAGGCCACCCTGAGCGACGACCCGCAGGAAGTCGGGTTCTGAGCATCGCGTATTAGACGCGGTCGCCTGCTTCGACGACGACCGGGCCGGAGAGTGTCTCCGGCCCGGTCGTTCTTTGTTGCCCGGGAGCGCCCCGCACGCTGCCCGGGCTGCCTCGCCTGGTCCGGAGGGCCCGCCTGGCCCGGGGGGTCGCCTGACCTGAGGGGTCGCCTGGCCCGGGGGTCGCCTGGCCCGGGCCGACACGATGGAGCGTCGCCGGTTGGCCCGGATGGGCGGGTTCGTCGCGCGCGGGTGGGGCGGGGGTGGGTGGAGCAGGGGGCGGGGGGCCGGTTTGAGGGCGCTGGGGTAACAAGATCGGTCAGCTGACCGATGTCTCTCACTGCAACTTGCAGCAATATTTCTCGCGCAACCGGCACTGGACGCTTCCGTATGGGCCTGGACCTTCCCCGCCCGGGAGCCGCACAGAGTAGCCAGGGCCATCCGGGATCGGTTCGAGCCCGCCGACGGTCCGGGGGCTCATCTGTGACCCGTGATGTCTTTGTCGACCCTAGAGAGGGAGGAACCCGCGATGCCACGTAGGTTCATGCGGGCCGTCCGCGGCGCCGAGATCGCGGGTGCCGTGCTGGCCGTGGCGGTCTTGGCGATCCTGTTTCTGCCCAGGCTTACCGGCGGCGGGAATGCCGCCCCGTCCGTCAGCGAAGACCCGGACCTGAACGTGGCGGTGGTACCGGCCGTCGACTCGGCCGGCTTCTTCGTGGCGCTCCACCAGGGCTTGTTCGCGGCACGCGGCCTGCACGTCACCTTCATCCCGGCGGTCAGTTCCGAGACCGTCATCAACGCCCAGGCGCTTAACCAGCCGCTCGACCGGATCGACATCTCCTGCGGCAACTACGTCAGCTATATCCAGGCGCAGGAGAACTACAACCAGGGCAAACGGTCTTCCTCGGCCAGCAGTGCCATGGTTGCCGCCGACCTGGACATTTTCGCTGAAGGTTCGGTGATGGAAGCCGGGGCCCAGGGCCTGTACGTGATGCCAGGCTCGCGCATCCGGACGCTGGCCGACTTGGAAGGCAAGGTCATCGGGGTCAACGCGCCGGGAAACATCCTGTATCTGCTGGCCGCTTCCGCGCTGGCCGACAACGGGCTGAGCGTGTCCGGCGTGCATTTCGCGTACTACCCGCTGCCTGAGATGTCCGCGATGCTCAAGGCCGGGAAGATCGCCGCGGCGGTGCTGCCCGAGCCGTTCGCCAGCCAGGCCGAACAGTCGATGGGGGTCACGCTGCTCGCCGACCTGGATCAGGGCGCCACCCTGGCCTTCCCCGTTCAGGGGTGCGCCGTGACCCGGCAGTGGGCCGTGCAGCATCCCATGGAGCTGGCCGCGTTCCGCGCCGCGTTCGAGCAGGGCCAGGAGATCGCGGACACCGACCGGGCCGCCGTGGAACAGGCGATGGAGACAGTGCCTGATTCGCTCGGAGTGTCCCGGGTAACGGCGGCGGTGATGGCGCTGGACAGCTATCCGACCGGGCCGGTCGACGTGGTACGCATCCAGCGGGTCGCCGACGTGATGCGGCAGTTCCTCGGCTTCCCCAGCTTCGACGTGGGGTCGATGATCGGCGGCTGACCTGGCGCGCCCGCGGGAGGATGGTGTTAGCCTCGCTTCACCGTCGGCGTAGAACAGGAGCGCATAGATGGCCGAGGTGGTGCTTTTTCACCACGCGCAGGGACTGACCCCGGGCGTCGTCGCGTTCGCCGACGAGCTCCGCCGGGCCGGACACACCGTGCACACGCCCGATCTGCTCGACGGCCGCACCTTCGCCAGCATCGAGGAGGGGATGCTGTATGCCGAGGAGATCGGCTTCCCCGACGAAGTGATCGGGCGCGGCGTCAGGGCCGTCGAAGGACTGCCGGCCGAGCTGGTCTACGCCGGCTTCTCCCTGGGCGTGCTCCCGGCCCAACTGCTGGCGCAGACCCGGCCGGGCGCGCGGGGAGCGCTGCTGTTCTATTCGTGCGTGCCGGTGTCGGCGTTCGGCTCGGGGTGGCCCGAGGGAGTGCCGGCCCAGGTACACGGGATGGACGCCGACCCGATCTTCGTCGGCGAAGGCGACATCGACGCCGCCCGCGAGCTCGTCGAGCAGGCCGAGGACGCGCAGCTGTTCCTGTATCCCGGCGACCAGCACTATTTCGCGGACAGCTCGCTGCCGTCCTACGACCCCACGGCCACGACGCTCCTGGTCCAGCGCGTACTTGACTTCCTCCGCACGCGGTAAGCCGCGGTGTTCGAGCGTCTGGTCCCGGTCAGGTGGCGTGATACGGACGCCCAGGGACACGTCAACCACGCCGTGTTCCTCACCTACCTCGAGGAGGCCAGGGACGCGTTCTTCGAGCACGTCATCGGGGCCTATCCCAGCTACGTGGTGGCCCGGGTCGAGGTAGACCTGCGCGCCGAGGTCCGGCACCCGGACCAGCAGGTGACGGTGCGGATACAGGCCGAACGGCTGGGCACCACCAGCTTGACCACCCACGAGACGATCCTGACCCCCGCGGGGGACGTGGCGGCCGAGGCGCGGGTGGTCACGGTCCGCTGGGACCCGGGCCAGCACCGGCCCATCCCGTTCAGCGAAGCCGAGCGCGTGCGGCTGGCGGCGGCGATGGACCGCTCAGAAGGCGGCGAGAGCTGACAGGCCGGCCTGGGCGACCTCCATGTCCTGGCTGTAATGGCCGCCGCTGACGCCGATCCCGCCGACCACCGCGTCCCCGACCTTGATCGGGTACCCGCCGCCGAATACCACCAGCCGGTCGATCCCGGTCGCCGCGCCCATGGCCAGCGGCGGATCGTCCTTGACGAAGTCGTGCCACCCATCGGTAGACAGGCCGAAGCCGACCGCCGTGTACGCCTTGTCCTGGGCGACCTGTACGGACAGCAGGGGCGCGCCGTCCATACGGCTGAATGCCTTCAGCACCCCGCTGTCGTCCACGACCGCGATCACGAAGGGCTGGCCCATCTCGGCCGCCTTCCGCTCCGCCGCCTCGATCATGACCCTGGCCAGCGCCGTGGTCACGCTGGGCCGCTCAAATGTCGCTGCCATCCCTTGCTCCTGTCTCCAGCCCCGTCTTGACCGCATAGCGCTGTTCGGCCTCGCGCACCTGGGGCAGCCCGATGAAATCCACGAACTCCGCGAACGTGGGCAACTCGCTCATCGCCGCCGCGGGCGTGCCCGCCTGGGCGATCTCCCGCAGTATCCGCCGCATGGCCCCGGTCGCCGCCAGCAACGTGCTGATCGGGAAGATAACGATCCGGTAGCCCAGTTCCTTGACCCGGTCTAGGCTGATCGGCGGGGTCTTGCCCCCTTCCGCCCAGTTGAACAGCAGCGGCACGCCGGGAAAGGCCTGCACCGCCGCCTCGGCTTCGGCCTCACTGGTCAACGCCTCGA
The DNA here is from genome assembly GCA_003136255.1 of Actinomycetota bacterium. GTDB lineage: Bacteria > Actinomycetota > Actinomycetes > Streptosporangiales > Streptosporangiaceae > Palsa-504. The sequence continues at coordinate 18,218 of PLDT01000232.1, forward strand.
TGAACAGCGCGTCGGCGCCGGCTTCGCGGTACATCCGGCCGCGCTGCAAAGCCTGCTCGAGCCCTTCCACGGCCCGGGCGTCGGTCCGGGCGATGATCACGAACTCGGGCTGCGCGCGGGCCTGCACCGCCGCGCGGACCTTCTCGACCATCTCCTCGGCCGGGATGACCAGCTTGCCGTCCATGTGGCCGCACTTCTTGGGGGCCACCTGATCCTCGATGTGGATCCCGGCCACCCCGGCCGCCTCGTAGGCGCCGACGGTGCGGATCACGTTCAGTGGGTTGCCGTAACCGGTATCCGCGTCGGCGATGACCGGGACGTCCACGCAGGCCGCGATCCGGCCGGCGTTGCCGACCATCTCGGTCATGGTCAGCAGGCCCACGTCCGGGCGCCCGATGAGGGCCGCCGAGGTGCCGAACCCGGTCATGTACACCGCCGGGAACCCGGCCTCTTCCACCAGTCGCGCCGACAGCGGATCGAACGCTCCCGGCGCCACGATGGTCTGGCCGGAGTCCAGCAGCGCCCGCAGGCGGGCCGGGCCGCCGGGCCGCCGGGTGAGCCGGGCCGTCACCGCGGGCTCCTCACTGGCCGGCCTGGTAGGCGCCGTGCCGCGCATATAGGACCACCGCTGCACTCTAAGCCTTACGGCGCAGGCACAGCTAGGGTCTCGATGGACTGACGAAGACACGCCCGCGTCACGCGGCACCCGCTACAGTCGGTCGGTAATTCAGGTACGTCAGCAGGGATCTCCCGGCGTTTTCTTAGGTTCGAGTTGCAAAGTGCGGACGATGAGGACTGAGTCGCCGCTGGCGCCAGACGTCACGACGGCTGACGCTTCCGGCGCGGCGTTGTCCTGGCGGCGGCGCGGCGACGTGGTGGCCGTCGTGCTGCTCATCGCGCTGCCGGTCGTCATCTACGGCGTGCCCGCGTTGCTCGGGCGCGCCGTTCTTCCCGGTGACGACCTGACCCAGAGCCTTCCCCTGCGCGAGCTGGCTGGGCGTGAGATCCGGGCCGGGCACCTGCCGCTGTTCGATCCGTATATCTGGAGCGGCGCGCCGCTGCTGGCGGGGTGGAACGCGGCGGCTGCCTACCCGCTCACCTGGCTGTTCGTCATGCTGCCCGGCATCGCCGCGTGGACGCTCAACATGATCGCCACCTGGGCGGCGGCCGGGCTCGGGATGTTCTGCTTTCTGCGGGCTCTGCGGCTGGCCAGCCTGGCCAGTTTCCTCGGCGCGTTCTCGTTCGCCTTCGCCGGGGCCATGTCGGCGCAGGTGACGCACTTCGGCCTGGTAGCCGGGCTGAGCTGGGTGCCGCTGGCGCTGCTAAGCATTCTGCGGCTCTCGCAAGACCGTCCTTGGCCTTCCCGGCTCGGCTGGGTAGCGGTCCTGGCCACGGCGATGGGCCTGGTGATCCTGGCGGGCGAGCCGCGGGCCATCGACGACGCCTGCGTGATCCTGCTGATCTACACGGTGTGGCAGGTCGCCCGGCTGGGGCGCCGCGCGGGCCCGGCCGCCGTTTCGGTCGTGGCGGGCCTGGCCCTGGGGGCCGGCCTGGGAGCGGTGCAGTGGCTGCCCGGGTTGGCCACGATCGCGAGCTCGCAGCGCGGGGCTGATTCGATGGCCCTGTACAGTTCCGGGTCGCTTCCGGTGCGGTGGGTGCTGCTGACCCTAGTGCCCGACCTCCTCGGCGGGTCCGGGTCGCTCGGCCAGCCGAGCTTCTTCGGGTTCTACAACCTGACCGAGGTGACGAGCTACGTCGGCATTCTCCCGCTCGTCGCCGCGTTCGCTCTCCTCGGACGGCTACGGTGGCGCTCCCGGCCCCCGGACTGGCTGGTCTGGCACATCATGGCGCTCGCCGGGGTGGCGCTGGCGCTGGGCGGCAACACGCCGCTCGGAAACGTGCTGTACCACCTGCCGTTGTTCGGCGATCAGCGGCTGCAGAGCCGCAACATCCTGGTGCTGGACCTGGCGCTGGCCGTGCTGCTCGCCTACTGGGCCGACCAGCCCTTCGGGCAGACACGGACCCGGCCGGTCACCCGGGAGACGGTACTGGGCGTGCTACCGCCACTGGCGGTGATGGCCGCCGCCGTGCTCGGGCTCACCTGGGGGGCGGGCTGGATTCGCTGGGTGGGACTGAACATCAGCCCGAGCGCCAGCACGGTCAGCCACCTGAAGCCGTACCTGCTTCCGTATGCGGTGCTGGGCGCCGCCGCGGCCGCGCTGGTGATCTTCGGACGACGGCTCGGGCGCAGGCTCGGCTCGCGCCTGATGGCCGGCTTCGTCGTCGTCGACGTGATCGTGTTCACCATCCTTTGCGTGGTCGAGGTCGGGCCCGGCGTTTTGAGCGGTAGTCCGGGTGCTTCCGCCGCCTCCGCAGGCTCCGTGGCCGGCCTGACGGTGACGACGGCCGCCACGGGCACGCTGCGCCCGGCCGGGGCGCTGGGCTACCCAGGGCGTTTCGCGATCTACGATCCCGATCTGCTCGATCCGAGTGAGCTGTCCGGCCTCGAGCCGCCCGATAACAACGCGGTCAGCGACCCCGCGATGCCGTCCATGCAGGGCTACTCGTCCACCGTCGACGGCCTTTATGCGACGGTGACCGGATCACACCAGGCCACGGGGTTGGGACAGAACACGCTCGCGCCGAAGGCGGTGGCCGACGGGACCCTCGATCAGCTCGACACCACGGTCCTGCTGACCCCGTCCGCGTATCTCGTCACCACGGTCGGCGGGGCCGGGCCAGCCGGCGGGCCGGCGGGTACCGGTCAGCGCGACATCTCCGCAGGTCAGCGTGCCACCTGGTACCTGGGCAGCACGAGCGAGGTGTCCCGGGTCGAGGTGCCCGACGCCGACGCCCGGCAGGCCGCGGCCGCTGGGATCCAGATCGGGCTCACGACGGCCGACGGCTCGACGAGCTGGTTCCGCGCGCGAGCGATGACGCCGTCGACTCTGGCGGTCACCGTGCCCCGGCCGGTGCCGAGCGTCGCGGTGGTGGCTCAGGCGTCCGCGCGCGGCGCGCTCGGTCCGCCCTCCATCGTCGCGGCGGACGGAAGCGTGTCCGTCGCCGACGGCCAGCTACAGGACGCGCTCGTCCCGCCGCACTGGGAGTTCGCCGGCTTCGACGGCCCGTTCGCGATCTTCGCCAACCAGCGGGCCCAGCCGCCGCTGCGCATCCAGGCCCTCCCGGGCCGGTCCGTGACCGGCGCGTGGATCGGGCCCTCCAGTGGCCCGCCCGCCGAGCCGACGGCGGCCACGGTGTCCTCCCCGCACGGGGCCCGCGTCGTCCGCGCGGTGGCGGCGATCTCGGGCTGGAGCGCCACCTGGCACCCTCGGCAGGGGCCTGCGACCGCGCTGGCCGTCCAGCGGGACGGCCTCGTCCAAGCGGTTGACGTACCGCCCGGACTGGGCGTGCTCACGTGGAGCTATACCCCGCCCGGCTTCGCCGTCGGCCTGGCCCTGTCACTCGCGGCGGCGGCGCTCGTTGGTGTGTTCTTGGTCCTCGGCATCCGGGCTCGACTCGGGGGACGTTTCGCCGCAACCCCATAGCACTCGTCACGTCACACGCGCGTAGCTCGCCTAACCAATGGTTGTGGGCCCTAACGGCTCTACCGAATAGGTCGCCTTCGCTGGGATCATGCGTCCCTGATGGGGCGCGTGCACCCCTGGCCCGTAGAGCGGGACCTGCCAACTCTGCCACGATCGGGCCTGTCCGGCGGCTGGTCATCGAGGCCGCGGTGGGAGTGTGAGCGCAGCGGCGCCGGGCGGCCGGTCCATGTGGCCGGGGCAGCACCGATGGAGCATCGGTGTCGTCAGGGCGGCAGCGATGGAACATTGGTGCCGCTGCGGTCCTGGCCGGGGGTGGGGCTGCAGAGGTCTGCGGGGCGGCTGGGGAGAGTGGGCTGGGTTCAGGAGAGTGGACCGAGTTCACGAGAGTGGACCGGGTTCAAGGGGGTGGGCTGGCGACGGCTAGGGCGGCGTTGAGGGCGTCTAGGGCGGAGGATTGGCGGACCGCGTCGGCGCGGTCGAAGGGACCGGTCCAGGACAGGCCGAGCTGGTTGCGGTGGTTGCGGCTGTTCTGCCACAGGGAGGTGGCGTTGGCCAGGATGAAGTCGCGGTATTCGGCCCGCGGACGGTGGCGGTAGAGCTCGAACAGGTGCCGGACGAAGACGCCCTTGAACTGGGGACGGTCGCGGTCGCGGCGCGCGGTCTGGCGTTCGCCCGGCTCGGTGAGGATGCCCGGCGGCACGGTCAGGTCGCGCAGCGCGGCCGCGGCGATGATTTCGGCCTGAGCGAGGTAGGCGTCATCGCCGGTGATCTCGTACAGCACGGCGAGCCCGCCGATGATCACGCCCTGGTTGTAGGTCCAGGTCGTTCGGCCATTGTTGGCGCAGTCGGCGGTCAGCCCGTCATTGACCAGGCCGGCCGGGCCGATCATGCCGCTGGCGCTGAACCACTGCCACTCGCGCAGCGCCCAGTCGACATAACCGCTGGCGGAGCCGGCCGCGCGCTGATGCAGGCGGCCCGCAATGAGCAGGAAGAGCTCGTTCGGTATCGCGTTCTTGTAGGTCTTGCGGCGCGTCCACCATAGGCCGCCGCCGCACACGTCGTCCCAGCCGGCCGCCATCCCGGCGAACAGCGCGCGCGCCAGGTCCAGGTACTTCACCTCGCCGGTCAGGTCGAACGCCGCGATCCAGGCCAGCGCCCACCAGCCGTCATCGTCGTAGTACAGGTTGCTGAAACCCGGGTTGACCCGCGGGGCCCGGCCGAACGTGGTCTCGATCACGCACCGGTACTCGCGCTCGCCGGTCCGCTGGCTGTACTGGATCACCGCGGTCAGCGCGTTGGCGGAGTTCCACCAGCCGGCGGTCTTCCACAGCCCGGTTCTCGGGTTATACCAGCGCTGCAGCGCGCCGACGGCTTGGCCGGCCCAGGCCCGGTACTGCTCCGGCGGGTGTACCTGCGGCGGCGGCACGGCTACGGGGTCTTATGGGGTCGGGGCCGGGCCGCCCGGGTGGTTGTCCGGCTGCCCAGCGCTGAAGTGCAGCAGCGCGGGGACCAAGGTGGCCAGGGCGAGCCAGCGGGTCAGCGAGTTGCGCGGCAGCAGGGCCAGCGTCACCCACGCCACCGCGGTGTACCAGGGCAGCGACCACGGGGCGACCAGCACCCAGGCGAAGGTCAGCGCGCAGGTCGCGGCGAGCACGGCGGGGACGTCGGGAGACAGCCGGTTGTACAGGTACCAGGCCAGCGCGATCAGGAGCAGCGGCCACAGCACGCCGATCAGCGTGTTGATCGTCCCCTTACTGGCCAGGTGGTCGCCGACGAGCTGGAACAGCCACCAGAACGACGGCGAGATGACCCGCCCGGACGCCGCCGGGAGTGGCCGGAGCGCGTTCACGCCGTAGCTGAAGAAATACAGCCCGAACGTGACCACGGCCGCGGCGGCGGCGGTACGCAGCAGCCGCGGCCAGTCGCGCTCGCGGATCAGCGGCACCGCGATGCCCAGGGCGACGAACCCCGCGTTGATCTTGATCCCCATGGCGACGCCGATCAGCACGCCGGTGGCGAGGTCATGCCAGACGGTCGCGCCGCGGCGCGAGATGAGGATCGCCGCGATCCCGGCCAGCGCGACGAAGGCGTCAAGCTGCCCGCCCATGACCAGCACGTAGATCAGCAGCGGGTTCGCGGCCCAGATCAGGCCGGCCCGCACCGGGTCGGCGGCCGACCGCAGCAGCAGGTACCCGGCGGCCAGGTATGCGGCCCCGGTCATCATCATCAGGACCCAGATGGTCAGCCACGGCTTGGCCCCGCCGGCCAGCGCCGCGACCAGGTGTGTCCAGGTGGCCACCGGGCCGTAAACCGAGGGGGCCGTCCGCCAGCGGGGGTCGACCAGGGCGACGTACGGGTTGTGAACGCCGCCGGGCAGCTGGGCGGGCAGGAAGGTGTACGGGTCGTGTCCGAGCGCGGCGATGCGGCCGTACGCGGCGAGGCTGGCCGGGTCTGAGCTGCCGACCGGTGTGATGTTCACCACCACCGCGACCGTCGCCACCGCGGTCCAGAACACCCGCCTGGGGTTCGGCTGCCAGCCGCGGCTGTTGGCCCACAGCATCCCGGCCAGGCCCAGGCAGCAGAACGTGATGGCGGGGTACATGATGAAGTTGGTGACGTCGGCGGACAGCACCGGCGCGCCTAGCTGACGGGCCAGGGCGGTAAGCGGCAGGAAGACCGGCAGCGTGGCCGCGCTCGCGCCGGGTGCGGTCGCGCACAGGCCGACGAAGGCCAGCAGCCCGAGCCCCAGCACGGACAGCGACACCGCGGGCAGCGGCCGGGCCAGCGGGCTGGACTTGAGCGCCCGGATGAGCATGCCCATCAGCGCTTCGACCCGGCCGCCGGGGATCGGCGGCTCGGCGAGCTTGGCGGGAGGTGCGGGCGGTGCGGGCGGTGCGGAAGCGGGATCTGACGCCTTGGTAACCGGACCCTGGGTCATCGCATCACCCCGGGCCAGAGCATCCGGGGCCGCGGCCGGGCCTGGCCCGCCGCCCCAATACCAAGGAACCCATGACCTGCATGGTAGGCGAGCCTGGTGGGGAGGGCATCACGGTCGGGGAGAACATTGGGCGCATTGCCCCGGTGCACGGTCATCCATGCGGTGTAATCGGCCTGCATGGCCGGTGCCCGGCCGAGGTCACAGCGGGTTGCCGACAAACTGGCGCATCCGGTGGCGCGGATGCGGTTAGCTTGAGGACCATGTACCCGTCGCGCCTGGCCAGGCCGGCGCTCGCTCCGTCCTGGCGCCTCGTGCACGAGTTCGCCGGAGGCAGCCGACGGGCGGTGCGCCAGCACTGGCTGTTCGCCGTGGTGGCGGTGGGCGGCACCGCGCTGCGCGTCGTGGTCCAGCTGGCCTACCAGCAGGCGCTGATCTTTCCGGACAGCGAGCGGTACCTGCAGTACGCCCATAACTTCATCATCGGACAGTGGATTCCGGACTGGCTGCGCACCAGCGGCTATTCGTTCCTGCTGATGCCGGCCGTGCTGGCCCACAACCTCGCGTCGGTTGTCGCGGTCCAGCACCTGCTCGGGCTGGTCACGGCGGTGCTGATCTACGCGACCGCACTCCACTTCGGTGCCCGGCGCTGGCTGGCCGCGCTGGCCACTATCCCGGTGCTGTTCGACCCGCTCCAGCTCGACCTCGAGCAGTACATTCTCACCGACGTCAGCGCGACGTTCCTGGTCTTCCTGGCGCTGGTCGTGCTGGTGTGGAAGCGTGACGCGACCGGCAAGGCGGCGCCCGCCGTGGCCGGGCTACTGATCGCCGTCGCCACCCTCGAGAGGGAATCCGACCTGCTGGTGATGATCCCCATGCTGGCCTACCTGGCGATCGTCATCCGGCCCTGGCGGCGCCTGGCGATCCGGACGGGGATCATGCTGGCCGCCTGCGTGCTGCCGCTGCTGGCCTACCTGCTCTGGTTCCAGTCGTGGTTCGGGACGTTCAACTTCGTCACCTACAACAGCGAGTTCATGTACGGCCGGATCGCGCAGTTCGCCGAGTGCACGGGGCTGCCGCTGCCCTCCTACGAGAAGCACCTGTGCCCGCAGCAGCCGCCAGCGCAGCGCGACCCGAACTTCTACATGTGGGACCCGCGGTCACCGCAGGTGACCCTCAAGCCCACGGACGGGCTGAGCAAGGGCCAGATCATCAACGACTTCAACTGGCGGATCATCAAGCACCAGCCGCTGACCTACCTCAAGGTCGTGGCGGACGACGTCTGGTACAGCTTCTCCCCGGTACGCGGAGACGGGCCCGAGAAATACTCGACCAGGTATCACGACTTCCAGACGTACTTCCCGGGCACCAACGACAAGGACGAGATGGCCGCGCTGCGGACCTACAGCGGCAGCGGCCCGCGCGTCCAGCCGACGCTGGCCGACTTCCTGTCCGGTTACGGCCGGCACTTCTGGGTGCCCGGCCCGCTGCTCGCGGCCGGCCTCGCGGTGGGCCTGGCGGGCATGGCCGGGATCGGCCGGGCCCGCCACAGCAGGCTGCAAGGCCCTTGTCTGCTGTTCTCGCTCGGTACCATCTTCGCGATCGTGCCCCCGTTTATCATCGCGACCTTCGACTGGCGGTACGAACTGCCGCAGTTTTCGCTAATCCCGATCGCGGCGGTGCTCGCCATAACGGCGATGACCGCCCGGAACGGCGACACGAAGCCTTCCGCGGCGAGCACCGGCGAGGAACTGGTGGATCCGGGGACGCCCGTCCCGCTCAGCTGAGACCTCTTCGGTAAAAAACCTGTGGAGGGGCTCCCGGCTGGAGCCCCTCCACAGGTCTAAAATTAATTCCTTACCCGGGCAGGCTGGAGTAGTTCGTCCAGGTGTAGTCGGAGCCGCCCCACGACGTGGGAGAGGAGCCGCCGCGCAGCTGCGCGCCGGTGCCGTCGGGGTTGACGTACAGACCGGTGGCCACGTTCAGCAGCGTGCCGTTGGACTGCGGAATGAACTGCTGCCACGGACCGGTGTTGCACGACGCCAGGATCAGGCCGTCGCGCAGCGGGTCAGATGCCCAGCCGCCGCCGGGATCGGACACGCAAAGCCCGGATCCCGAGCCGTTGGGTGCGTACTCGAACTGGTAGGCACCCACGTGAGTGCCGTTGTTGAGGATGAAATGCGTCGCCGGGTCGGGCTGGGTTGCGGTCCAGCCGGCGATGATCGCCCCCGGGTAGTGGTGCTGCTGGTAGGCATCGAACCCGTTGCCGAAGTGGTTAACCTCGTCACCGTAGGTGGTTATGGTGCCCGCCGTGACCGTGAGGGTGAAGGTGCCGTTCAGCACGGCGCCGTCAGAGTCGGTCGCGGTGGCCACGACTCCGGTGTAGGTGCCGGGCGCCGCGGTCCCGCCGACGTAGGTCAGCGGGTTGCCGGACGTCAGTCCGATCGGCAGATTCGACTCGCCGATGGTGACGGTGTCGCTGCTCGCCGAGCTGGTGGCACTGAACTTCACCGTGCCGGAGACGTTCGAATCCGCCAGCGCGGACAGGGTGACCGTGGTGACCCTGCCGCCGCTCAGCTGGATCGAGTTAGTCGTGAGCACGATCGGGATCACCAGCGCTTCAGCGTTCCCGTGTGTATCGGTGGCGTCGACAACGATGCTGGGCGGGCTGGCAACCGCAGCGCCCGAATAGCTGATCGTCGTCCCAGTGAGGGTCACGCCGGTCGGCGGCGTGCCGTGCAGCGACCAGGTCACGCCGGTCCCGGACAGGCTGATGACACCGGCGCCGTTGGCGGGCGCGGCGAGGACACCGGCGAAGGTGCTGTCCGTGACCGCGGAGCCGGATAGCGCCGTGTCTTGGTACGTCTGTGCGCTCGCGGGGAGTGCTGCCGCACCCACCACGAGGACACTCCCGAGCAGCCCGGGAACCACTATCCCGACCGCCCGCCTGAGTTTGAAGTGCAAGGCTTCACCCCGTTCCGTTTCGCTCTGTTTTAGCGCGTTGCCAGACCATCTGGCAGGGAGCGCCACCGACCAGAAGAAGCACGATGGTGCCGCGGCCGGCAACTCCGCCAGCCTGATGGTTAGTCCTTACCATAGCCGCATAGCTCCTGTTCACTATGTTTGACGCTTTCGGGTCGTCAAAGGATGACGCTTTCGGTCGTCAAAAATTAAGCGAAATCGGGCATAGGTGCGTTACTGCTGGTCAGCCGGCGAACCAGTGATGGTGGTGGTGCCTGCCTGGCGGAATGCCGGTGCCGGGGGTGGTCGCGGTGGCGGTCGGCGCGGGTGCCGGCGTGCCGGTGGTGCCGGTGGTGCCAGCGGTGCCGCTGCTGTCCCAGGTCACGGTGAAGGCGTTGCCGCCGGTCAGCGCGGAGGGCGTGGCTTCGGTGACGTCATTGGCCGACACCAGGGTCAGGGCGCTGGGATTCTGGTTGCCGATCGCGGTCTGGTCGGCGGTCGCGTCGGTAAAGCTCACGGTCCCGAAATCCGAGAGCGGCAGCACGGTTCCATCGCTGGGGGCTTCGGTGATCACCTCAGCCGACCCTAGCTGCGCGGTGTCCGAGGTCTGGTTGGTGGTCTGGTTCCAGCCTTGGGTGGAGTCGGTCAGCGTCAGGGTAAACGCCCCGCCGCCGTCGGCGACCACCGAGGCGCTCATCGCGTCGCCGGGCTCGACGGGGTTGTCGTAGAATACCGGGGCGGCCGGGAACATCTCGAACCAGCCTCGGTAGGTGGCGGCGCCCCCATCGCAGTCAGCCTCCGTGCCGGTCTGTTCGACCGTATTGGTCCCGTCACCGTCCAGGCCGACCCAGAAGCTGGCAAAGGTATCGGTCGCGGTGCAGGTCGCCGCGGGCTCGGTCCAGGACGCGGACACGCTGGTGAACGTCCCGGGCACGGACGCCAGACCCGACCACGCGCTGCGGGCCGCCTCCGGGAATTACGGGTGGCTCTGCGGGAATGCATGAGACTGACTCCCTTTCTCCGGCGCTTCTTCTCCTGTCTCAAATGTCCGCTATTATCAGCGGGTGCCGTGTCTTGTTATAGATTAGAGATATGCGAATATATTGGTGCGCACGATAGAAATTCGTAATATCGGTAACCTCGGTCGATCGGCCCCCGGGTAGGGAGTTTCCGTTACGGGCAGTGGCACCACGGCCGTTCGGGCCAATGGGTTTTTAGATGAACGAACGCCGGCCGCCGTTTGACCTGGCCCCTGGGGCAGGCCCGATCCTGGTCTGGCCGGGCGGCCTGCCCGGTATGAGGAGGGCGCAGGTGGAACTGATGAGCAGCGGGGTGTTCGCCCGTGCGTCCGGGCTGTCGCGCAAGGCGCTTCGGCTGTATGACGAGCTCGGGCTGCTGGCTCCGGCCCGGGTCGACCCGGTATCGCAGTACCGGTTCTACGAGCCGGCCCAGCTTGAGCAGGCCAGGCTGGTGGCGTGGCTGCGCCGGGTCGGTATGCCGCTGGCCGCGATCCGCGCCGTGAGCACGCTGCCGCCGTCGCGTGCCGCGGCGGAGCTAGCCGCGTACTGGGCTGGGGTGGAGGCCGAAACCGCGGCCCGGCGGGAGCTTGCTGCCTTCCTCATCGACTACCTGTCCGGAAGGGATACCGCCATGTCCGATGATCACGGGACGCTCGCCGTCCGCTGCGCGGTGCGGTCCGATATCGGCCTGCAGCGCACCGATAACGAGGATTCCGCTTATGCCGGGGCGCGGCTGCTGGCGGTCGCCGACGGGATGGGCGGCCACGCGGCCGGCGAGATGGCCAGCGCGGCGGTCATCGAGGCGCTGCGGCCGCTGGACACCGCCGTGCCGGCCGGTGAGTTGCTCAACGCCCTCGATCATGCGGTGCGCCGGGCTAACAGCGCGCTCCGCGACATGGTCCAGGCCGACCCTTCGCTGCACGGTATGGGCACGACGCTGACGGCCTTGCTGTGGTCGGGCTCTGAGCTGGGCCTCGTACACATCGGTGATTCGCGGGCCTACCTGGCCCGTGACGGCGAGGTGTTCCAGATCACCCACGACCATACTGTGGTGCAGTCGCTGCTGGATGAGGGCAAGATCACGGCCGGAGAGGTAGCGTCGCACCCGCAGCGGATGCTGCTGCTGCGGGCGCTGACCGCGGACCGCGGCTCCGAGCCTGACCTCCAGCTGCACCAGGCTCTGCCCGGGGACCGTTACCTGCTGTCCTCCGATGGCCTGCACGCGGTCGTGGCCGCCGAGTCCATCGCGCGGGTCCTGCTCACCGTCAGCGACCCCGACCAGGCCGCGAAGGATCTCATCGCGCTGGCCATCGCCGGCGGGGGTCCCGATAACGTCACCTGCATCGTGGCCGACGTGGTGGCTAGCTAGAAACTTCGGCGGTGAGCCGAACCGCGCCGTCTCCTGTTGCTACTTACTCTCCAAGGGAAGCCTTCGGGGAAGGTCACAGATGAACGATTCGCGCGCGGCCATCTTCACCGCTGGTCAGGACGGTGCCTGCGACGACGCTGAGTTGCTGCGCCGGATCGGTCAGGGCCAGGAGAGCGCGATGGCCGCGTTCTACCGCGAGCACGGCCGGGTCGTGCTCGCGCAGGTTCTGCTGGTGACCGGTGAGCGCGTGCTCGCCGAGGAGATCGTGCAGGACACGATGCTCGCGGTGTGGCGCGGCGCGGGCTCCTTCCGGGGCGAGTCGTCGGTGCGGTCCTGGGTGATCGCCATCGCCCGGCGGCAGACCCGGGACCGGCTGCGAGGCGGCCGGCTGCGAGTGGTGGACGACGCCTTCCTGGCCGATCAGCCGAGTTCTGGTCCAGGGCCGGAGGTCTTGGCGCTGGACCGCGCGGAACTGGCCGAGGTGAGGGGAGCGATACGGGAGCTCGCGCAACCCCACCGTGAGCTGCTGGGCCTGGTCTTCGGCTCCGGGCTCAGCCTCCCCGAGGTCGCCGGCGCGCTGGAGATCCCGCTCGGGACCGTGAAGAGCCGCCTCACCGCGGCGCGCACCGC
>PLDT01000232.1:30772-34995 GCA_003136255.1 Actinomycetota bacterium
ACATCTCCGGTCACAGCACCCAGGCCACCCTCGCCTCGGTGACCGGGTGCACCCAGCTCGAGCAGACCGACGGGATACTGCAGCAGGTGAACGGCACCAGCCTGGTCATCAAAACGGCCAGCGGCCAGCCGTTGACCGTGACCACGAGCGCGTCCACGTTCGTGAGCGCGTCCGGACCGCTGCTGAGCGACATCACGGACGGGGCGTCGGTCGACGTGCGCGGCTCCAGCGCCGGCGGGACGATCGCGGCCGCCATCGTCACCGTCGGGCAGCCGTTCAGCGCGGTGAACCCCGCGGGCTTGGTCCCGGTCCAGGGGACGGTATCGGACGCGAGCACCGCTGGCTTCACCCTCGTGACCTCCACAGGGACCCGGATCCCGGTGACCACCTCCGGCGAGACGCTCGTCGTCGTGCCGCACGCCAGCCCGGGTCAGCTGCAGGCCGGGACCACCATCTTCGTCCTTGGCCAGGCCGGACCGGACGGCACGCTGTCGGCACGAGGGGTGGCGGCGATCACGCAATTCCAGTCAGGGGCGACGCTGCACGTCAGCACGTCGGTTCGAGACTGCTCGCCCGCCTCGATCGCGGAGGCGATCGGCGCGCTGCGCGGCTTCGGCGGCTGACCCGCCGGACCTCGATGAGGGCTGGCACCGCGGCCGGCGCGGTGCCAGCCTACGCATGTCCGGTCTCTGGCTAGTATTCTGCGCCTGACGTGCCCATGCCGCGGCTGACGAGGGCTTTTCAGGTACCGGAAGCTCGGTTACGGTTAGCCAGTCGGCGCTGTTGCTGGAGCGGGGAGCTGCGATGGTAGCCACAGTTGCCGGGCTTGACGGTGCTCTGGCCGGGAAGCTATTTACGGTCGGCAGCCGACCGATAACGTTCGGCCGCGGCGATGAGAACGACGTGGTCATCAACAGCCTGCTGGTCTCGCGTGTGCACGCCGAGCTGCGGCCTGAGGCTGGCGGCTACGTTCTGCAGGATCGCGGCAGCAGCAACGGCACCTGGGTCAATGGCAGCCGGGTGTCTGCCCAGCAACTTCACCCCGGTGACGAGATCGTGATCGGCGGTGAGACCTTCCGCTTCGAAACGTCCGATGTGCAGTCCGATGTACAGACCGGCCTGCGGGCACCGCGCGCTCAGGTCGCGCCGGCGGCTTCCGCGCCTGTCCTGCGCGTTACCGTGACCGGGGGCGGGCCGGTTGGCCTGAGCTTTGCGCTGCTACTGGAACATGTGATGGGGCCGCGCGTGGCGATTAAGGTCTACGACAGTCGCTGGCTGCGAGATGGCAACCGGGTCGTATGGAAGACCGCTGAACAGGGCAATGTGCGCCGCCAGCAAGTCGTGACCATCCAGAGCCGCCAGTACCTGAAGCTTCCGCCCGAAGTGCAGGAGGGCTTGTTCGTCCCCGGCGCCTACTCCGAGATGTGGCCCAAGGGCCCGGATTCGATTCAGGACCTCGGGCCGCGCAATATCCGGATCGCCTACATCGAAGATCAGCTGCTCGCCATCGCGAATGACAGGCCGGATCACATCCTGCTCATTCCGGAACGCTTCGACCCGGCCACTGCCCAAGACGACCTCGCCGGACAGCACGTACTGGCGATCTGCGAGGGCGGCCGCTCGCACACCCTGGAACACTTCGCCGGCAAGTTCGGCGCCTGCGACTCGACCATGTACGCGCTTGAGGGCAAGCAGGTGCAGGACCTGGTCCTTGGCTTGCGGGTGAAGTCCGAGCTCCCGGACCCGATGGCCGTTCTGCTGACGGTGGCTCAGAACCGCTTTCTGTTGAACTCCCTGCGCGGCGAAGGCTTCCTGAATATGCGGCTGACCGATCAGGAGGCGAGCGAAGCGGTCGGGATCGACCCGGTCCGCCGGGTGTTCACCGAGTGCATCCAGACCCAGCCCTGCGTGCTGGAACATAGGGCCAGCCGCGAGTTCTACTGCGGCGAGCATCACGCCCTGTTTCTGCCGGCCATGATGAAGGGGTCGGCCCTGTGGACGCGGGTGCAGGAAGGATTGCAGCTGTTCGGCGTGCCGCCGGAGAACCTGAGCGCGGTGACTGGTTTCCGGCTGGACATGGTGCAGCGGCCACGGTTCACGGCCCAGTTGTATCCAACGACGGCGACGGCGCCGGGGACGTTCGGGTTCCTGCTGGGTGATGCGGCAAACGCGATTCACTTCTGGCCCGGGCGCGGGCTCAATAGCGGCCTGGCTTCGGTCATCTCGCTGGCCCGGTGCCTGGCGGCGTCCTGGCGCGGAACCACTTTGCGAGATGCGGACTTCCTGCGCCACGAAGCGGTGATGGCGATGCTGCAATACCGTCATAAGAGCCGGGCGTGGCGACAAATGGTGACAACCGACACGGCAGGGAACCTGCGGGCGATCAAGGACCAGATTGCTCTGGCGATCGCCGAAGCTGAGCAGGGCGCATATGACGAGGAAACGGACCTTAACGGGCTCATGGAACGCCTGAGCATGATCCGGAGCCGGCTGGAACGCCGCATCGACGGCTTGCCGGATGACACGACGTTGCGGCGCCACCTGAAGCGGCTTCCGGGGCAGACCGTGCACACGCTGCTGATGAGCGAGCCCTGGGACACCGGTAACGTCGGTGGCGAAGAGGTGGACGTCGAGTGGCTCCTCGATGCGCCAGTAGCCCCCGCACTCACGTAGCGAGGGGGTGCCTGGTCAGGCGGTCTGCTCGCCACGGCTCGGGTCACCACAGCCGCGAGGCATCCTGTCTGGCGCCACTGCGTGCCTCCGCCGCCCGGGCGGAGAAGATATCGTTAAACCCGCATAGAGCGCTATATGGCTTCGGTAAGCGTTCGTAGTGGTACCGGCAGGCAGCTATGCGGATCTCGTCGTCGACGACCTTGTAGACGAGGCGGTGCTCATCGGTGATCCGGCGTGACCAGTATCCCTGGAAGCCGTGCTTGAGCGGCTCAGGCTTGCCGATTCCCTCGTTACCCTTGCGCTGGATGTCGGTGATCACGGTGTTGATCCGTTTGAGGACCTTGCGCTCCTGCTGCTGCCACCAGACGTAGTCATCCCGGGCGCTCTCGTCCCAGACGAGCTTCACCCCAGGAGATCCCGCTCGATGCCGCCACCATGCTCGAGCCGGTCGATCGAGGCCAGCAGCCGCCGGGCGTTCTCCGGGCTCCGCAGTAGGTAAGCGGTCTCCTTCAGGGACTCGTAGTCGGCGAGCGCAACGATCACCACCGGCTCGTGCCCAGCCCGGGTGATGATCACTTCCTCCCGGTCATCGACGACAGCATTGAGGGTCTCCGCGTAGTGTGCGCGAGACTCGGAGTACGTCAAGGTCTTCATAGCTCCGCTGCCCTTCGCGCCGCCATGGTTCTTACGTACAAGATATTGTACTCCCGTACTGCCATGATTCCGAGCCGACTAGCCGCGACGCCGAGGCCACCACGGCCAAGTGATCGCTGCCGGCTCCTGTTTCAGATTTGTCCCGGCCTGGCACCTCGATCGCGGCGCGGTTGCGGCCCTGGACGCAGATCAGCCGATCCAGGCGCTCGTGTGGGCAGTCGACCAGGCGCTGACCGACGCTCGCACTGGCGATCGGGGGAAAACGCGGCCGGCTAGCCGCCGCTCTCCGGCAGCGCGTCCAGCACGCTGACCTGTTGTGAACGAGTTTCTGGGCAAATTTACAGCCCTATGCCGGGAAACATTACAGTCCCGATGGGGTCTAGGCGGCGCTCCTCGCTGGCCCCGGCTTCCTGCCGAAGGACGGCAGTGTCGTCGGCAATGCTCCGGAGCAGCCGCAGGACGCGATCTTCGTCTACCACGAGCTACCCCCGCCTGCCCGTGACACTGGCCGCGAACTCCCGGTGCGCGCGGGTGATGCGCGGGAGCTCGTCGAAGTAAATCTTGGACCCGGCTGACGGGATCATCATCGAAGAGCAGTCTGCCCCGGGCGGCTACCCGCCCGGCCAGCTCCAACGGAGCATGGTCGAGTACCAAGAGGTCCACGCCAGGTGGCATCAGGATGTCAAACGCGTTCGGTGACCGACCGCCGAAGGAGGCCGCGATGTCGACGTCCGAATCCGGGCGGTGCTGCCCAAAGGCGCGACTGCCATGCAGGTAGGCGAACCGCGCCCCGGCCTTCCTGAGCACGGCAACAGACTCCGCCATTACCTCTGTTGCCCTGGCTCCGTCCATGCTCTCAGTCTGGCAGATCACCGGGATGCCTGTTTGCTGGCCGA
>PLDT01000363.1:0-5778 GCA_003136255.1 Actinomycetota bacterium
ACACCAATGTTCCATCGGTGCCGCTATGACGACACCGATGTTCCATCGGTGCGGTACCGGGGCGATGGGCGCCCGGTCCGGATGGTGACGGTGGTACGCCTGCTTACTCCCGGGGACGTCAGGGAGATCGCTGGCCGGCTGGGGGTGCGTCCGTCGAAGCGGCTGGGCCAGAACTTTGTGGTGGAGCAGGGCACGGTGCGGCAGATCGCCGCGCTGGCGGCGCCGGGTCCCGGCGACGTGGTCCTGGAGGTGGGTCCGGGCCTCGGCTCGCTGACCCTGGCCCTGCTGGAGGCCGGGCCGGCCCGGATCCTCGCCGTAGAGATCGACCGGGTGATGGCCGGGGAGCTGCCGCGGACGCTGGCCGGGCGGGCCCCGGCGCTGGCCGGGCGCGTCACCGTGATCCACGCCGACGCGCTGCGCATCGGCCGGGACGACTTGCCGGCGGCGCCCTCGATGCTGGTCGCGAACCTGCCCTACAACGTGGCCGTGCCGGTCGTGCTGCACCTGCTGGCCGCCCTGCCGACGCTGGCCCGCGGGCTGGTCATGGTCCAGGCCGAGGTCGCGGAGCGGATGTGCGCCGCGCCCGGGTCCCGGGTGTACGGCACGCCGTCGGTCAAGCTGGCCTGGTACGCCACGGCCCGGCTCGCCGGGACGGTGCCGCGCAGCGTGTTCTGGCCGGTGCCCAACGTCGACTCGCGGCTGGTCGCGTTCACCCGGCACGACCCGCCGGCCGGGCCGGTATCCCGCGAGGAGGTATTCGCGCTGGTCGACGCCGCGTTCGCGCAGCGGCGCAAGACGCTCCGCGCCGCGCTGGCCGGCTGGGCCGGGTCCGCGCCGGAGGCCGAGCGGCTGCTCCGCGCGGCCGGCCTGGATCCCGGCGCGCGGGGGGAATCGCTCAGCGTGGCCGAGTTTGTCCGCCTGGCCGCGGCCCGCGCGGCGGCCCGCGACTTTGCCTGACGCACCGCGTACCATCTGATCATCGTGACCGGTGTGACCGCGCGGGTACCCGCCAAACTCAACCTCCAGCTCGCGGTGGGTCCGCCGCGGGCTGACGGCTACCACGACCTGGTGACCGTCTTCCACGCCGTCTCNNGCGGACCGGGTGCCCGCCGACCAGGACAACCTGGCGCTGCGCGCGATCGTGGCCCTCCGCGCCGCAGTGCGGGACCGCGACACCGGCGCGGGCGCCGTGCACGTGACCATCGCCAAGCGGATCCCGGTGGCTGCCGGGCTGGCCGGCGGCAGCGCCGACGCGGCGGCTGCCCTGGTCGCCTGCAACGAGCTGTGGGCCGCCGGCCTCACCCAACAGCAGTTGCGGGGGATCGGTGCCACGGTAGGCAGTGACGTGGCCTTCGCGCTGCTGGGCGGGACCGCGGTCGGCCGCGGCCGCGGCGAGCAGCTGACCCCCGCCCTGGCCCCGGCCACGCAGTACCACTGGGTGCTGGCCTTCGCCGACGGCCAGCTCTCCACGCCCGCGGTCTACGCGGCCCTGGATCGGCTGCGGGCCTCCCAAGGGGGGTCCGGGAGCCAAAGGGAAAGCCAAAGGGAAAGCCAAGGGGGAGCCAGAGGAAGAAGCAGCGGGGGAACCCGGCGGGTCGCCTCCCCGGGCCAGGGCCAGCCGGACCTGGACGCCGCGCTGATGTCCGCGCTGCGCTCCGGCGAAGCGGCCCGGGTCGGCCAGCGGCTGAGCAATGACCTGCAGGCGGCNNGTGTTCCTCGCGGCGAACGCGGAACGGGCCCTGGAGCTGGCCGTGTCCCTGTCCGGGGCCGGCGTCTGCCGGTCGGTGGCCCGGGTCAGCGGACCGGTGCCGGGCGCGGCCGTGGTGTCCGCCGGATAAATGAACCTGATCAGCCTGGAGAAGGCGGCCAAGGCCTACGCGCACCGTCGGCTGCTCGACGGCGTCTCGCTCGGCGTCTCGGCCGGCGACCGGATCGGCGTGGTCGGTCGCAACGGCGCGGGCAAGTCCACGCTGCTCGCGCTGCTGGCCGGGACGGTCACGCCGGACGAGGGACGGGTGGCCCGGGCGGCGGGCCTGCGGCTCGGCTTCTTGCCGCAGCAGGATCAGCTGACCGGAACCGTCGGTCAGATCGTGTTCGGCGCCGGGTGGCGGACCACCGAGTCGGCCCCGTGGGAGGCCGATCCCCAGGCCCGGTCGATCGTGGCCGAACTGCTCCCCGGCATCGGCCTGGAGCTCCCGGCCGCGCCGCTGTCCGGCGGCGAGCGGCGCCGGGTGGCGCTGGCCGCCCTGCTGGTCGCCGAGCCCGACGTGCTGCTCCTCGACGAGCCCACCAACCACCTGGACATCGAGGCCATCGACTGGCTCGGCCGGCATCTGCGTGACCGCACCGAGAATGGGCGCGGCGCGGTCATCGTGGTCAGCCACGACCGCTGGCTGCTGGACACCGTCTGCGAGCGCACCTGGGAGGTGGACCGCGGCCAGGTGCACTCCGCCGAGGGCGGCTACTCCGCCTACGTACTCGCGCAGGCCGAACGGGAGCGCGGCGAGGAAGCCGCCGAACGCCGCCGGCGCAACCTAGCCCGCAAGGAACTCGCCTGGCTGCAGCGCGGGGCCCGGGCCCGCTCCACCAAGGCCAAGTTCCGGGTCGAGGCGGCCAACGCGCTCATCGCGGCCGAGCCGCCCGCCCGGGACAGCGTGGAGCTGACCCGGCTGGCCACCGTCCGGCTGGGCAAGACCGTCATCGAGCTGGAGGACGTCTCGGTGGCGGTACCGGCGGACGGCGGCCTCCGCCGGCTCCTGGAGCACGTGACCTGGCAGCTCGGCCCGGGCGAGCGGGTGGGAATCACCGGGGTCAACGGCAGCGGCAAGACGTCCCTGCTCAATCTGCTGGCCGAGACGTCCGGGCCCGGGCTCGTGGCCGAGGGGACCGTCGTGCGGGGCAAAACCGTACGGCTGGCTTACCTGTCCCAGGAACTGGCCGAGCTCGACCCCGACCAGCGGGTCCGCGAAGCGGTGGAGGAGGTCCGGCTGCGGATCCGGATCGGCGACCGCGAAGTGTCCGCCGGACAGCTGCTCGAGCGGCTGGGGTTCAGCACCGAACGGCAGTGGACCCGGATCGGCGACCTGTCCGGCGGCGAGCGGCGCCGGGTACAGCTGCTCCGGCTGCTCATGGACGAGCCCAACGTGCTGCTGCTCGACGAGCCGACCAACGACCTGGACATCGAGACGCTCACCGAGTTCGAGGACCTGCTCGACGGCTGGCCGGGCACGCTGGTCGTGGTCAGCCACGACCGGTACTTCCTGGAGCGGGTCACCGAGCACGTTATGGCGCTGCTCGGCGACGGGCGGCTGTCCTTCCTAGGCGGCGGCGTCGATGAGTACCTGGACCGCATCCGGGCCGCCCGCGCCGGATCCACCGGCGGACCGACTCCGCCTCCGGCGGCGCCCAGCGTGCCGAAGTCATCGGCGGCCGAAGAGCGGACCGCGCGCAAGGAGCTCCAGCGGCTCGAACGCCAGCTGGACCGGCTCAAGGTCCGCGAGACCGAGCTGACCGCCCTCCTAGCCGCCAACGCCACCGACTACGAGAAGCTGACCGCCCTCGGCGCCGAACTCCGCGCCGTCCAGACCGAGAAATCCGACCTAGAGGACCGCTGGCTCACCATCGCCGCCGAGTTCGAATAAGCCAGGGGCGCCGTTCCCCCGGCGAGCGGGATAACAGAGCGTCGAAGGGGACCAGCAGGGTGCGCATCAGGTCGGCCAGATGCTGGCGCTCGCTGCGGTCCAGGACTGCTAGCAGCGCGCGTTCGCGGCGCAGCAGGTCGGCCAGGGCCGCGTCGGCCCGCGCCACGCCCTGCTCGGTGAGCGTGACCAGGACGCCCCGCTTGTCCCTCGGGTCAGGTTCCCGGCGGACCAGGTCGGCCGCGGCCAGCCGGTCGATCCGGTTGGTCATGGTGCCCGAGGTCACCAGGGTGGCGCGGAGCAGCGCGCCGGGCGTCAGCTGGAACGGCGGCCCCTGCCGGCGCAGCGCGGAGAGCACGTCGAACTCCCATGTTTCGAGGCCGTGGTCGGTGAACGCGCCGCGCCGCGCGATGTCCAGGTGCCGGGCCAGCCGGGAGATCCGGCTGAGCACCTGCATCGGCTCGACGTCCAGGTCGGGACGCTGCGCCCGCCACGCCGCCACCAGATCGTCCACCTCGTCCAGCAGCACGGGCACCTGGCGGGTCTCGGCGCCGGAGTTGTCCTCGGTGCCGGGAACGGCGCGCTGGGCCATTACTAGAGCGTATCTCTTGACGTCAAGAGGCCGGTCGCTGTACAAGAGAGTCAACGGAGTACAAGGGATCGGCGGGAATCTGTCTCTCAGTATCAGACAGGGATAAGTACCAATATGTGGGACGCGACCCAGTATCTGCGGTTTGGAGGCGAGCGCGCCAGGCCGTTTATCGACCTGCTCGCCAGGGTCGGAGCCGAGCTGCCCTCCCACGTGGTCGACATGGGCTGTGGCCCGGGGAACCTGACCGTCCTGCTCGCGGAGCGCTGGCCGTCCGCCGCGGTATGCGGCGTAGACAGCTCGCCCCAGATGATCGAGGCGGCGCGGAAGCTGGTCTTGCGGGACGCGCCCGGGCTGTCGTTCGTGGTCGATGACGTGCGGCACTGGGAGCCGCAGAGCCTGCCCGACGTGATTGTCTCCAACGCGGTGCTGCAGTGGGTGCCCGGCCATCGCGAGCTGCTAGTCCGCTGGGCGGACTGGCTGGCGGACGACGGCTGGCTGGCCTTCCAGGTGCCGGGAAACTTCGATCAGCCGTCGTACGCGATCTTGCGCGAGCTGACGGCCTCGGCCCGGTGGCGCCCGCTGCTGCGGGACGTGGAGCAGAACCGGCAAACGGCCGATCCGGCCGCCTACGCCGAGCTGCTGGCCAAGGCCGGCTGTGAGGTCGACGCGTGGGAGACGACGTACGTTCACATCCTGGAGGGGAACGACCCGGTGCTCGAGTGGTACAAGGGCACCGGCTTGCGTCCCGTTCTGGCCGTGCTCGACGCCGATCAAGCCGCGGACTTCCTGGCCGAGTACGGCGAACGGCTTCGCGAGGCGTATCCGCCAAGGTCGTTCGGTACCGTCTTTCCGTTCCGCCGGGTGTTCACCGTCGCCCGCCGAGCCAAGAAACCTGGCTTTTCCTATTGATTTAATAGGGAACTCTGGTAGGATCGCGGCATGCGCCGTGACCTGCCTCTACCCTCAGTGCCTTGCCGTCACCGCGTTTCCGGTCCGCTGGTGCCTCACGTCCAGCGGTGTCTGGCCGACTCGACCTGACCGGCCGGGTTCGATCTGCCCTGCGGCTCGTCTGGTTCATCCCAGCCGTCTGGTCTGCGGGCACCCGTGGTGCCCGGCGCGGCTGGCCGCTTAGTTCACCCCGTTCTCACTGGCTTTCCCGCAGCCAGTCTCTTAGGCGTTAGGAGAGAAGCGACATGTCCACGATGATCCGGTCGGCGTCCGCCGCCCCCGTTCCTGGCCAGCTACTCGGCGCGCGGCAACTGGCCGACGTGGTGCGACGTCTGGCGGCGAGCCCCGCGGAGTGGCTCGCGCGGGTCAGGCTGAATCCGGCCGGGCGCTGGTACGAGCGGATCCACCTCGATGACAGCCACGAGGTCTGGGTCATCAGCTGGCTGCCGGGCCAGTCCACCGGCTTCCACGACCACGGCGGGGCGTCCGGGGCGTTCGCGGTGGTCTGGGGCACCCTGCTGGAGCGCCGGACGGCCGGCGGCCAGGAGACCGGGCGCGTGCAGATGAAGCCGGTCGGGGCGGGCGAGTCACGGGCGTTCG
>PLDT01000545.1:0-4523 GCA_003136255.1 Actinomycetota bacterium
CGCCTCGCTGATCCTGGGCAAGAGCGCCTTCGGCGACAAGGGCCTGATCTTCCCGCTGATCATCCCGGCCATCGGGGTCCTCACCGCGATCATCGGCATCTTCTCGGTCGCGCCCCGCCCGAGGGACCGCAGCGGGATGACCGCGATCAACCGTGGCTTCTTCATCTCCGCGATCATCTCGGTCATCGGCGTGGCCATCGCCTGCTTTACCTTCCTGCCGTCGCACTTCAGCAGCTTCAAGGGCATCACCGACCCGCACATCTCGGCCTTCAACGGCAGCCCGCGGTGGATCGCGTTCGGCGCGATCCTGATCGGCATCGTGCTGGCCAGCGCCATCCAGCTGCTGACCGGGTACTTCACCGAGACCAACCGGCGGCCGGTCATAGACATCGGGAAGAGCTCCGAGACCGGCGCGGCCACCGTGATCCTGGCCGGCATCTCGATCGGCATGGAGTCCGCCGTGTACTCGGCGCTGCTGATCGGCGGGGCGGTGTTCGGCTCCTACCTGCTGGCGACCGGGAACGCCACCATCGCGCTGTTCGCGGTGGCGATGGCCGGCATCGGCCTGCTGACCACGGTCGGCGTGATCGTGTCGATGGACTCCTTCGGCCCGGTCACCGACAACGCGCAGGGCATCGCGGAGATGTCCGGCGACGTGGACGGTGACGCCGCGCAGGCGCTGACCACGCTGGACGCGATCGGCAACACCACCAAGGCGATCACCAAGGGCATCGCGATCGCGACCGCGGTGCTGGCCGCAACCGCGCTGTTCGGCTCGTTCCGCACCCAGGTCGAGTCGGCGCTGACCGGCAAGGCCGCGGGCACCTTCGCCCTCGACGTGGCCAAGCCGAACGTCCTGGTCGGCGTCATCGTCGGCGCGTCGATCGTGTTCTTGTTCGCCAGCCTGCTGATCATGGCGGTGGGCCGGGCCGCGCAGCGCGTGGTGCTCGAGGTGCGGAACCAGTTCCGCACCCACCCGGGCATCATGACCTACGAGGAGAAGCCCGACTACAGCCGGGTGGTCGACATCGTCACCAGGGACTCGCTGCGCGAGCTGGTCACCCCGGGCCTGCTCGCGGTGCTGGCCCCGATCGCGGTCGGCTTCGCGTTCGGCTACCAGGTGCTCGGCTCCTACCTGGCCGGGGCGATCGCGGTCGGCGTACTGATGGCCATCTTCCTGGCCAACTCCGGCGGTGCCTGGGACAACGCCAAGAAGCTCGTCGAGGACGGCAACCATGGCGGCAAGGGCTCCGAGGCGCACGCCGCCACCGTTGTCGGTGACACCGTGGGCGACCCGTTCAAGGACACCGCGGGCCCGGCGATCAACCCGCTGCTCAAGGTCATGAACCTGGTCTCGCTGCTGATCGCGACCAGCGTGGTCAAATACAGCGGCAACACCGGCCTGCGGGTCGGCGTGGCGCTCGGCGCGGTGATCGTCATCGTCGCGGCGATCGTGATCTCCAAGCGCCGCTCCGCCGGGATGGGCGAGGACACCCCNNTGACGCAACGTACCGGCTCCATCCGTTAGGGTGCCGCGTCCGTGTCCGCCACGGGGCATGATGCTCGGTGTGCCCGATCTCCGCGCTGTGCGGTCCGGGTCTGGCAGGTCAGCTCTCGTCGCGGGTGATACCAGCATGCCCCGCGCTACGCATGTCAATGATCGTCGCGTTCCAGCCGGGAAAGATCCGGGATGATATAGGCTTCGGGGAGCGGTTTGGGCACTATGGACCCCCTAATCCGCCCGGAAGCCCGAATCCTCCCCGGTAAAGCGTCATCGGGTCGAACACGTGAGCGAGATGGTGTCGCTGAGGCTGACGGGACCATAACGGCCTCGCCCTGGGCCTGCGGGCGGCCTCGACGGCGACCGCGTCACATCGACCCGCACCGGGCCGATAACGGGACGGGGGAGGCGCGGGCCGATAACGGGACCGGTGAAGCGCCGGGGGCGGTGCCGTCCAGCACGTCGTCGCTGGAGATGCCGAGCAGGTACAAGATCGCGTCCAGGTAGGGGACGCTCAGCGAGGTGTCGGCCGCGTCCCGGACCACCTGCTTGGCGTTGAACGCGATACCCAGGCCGGCGGCCGCGATCATGTCCAGGTCGTTGGCGCCGTCGCCGACCGCCACCGTCTGGGACAGCGGGACACCCGCGTCGGCGGCGAACCTCCGTAGCGCGTCCGCCTTGGCCGCCCGGTCGATCACCGGGCCGCAGAGCCGTCCGGTGATCTGGCCGGCCACGATCTCAAGCTCGTTGGCGGCGACGTAGCCGATGCCCAGCTCGGCCGCTAGCGGCGCGATGACCTGGACGAAGCCGCCGCTGACGATCCCGAACTTGTAGCCCAGCCCGCCCAGCGTGCCGATCAGCGTCCGTGCGCCCGCGGTCAGCCGCAGCTCGCCCCGGACGTCGTCCAGCACCCCGGCGTCCAGCCCGGCCAGCAGCCCGACCCGCTCACGCAGCGACGCGGCGAAGTCGAGCTCGCCGCGCATGGCCGCCGTGGTCAGCTTGGCCACCTCGTCGGCGCAGCCGGCCCGGGCGGCCAGCAGGTCGATGACCTCGTCCTGGATCAGGGTGGAATCCACGTCCATCACGATCAGCCGCAAGGCCCGGCGGTGCAGGCCGCCGCGCTGGACGGCGACGTCGATGCCCTGGCTGACCGCGACCCGGGCCAGGTCCTCCCGCAGCAGAGCCGGGTCACCGCCGGAGACCTCGAGCTCGATGCAGGTCACCGGGCGCTGGGCCAGCCGGCCGATCCGGTCGATGTTCGCCCCGCTGGCGGCGATCTGCCCGGCGATGGCGGTGATCGCGGCCGGGGTCAGCGGGCTGCCGAGCAGGGTCACGTGCAGCCGTCCGCCCCGCGCCGGGGCATCCCCGGCCGGACCCGAGCCCGAACCCGAGCCCGAGCCGGTGGTGATCTCGGCCTCCAGGCCGAGATCGGCGGCCAGCGTGCTGACCGCGGCGTGGATGCCGGTCAGGTCCGGCGGCCCGTCGCACTCGAGCAGGACGCCGAGGACCAGCTTGCCGCGGATCACCACCTGCTCGATGTCCACGACCGACAGCTGGTACCGGGCCAGGCCGCCGAACAGCCTGGAGGTCACGCCCGGCCGGTCCCGGCCGGTCAGGGTGATGAGCAGCGTGGTCCGGAAGGTATTCATGGCGGCGCCAGGCTACCGGATAAGCCCGGGGTCCCGGGGGCCGGCCGCCGGGCGTCTACTTGACACAGCTAACGATTCCTAGGTAAGGAGATTTGCGTGAGATGCTCGCAGTGCGGCGCGTCTGCGGGGGCGGCCGACCGGTTCTGCGGAACCTGCGGCGCACCCCTCGGGGCGTGCCCGTCGTGTAGCGAGCAGGTCATGCCCGGCGACCGTTTCTGCCGGGCCTGCGGCTTCGACCTGTCCGGCGGCCCAGCCACNNCCACAAAGCACCCAGCCGGGGAGAACCCGGCGACCGGAAACGCCTCGGACCGCGAGCCGGTGGCCGAACGGCGCGTGTGCTCGGTGCTGTTCTGTGACCTGGTGGGCTTCACCCCGCTGTCGGAGTCGCGTGATCCAGAGGCCGTCCGCGAGCTGCTGTCCCGCTACTTCGGGGTGGCCCGGACCATGATCGGCCGCTACGGCGGAACGGTCGAGAAGTTCATCGGCGACGCGGTGATGGCGGTATGGGGGACGCCCACCGCGTCCGAGAGCGACGCCGAACGCGCCGTCCGGGCCGCGCTGGACCTGGTGTCCGCGGTGGCGGCGCTCGGGGCCGAGGCCGGCGTGCCGGGCCTGGCCGCCCGCGCGGGCGTGGTGACCGGCGAGATGGCGGTCAACCTGGGCGCGGTCGGCGAGGGCATGGTGGCCGGAGACGCGGTGAACACCGCGGCCCGGGTGCAGGCCGCGGCCGGCTCGGGGCAGGTGCTGGCCGACGAGTCCACCCAGCGGCTGGCTGGCCGCGCCGTCGGGTTCGCCGACGCCGGCGAGCACCAGCTCAAGGGCAAGGCCGGACCCCAGCGGCTGTGGCGGGCCACCCGCGTCGTGTCGGCGGCGGGCGGCGCGCAGCGGGTCGACGGCCTGGAGGCCCCGCTGACCGGGCGGGACGCGGAGCTGCGCACGATCAGGGAGCTCTACCACGCCGCCGCCGATCGTCGCGTCCCGCGGCTGGTCCTAGTATCGGGCCCCGCCGGGGTCGGGAAGTCCCGGCTGGGCTGGGAGTTCGAGAAGTACACCGACGGGCTGGCCAGCGAGCTGTGGTGGCACCGGGGCAAGTGCCTGTCCTACGGGGAGGGCGTGGCGTTCTGGGCCCTGGCCGAGATCGTCCGGCAGCGGCTCGGCATCGCCGAGGAGGATCCCGCCGAGGTCGCCGCGGCCAAGCTGAAAGACGGCCTGGATCAGTTCGTGCCCGATCCGGCCGAGCGGAGCTACGTCGGGCCGCGGCTGGGCCGGCTCCTGGGCGTGCCCTTCCCGGCAGACGCGGGGGGCCCGCTGGCCCGGGAAGAGCTGTTCGCCGGGTGGCGGCTGTTCTTCGAGCGGCTGGCCGGGCAGATGCC
>PLDT01000542.1:0-4336 GCA_003136255.1 Actinomycetota bacterium
ACCCGGCCGACCTGCCGCGGGCCCGGGCCCGCCCCGAGGTGCTCGGCGATGTCGCCGTACGACATGACCCGCCCGGCCGGGATCGAATCCACCACGTCGAGCACTCGGCTGGCAAAGTCGTCCAGCGGCGACGATCCCGGGGCGGTCATGGGGAGGTCCGGCGGAGGAGGGCTAGGCGGGTGGCGGCGGTGGCGGCTAGGAGCAGGGAGATCAGGGCGAGCAGGACGAACAGGAGCAGCGGGCCGGAGCTGCGGGGGCGGACCGGGGGCTGCGCGACGGCGGCGGGGCCGCCGCCGAAGCGGGCGGCGGCGGTGATGCCGGCCGGGGCGGGGGGGTCGCCGGCTAGTTCGCCCGCCTTGGCCAGGGCGGCGGCCGCGTCCACGACGCCGAATCCCACCTCGCTGTCGTAGCCGCCGGCTGGCCGGGCGGTGGTGGTGGAGGTCAGCGCGGTGGCCACCAGGTCGGGGGGCAGATCCGGGTACTTGGACTTGATCAGGGCGGCGACCCCGGCCACCAGCGCGCAGGCCGGGCTGGTGCCGCTGACCCACCAGTACTGTCCGTCCCGCCCCTGGGCCGGGACGGAAACCCCCGGCGCGGCCAGCAGGACGGACAGGTTGTCGCTGGAGAAGCTGGCCACGGCCCCGGCCGCGTTGACCGCCCCCACGCTGATCACGCCGGGGTAATCCGCGGGAAAGGACTCCGGGGCCAGGCCGGCGTCGCTCGCCCCGCCCGGGACGCCGGAGTTGCCCGCCGAGGCGATCACCACCACGCCGTGGGAGAAGGCCTCGGCCAGGGCCTGCTTGACCGCGCCGTTCGGCGCGCCGTATCCGATCGACATGCTGATCACCTTGGCCCCGTGCCGCACCGCGTAGTCGATGCCCTGGGCCAGGGAGGCCTGGATGGCCGGCTCCTGCTCGTGGGAGTAACGGCCGTAGTGCGGGTCGGTACGGTCCGGGATGACCCGGATGGACAGGATCCTCGACTTCGGCGCGATGCCGATGACCCCGTTGTCGCCGTCGTGGCCGTGGCCGGCGATCAGCGAGGCCATCCAGGTGCCGTGCACGCCCCAGTCCGGGTTGGTGTCCCGGGTGCTCACGCCGGTGTAGTCGGGGCCGGTAATGACCGATCCGGCCAGGTCGCTGACTTTCGGGTTCACCCCGCTGTCGATCACCGCGACGGTGACCCCGCCGCCCTGGGTCAGCTGCCAGGCGGCCGGCACGTTCATCAGGTTCAAGACCCACTGCTGGTCGTTCCGGATGGTGTCGGCCGCCGCGGGGGTGCCCGGCAGCACGGCCAGCGACGCGGCGCAGCCGAGCACGGCCAGGACGACGGTCCCCCGGCGGCACAGGATCCGGGGGGCCAGGACCTGGCGGAACAGCATCCGGGGGGTCAGCATCCGGGGGTTCCGGGGCAGTGGGGGGTGGCGGGCGGGGCGACCAGGGTGCCGGCTACGGACCGGGCGACGCCGGAGGCCAGGCTTTTCATCTCCGCGTAGGCGTAGCTATCGGAGGTCACCGGCACGCGCGGGCGGCTGTCGGCGTACCCGGCGGCGTACATGACCAGGTACGGGCCGTCGGCGAAGCTGGCGGTGATCTGCCGGCTGTAGTCGTACATCGCGGCCGCGGTACCGTGGTAGCGGACGTCCAGGATGCCGGCCGTCAGCCGGTCCGCCTCGGGGCGGTCGGCCGCGGCCAGCCGCGGCTGGGACAGGCTCTGGTAGGCCTTGGTCGCCGCCGCGTCGCTGGGGAGCACGGCCACGCCGACGGTCATGACGTAGCTCCGGGTGGCGTCCACGTAGGTGGCGCGCAGCACCGCCTTGCACCCGTCGTGGCGCAGCACCTGCGCCGCGGCCGCGGCGGTGACGCCCGCGCCGCAGCCGGACTGGGGCGCGATGGCCACCCGCACCGCGTTCAGGTTCAGCGGCGTGGCGTCCTGCAGCACCGTGGCGGACAGCTGGTAGCTGACCGAGGACGGGAAAATCTGCCCGGCCCTCAGCTGCTGCCACCGGCCGGCGATCTCCCAGTTCTTGATCTGCTGCTGCTGGGCGGCGCTGAACTGCCGGGGCAGCAGCTCGGTGGCCAGGCCCGCGCCCGAGATGACGAACCCCGCCAGGCCCAGCGCCAGGGCGATCACCACGGCGGCCCGGCGGCCCCGGGCCCCCCGGGGGTCGCGCCACGGCTGATCTCCGCTCGCCTCGGGGTCCGCCGTCACAAGGAAATGGTAGGGCTTGATACGCGCGCCGTGGCGAGACCGCCTGATCCGGGGCGCTAACGAATGGAGGACAAACCGATGCCCTGGTACGACCTGCCCGCCGAGGAGCTGACCGGCTACCGGACCGGTACCGCGGAGCCCGCCGACCTGGACCGGTGGTGGCGCCTGCGGCTGGACGAGGCCCGGGCCGTGGCGCGCGAGCCCGTCCTGACCCGGTACGAGGCCGGCGCGTACGCGCCGGTGCAGGTGTACGACACCGAGTTCTCCGGGGCGGGCGGCGACCGGATCAGGGCGTGGTACCTGCGGCCCGCCGACGCGCCGCAGGACGGGGCCCCGACGGTGGTCAAGTTCATCGGCTACGGCGGCGGGCGCGGCCGCCCGGCCGAGCACGCGCTGCTGCCCGCGCTCGGCTACGCCCTGCTGGTGATGGACACCCGGGGCCAGGGCGGGCGGTGGAGCACCGGCGCCACCGGCGACCACGCGGACGGCTGGCACGCGGGCCCGGAGAACGCCAGGGTGATGACCAGGGGCATCGCCCGGCCCGAGGACTACTACTTCACCCGGCTGTTCACCGACGCGGTGCGGGCGGTCGAGACGGCCTGCGCGCTGACCGGCGCGGCGCGGGTGGCGGTGACCGGGGCCAGCCAGGGCGGCGGCCTCGCCCTGGCCGCCGCCGCGCTGGTCCCGGAGCAGGTCGCGGTGTGCCACGCCGACGTCCCGTTCCTGTGCGACATCCAGCGCGCCATCACGCTGGCCCCGCAGCCGCCCTACACCGAGGTGCCCGAGTTCCTGGCCCACCAGGTGGACCTGGTCCCGGCCGCGCTGGACACGCTGCGGTACGTGGACTGCGCCCTGCTGGCCCGCCGGATCACCGCGCGGTGCCTGCTCAGCGTGGGGCTGATGGACACGGTCTGCCCGCCGTCCACGGTGTTCGCCGCGTACAACGAGATCACCGCGGGCAAGGACATCTCGGTTCACCCGTTCACCGGCCACGAGGTGCCCGCGGCGCACGTCGAACGGCAGCTGAGGCACCTGCGGGAGCTCGGCGGGGAGCTCAGTCGCCGATGACGACCCGGTTGGTCAGCGTCCCGATGCTCTCGATCGTGACCGACACCTCGTCCCCGTCGGTCAGCGGGCCAACCCCGGCCGGGGTCCCGGTGAGCAGCACGTCCCCCGGCAGCAGCGTCATCACCTGGCTGACGTTGGCGATCAGCAGGGGCACGTTCCACAGCAGCTCGGACGTGCGGGCCCGCTGGCGGACCGCGCCGTTCACGGTGGTGACGAGCTCGAGGTCGGCCGGGTTGGTCCCGGTCTCCATCCACGGCCCGAGCGGGCAGAAGGTATCGAAGCCCTTGGCCCGGGTCCACTGGCCGTCCCGGGCCTGCAGGTCCCGCGCGGTGACGTCGTTGGCGCAGGTGTAGCCGAAGATGACTTCCTCGGCCCGCTCGGGGGGCACGCCGCGGCAGAGCCGGCCGATGATCACCGCGAGCTCGCCCTCGAAGTCGACCCGCTCGGTGAGCTTGACCGGGTACTTGATCGCGTCCCCGGGCCCGGTGACCGAGGTGGACGGCTTGAGGAACAGCACGGGCTCGGCCGGCGACTCGCCATCCATCTCGCGCGCGTGCGACGCGTAGTTCCGGCCCGCGGCCACGACCTTGCTCGGCAGCACCGGCGCGAGCAGCCGGACCTCGGCCAGCGGATACCGGTTCCCGGTCAGCCGGACGCCGCCCGGGTCCACCCCGAACGGGTGCCCGTACAGTTCCGCGATCGTCAGCGCGGGATCGGAGCCCTCCACCACGCCGTACGCGACCCCGTCGCCTTTGGCGAATCTCGCGATACGCACGCCACTCCTCTTTAGGTTGGGACAGCCGGCTTCGGCTACTGCATGTACCCCTCGACCTCACCGACGGGCCGGGCGGCGGCCTCGCCCGGGTTCTCGCCGAACTCGCGGCGGGCCCGGCGCTGCCGGAGCAGGTCCCAGCACTGGTCGAGGGCTTCCTCGGCCGCCTTCAGCTGCTCCCGCTCCTGCGCGCTGCCCAGCTGACCTGCGGCAAGCTGCTCGCGCAGGGTGTGCTCGGTCTGGATGAGATCGTCGATGTGAGCCAGGATCTCCTTGTCGTCCATG
>PLDT01000213.1:0-14798 GCA_003136255.1 Actinomycetota bacterium
CGCCGATGATCGTGTGCCCGTCCGCCTAGGCCCGGCACGCGTCGACCGCCACCTGGACGGCGCCGTCGGTGCCGTTCTTGAACCCGTCCGGCATCGACAGGCCCGAGGCGTGCTGGCTGTGGACCTGGCTCTCGGTGGTCCGGGCACCGATCGCGCCCCAGGTCACGGCGTCCGCGATGTACTGCGGGGTGATCGGGTCCAGCCACTCGCAGCCCACCGGCAGGCCCAGGCTGACGATGTCGAGCAGCAGCATCCGGGCGGTGCGCAGGCCGCGGTGCACGTCGTGGCCGCCGTCCATCCCCGGGTCGTTGATCAGGCCCTTCCAGCCGGTCACGGTGCGCGGCTTCTCGAAGTAGACGCGCATCACGATCAGCAGGTCGGCGCGGTGCGCGTCGCGGAGCGCNNGCCAGGCGGGCGGCGTAGTCTCGCGCAGCGGCCGGGTCGTGTACCGAGCAGGGCCCGGCGATGACCAGCAGGCGGTCATCGGAGCCGTCGAGTACGGCGCGGACTTCGGCGCGGGTGTGCTCGACGGTGTCCGCGGGAGCTTCGCTCAGGGGCAGTTCGTCGAGGAGAGCCGCCGGGGACAGCAGCGGCTCGTAGCCGGTGATGCGAGTATCCCTGGTGCGCGGCATCAGGCGCGTCTCCTCCCGGGCGAGCCGCCCGTACGCCGGGGGCCTAGCGACACGCGACCGATGCTACACCTTGCGCGACATCCAGCCGGACCTTGCGTGACATACCGCCGGATCGCAGGGCCGGGCCTGGGACTTCCGCTTGCCACCAGCCAGTTCTTAGCGTAGACACATAAATCACCAAACCTGTTCACAGACTGAACTGCCACTGTGTAACTACGCGCATCGCGGCAGCCCTCCGCATGCGCGTCGTCGTCGTTCCCATCCGACGCCCGGGGCCAGGGCCGGGGCCAACTTTCGATCGCGGGAGGCACCTGTCTTGGCACGCCAGCTCATCGGGTCGGGCGCGACCACGCCCGGCGCTATGGCCGCTGCGCGGTCGGCCGACCCTGGCGTTACCCCAGCCACCGACGTCGAGCCCGTCGCCATAGGCGGCACGGCCGCGCGGCGGTCGGCGATGCGGTGGGGGTTGCTGGTCGCGGCGGGCTGGCTGCTGCAGGCCGGGCTGCGGGCGTGGTTCAGCCGCGGGCAGAGCGTGCCGCTGGCCAACCCCGACGAGTCCGCCTACCTGATCGCGGCGCGGGTCCTGGCGGGCGGGCCGGCCACCGACTTCTCCTACTCGACGCTGTACCAGGGCGGCTATCCGCTGCTGCTCACGCCGGTGTACTGGTTCACCAGCAACGCAATAGTGGTGTACCACTCGGTGCTGCTGATCAACGCGGCGGTCAGCGCGGTGCTGATGCCGCTGGCCTACGTGACGGGCCGGCGGCTCGGGCTGGTCCGCCCGGCCGCCTACGCGGTGGCCATGGTCACGGCCCTGGTCCCGGCCGGGCTGTTCTACGCCGAGTACGCGATGACCGACGCGATCTACCCGGTCCTGGTGCTGGCCTGGCTGCTGACCGTGCACAGCTGGCTGACCGCCCGGTCCACGCGGGGCCTGTACGCGGCCGCGGCCGGCTCCGCGCTGCTGGCCGGGTACGCCTACGCGGTGCACAGCCGGGGCACGGTCATCGTGCTCAGCTACGTGGTGGTGGGCGCGCTGGTGGCCTGGCGCCGCCTGGCGCCCCGCCGCACGGTCGCGACGGCCGCGCTGGTGCTGGTCGCGACGGTCGGCGGCGGCTGGCTGCTGGACCGCTACCTGTCCTCCGCGATGTACCCCGAGGGGACCCGTAACCTGTCCGCCCAGATGGCGAACACGCTGCACAGCGTGCAGGGCGCGATCAACGTGTTCGAGATGGCGGCCGGCCAGGTGTGGCGGCTGGTACTCGACAGCTGGGGCGTGGCCGGGATCGGGCTGTTCGCCGCCATCGCGGTGATCGTGCGCCCGCGGTTCCGGGCCGACCTGCGGATCATGGCCGCGCTGAGCGTGGCCGTGACCTTGGTCACGGCCGCTACCGCGCCCGCCGCGCTGCCCGCGAACCAGTCGCAGACCTGGGCCTCGGGGCGTTACCTGGACGGCATGATCGTCACGTTCTTCGTCGTCGGCGCGGTGGTGCTGCTGCGCGCCCGGCCCCGGTTCATCCTGGGCTGCGCGGCGTGCACGGCGGTGGTGACCCTGCTGTGCGCCGAGTTCGTGTACGTCTACGCGGGCTCGTCCCTGCCCACCGGGAGCTTCCCGACCGGGTTCAACTTCGGCGAGCCCGCCGTGCTGACCCAGGACTGGAGCAACGCCAGCGTGTGGGTGGCGACCGCGGTGGCGCTGGGCCTGCTCGGCGTCTGGGTCCTGATCGCGCTGGCGGCGCGGCGCTGGAGCGAGGTGCTGGTGCGGCCCCGTCTGCCGCTGTCCCGGGTGCTGCGGGCCCTGGCGGCAGCCGGGCTGGCGGCGGTGAGCCTGGTGGCCGTGACCCAGATGACCACCCACGTCTCGCAGGCCAACACGCCGGCCCAGGCGCAGAGCACGACGGGGTTCGTGGCGGCCGCCGGGCTCAAACCGGGCGACCAGATCGCCGTGGCCTTCACCGTCGGCATCAACCTCCCGGCCACCGACGTGCCCTACTCCCTGTGGGCCCCGCAGGCGTTCGAGGTGTCCTGGACCGAGCTGCAGTTCTTCAACCCCGCCCAGGCCCCGCCGGCCGGCGTGAACGTGGTGGAGA
The DNA here is from genome assembly GCA_003136255.1 of Actinomycetota bacterium. Taxonomy (GTDB): domain Bacteria; phylum Actinomycetota; class Actinomycetes; order Streptosporangiales; family Streptosporangiaceae; genus Palsa-504. The sequence continues at coordinate 2,723 of PLDT01000213.1, forward strand.
CTGGCTGGCCGTCCGGACAGCCCGCGTCGGCCGGCTGGCCGGACCGCCCGGCCGGCTGGCGGATCGTGGCCTCCAATCAGGCCGCGAACTGGGTCGCGTGGCGGAAGTCCTGACCTGTGTCGAAGTTGTATCCGGGGTGTTACCGGCCGGCTGGCACGCTAGGCTGACTGTCCGTGTCGCGCTCCTTCGACGTGGCGGGTTCCGCCGACCTGGCGGGTTCCGCCGACCTGGCGGGTTCCGCCGACCTGGTCGCGGCCGCCGTCGGCGGGCCGGAGCCCGCGGCGCGGGGCCGTCGGTGGGCCTGGCTGCTGGTGGCGGGCTGGCTGGTCCAGGCCGGGCTGCGTGCCTGGCTCAGCCGCGCGCAGACGGTGCCGCTGGCCATCCCGGATGAGTCCGCGTACCTGATCGCGGCGCGGGTGTTCGCCGGGGGTGCTCCGGCCAACTTCTCCTACTCGACGTTGTACCCGGCCGGGTACCCGCTGCTGATCACGCCGGTGTTCTGGTTCACTCACAACCCGGTCACCGTGTACCGCGCGGTGCTGCTCGGGATCAACGCGCCGATCAGCGCCCTGGTGATGCCGCTGGGCTACGTCGCGGGCCGGCGGCTGGGGCTGGAACGGGCGTGGGCGTTCGGCGTGGCGATGGTGGCGGCGCTGCTGCCCGCCGCGCTGTTCTACAGCCAGTACGCCATGACCGACGCGATCTACCCGGTCCTGGTGCTGGCCTGGCTGCTGGCTGTGCACAGCTGGCTGACGGCTCGTTCTTTGCGCGGTCAGTATTTCGCGGCGGTCGGTTCGGCGCTGCTGGCGGGGTATTCGTACGCGGTCCACTCCCGCGGCGCGGTGATGGTGGCCGGGTTTTTGCTTGTGGGCGTGGTGGCGGCCTGGCGGCGGCTTGTTCCCCGGGCGACGGCGCTGGCCGCGTTGGTGGCGCTGTGCCTGCCGCTGGGCGCGGCCCGCCTGCTGAACCACCACTTGTCCTCGGTCATGTACCCCAGCGGCGCGCGGACCCTGGCCGGCGAGGCGCTGATCAGGCTGCGCACCGTGCACGGCGTGGTGTTCGTGCTGGAGATGGCCGCGGGCCAGCTGTGGCGGTTCGTGCTGGACGGCTGGGGGGTGGCCGGGCTGGGGCTGGCCGCCGCGGTGTTCGTGATCTTCCGGCGCTCGGTGCGGGACGAGGTGCGGATCATGGCCGCGCTGGCGGCGGGGGTCACGCTGGTCACCGCCGTCATCTCGCCCGCCGCGCTGCCTCCGGACCAGCCGCAGGCCTGGGCCTCCGGGCGTTATCTGGACGGCCTGCTGGTGGTGTTCTTCCTGGTCGGGGCCGCGGTACTGCTGCGTTCCGCCCCGCGCCGGGTGCTGATTTACGCGGCCTGCGTGGTGCCGCCGACGCTGCTGGCCGCGATCGTGGTCTTCACGTACGCGGGCGGGTCGGTGCCCACGTCCGGGTTCGGCGCCGGGTTCGTGTTCGCCGAGCCCGCGGTGCTGACCCAGGACTGGACGACGGCCAACGTGCTGCTGGCCACGGTGGTGGCCCTGATATTGCTGGCTGCGGTGGTCGGGGTGATGCTCGCGGCGCGGCGGCTCGGGGGCCCGGGCTGGCTCCGGCGGGGCCGGGTCGTCGTGCTCGCCGGTCTCGGGGCGGTCAGCCTGGTCGCCTCGCTGCAGATGACCAGCAACATCTCGCAGGCCAGCGTGCCGGCTCAGGAGCGCAACGTCACCGCCCTGATCAGCGGGACCGGGCTACGCCCGGGCCAGCACCTGGCCATCGGCACCGGGCTGTCCTGGCAGACCTGGATGCCGCAGGCCTACGAGGTCTGGTGGGCGCCGCTGGAGTTCTTCAACGCCTCCCTGGGAGCGCCTCCGCCGGCCGACGCGACCGTGGTCGNNGCTTTGGTTTCCGCTTTGGTTCCCCGCAGCCCTAGGGCCAGGCCTGCGGCGACCACCGCGAGGCCGGCCCAGACCAGCGGGCGGGGCGCCGGGCCGCCGAGCAGGACGCCGGCCGCCGCCGCGGCCACCGGGGCCACGCCGGTGAGCAGCCCGGCCCGGCTGGCCCCCAGCCGTCCCACGCTGGAATACCACATGACGAACGCCACCGCCGTCACCGCCACGGCCAGGTAGCCAACGGCCAGCCAGTCCTCGGTATCCAGGCGGGCCGCAGCGCCCGGGCCCTCGTGCACCAGCCCGATCGCGGCGAAGATCACCGCGGCGATCCAGGTGGTGTGCACCGACACCACCCACGGGCCAAGCCGACCAAGGACCGGTATAGCCAGCAGGGTGAAGGCGGCCTCGCAGCCGAACACCACCGCGGCCCACGCGACCCCGAGACCATCGGTGCGGCCCAGGCCCTGGACCAGGGCCGCGCCGCAGGTCACCACCAGCGCGGCGGCCACCAGGACCGCGCGCGGCCGCGATCCTTCCAGCAACGGCCCGATCACGGCCAGCAGCGCGGGGACGCAGGCCACCGCGACGCCCAGGACGGCGGGCTCGGCGTGCCGCGACCCCGCCACCAGCGCGACGTTGAACAGCACCAGCCCGGTCGCTGCGATGCCCGTCAGCCACAGCCACTCTGTCCCGCGCGGCATGACCAGCCGCCGGCCGGTCAGCCGGGCCAGGACCAGCAGGATCAGGCACGCCGCCGTGTACCGGAGGGCCTCGGCGGTAAACACCGGTGCGTGCGCCAGCACGCCGGAGACCGCGACGCTGCCGCCCACGCAGATCATGGCGCCGGTTCCGGTCGCGATGCCAGCTGCGGGCGCTGCGGGCGCTGCGGGCGCGGCCGGCCCGGCGGTGGCGGCTGCGGGCCGTTCGGCCGTGACGGTTGAGGCTGCGGGCGCTGCGGCGGTGGGCGCTGAGCCGTCTGGGAGGTCGGGAGCAGGCATGACGCCACGCTAGGGGTCCGTTGGTCCAGCGAACAGGACCATTGAGGCGAGCTTATGATGGACCAATGACCGAGCCGGGGCGCGGGGCCGACTTTCTGCAGCTGAGCCCAGCGTCGGCCCCCGCGCGGGGCCTGACCAACTGGCTGGTCGCCGCCATCCGGGCCGCCATCATCGACGGGCGGCTGCGGACCGGGACGTCGCTGCCCGCGACCCGGCTGCTGGCCGACGACCTCGGCGTCTCCCGCGGCGCGGTCGTCGAGGCCTACCAGCGGCTCGCGGACGAGGGCCTGGTCAGCGCCCGGCCCGGGACGGGCACCAAGGTCTGCGGACTGCCTCCGCCGACCGGCCGGGAAAGGGCGGCGCCGACGGGTCCCGAGAGGGGGGCACCGGAGCGGCCGGCGCCTGCGCTGCTGCCGCAGCCGTGGCGGGCGCGGGCGGAGCTCGACCTCTCCCCCGGCGTGCCGGACCTGGCCGCGTTCCCGCGCGCCGCCTGGCTGCGCGCCGAGCGGTCAGTCCTGGACCGGGCGAGCGTGACCGAGCTCGGTTACGGCGACCCGCGCGGCAGCCAGACGCTGCGCCAGGAGCTCGCGGGCTGGCTGGCCCGCACCCGGGGCCTGCGGGCGACGGCCGACGACATCATCGTCGTCAGCGGAGTAGCTCAGGCTCTGGCCCTGCTCGCCCAGTGGCTGAACGCCCACGGCCGGACCCGGATCGCGGTCGAGGACCCCGGCTCGGTCGGATCACACGACGAGCTTACCTACTGGGGACTGGCCACCGTCCCGGTCCCGGTCGACGAGCATGGCCTGCAGACGAGCCACCTGGCCAGCAGCGGCCTGCCGGCCGTGCTGCTGACCCCCGCGCACCAGTTCCCCACCGGGGTGGTGCTCGCCCCGCAGCGCCGCCGCGAGCTGCTGGACTGGGCCGTGACGGCCGACGCCGTGATCATCGAGGACGACTACGACGCCGAGTACCGCTACGACCGGGCGCCGGTGCCCGCGCTGCAGGCCGCCGCTCCCAGTCAGGTCGCCTACGCCGGCACCACGTCCAAGACGCTGGCCCCTGGCCTGCGCCTGGGCTGGCTGGTCCCTCCGGTCCGGCTGCACGCGGACCTGGTGGAGGCCAAGCACGCCTCCGACCTGGGCAGCCCCGCGTTGGCGCAGCTGGTGCTGGCCCGCCTGATCGCCACCGGCGAGCTGGAGCAGCACATCCGGCTGGTCCGCAAGCGGCAGCGCACCCGGCGCGACGCGCTGCTCGGCGTGCTGCGCGAGCAACTGCCCGAGGCCCGGGTGCAGGGCGTCCCCGCGGGGCTGCACCTGCTCATCACGTTCCCGGCCCGGGCCGGACAGGTCGACGACGCCGATCTGGCCGAGCGGATCCACCAGGCCGGGGTATTGGTCCACCCGCTGTCGTGGCACCGTCAGCTACCCGGGCCACCCGGGCTGGTGCTGGGCTATGCGGCCCACACGCCCGATCAACTGCGCGAGGCGGCCCGGCGCATCGCGGCGGTCCTGGGCGGCTTAGCGGCCGGGGTCGGCCGGCGCGTTGCTCGTGGCCGCGAGCCGCGCGTCGGAGCGCCGATGCCGCCGGGCCACGGTCCGGAGCTGGCCGATGCGCGCCGCCCCGGCCAGCATGGTCAGCAGCACGCCGCAGACAGCCGAGAGGAGCAGGGCCACGCCCAGCGGCAGGTGTCCGTGCGCGCCAAGGTAGGAGATGCCCACCTCCCTGCCGTTCTGCAGGATGAAGATCAGCAGAAACAGCAGGACCACGGCGAAGAAGGCGACGGCCAGCCACAGGCCGCTGATCCGGGTGGGCTTGATCTTGTGCTGCGGCAGCGGCGCCGCCGGCGGGGGGCCTGGCGGCTGCGGCGCCTCGGGCTCCGGGTCGGGAGCGGACGTCTGGGTGGTGGGTGGCGGTTCTGTGCTCACTGGGACACCCCCTCGCGTATACGGCAGCGGCACGCGCCCCATTCCTGCCCGTCAGCGCGCAGGTTATGCGCGGGGGCTAGCTGGCCGCCCGGCCGGCCTCGGTGAGCACGGCCATGAGCGCCGCTACTGCCGCGTCGGCCGCGACCCGGGCGGTCAGCGCGTGCGTATGAGCCCGGTCGAAGTCGCCCGCGGCGATGAGGCCGAGGGCCACCCGGGCGTCGTGCCGGGCGGCCTGGAGTTCGCGCGCGGCTTGCTCGAGTGCCGGACTTTTCCGCGCGATCCCTGTGTCGATCACCCTCGGTCCCTCCCCCATCTGAGGCGCTCGGCCCGGATCGGACGGAGCAAGGAAACCTTACCGCCGTGCGATCGTCATGTCACACGGAGTCACTAAGATGAAGATTACCGTAAACGCCAATCCCAGGGCTGGAATGTGGCCTTTCCGCGATCCGGGTGGACGGCGACCGGTCTGGTGGCGTGAACTGATCCCTAGCTGTCGCTCACTGTCCCGAACGAAGGAGGAGCATCATGTGCCGGTTGTTCGGGCTGACCTCGGGCACGACACCGGTCCGGGCGACGTTCTGGCTGCTCGACGCGCCCGATTCGCTAGAGGTGCAGAGCCACCGCAACGCCGACGGCGCCGGGATCGGCTTCTTCGACGCCGCTCGCGCGCCGGTGCTGGATAAGCAGCCGGAACCGGCCTTTGCTGACGAGGAGTTCAACCGCGAAGCGCGGCAGGCCGAGTCGGCGACCTTCGTCGCGCACGTCCGGTGGGCGACAACCGGCGGCCGGACGATCCAGAACACCCACCCGTTCGCCATGCACGGGCGGATCATGGCGCACAACGGGGGGTTCGGCGAGCTGCCGCGGCTGGAGGAACAGCTCGGGCCGTACGCCAGCCTGGTGCTGGGCGATACCGATTCCGAGCGGTACTTCGCGCTGATCATCCAGCAGACCGAGGCGCACGGCGGTGACGTCGGGGCCGGGATCACCGCCGCGGCCAGCTGGATCGGCGCGAACCTGCCCGTCTCGTCGCTGAACACCATCGTCACGGCACCGGGCGAACTGTGGGCGCTGCGCTACCCGGCTGCGCATGCCCTGCACATCCTTGAGCGGCCGGCCGGGACCGCTCGAGTGGAGGCTGGGACCCGCGGTATGCACGTGCGCAGCGCGACCTCATCGGTGCATGCGCCCGGGCTGGATACAACGCCGTCGGTGGTGGTGGCGTCCGAGGAGATGGACGGGGAGAGCGGCTGGCGCATGCTGGAGCCGGGCGAGCTCGTGCACGTCCGGCCCGACCTGAGCATTCGCTCGACGGTCGTGATCACCGAGCCGCCCGCCCGGCTGGTCCCCCTGCCCGCCGACAGCCCGAACATCGACACCTGACGCGTGGGGTGGTGGGCGGGAACCGATGGCTGCCGGACAGGAGTGCTCAGCTTCGCGTAGCGGCCGAAAGGTCTTCCGGGCGATCAGCAGCGACCGCAGCGACCGAGTCAGCGGCATCAGGCCGCTGCCGTGTCAGGCTCGCGCGGGCGCAAACATGTCATGTCATTCAGTGTCCACGGCGCGGCAGCCCGACCGCGGCAGCCCCAACCTGGTGAAGGTGACGTTCTGACGTCTCTATCCGTTAGCGTGCCGCGTCCGCCGCGGGGCATGATGCTCGGTGTGCCCGATCTCCGCGCTGTGCGGTCCGGATCTGGCAGGTCAGCTCTCGTCGCGGGTGATACCAGCGTGGCCCCGCACTACGGATGTCAATGATCGTCGCGTTGCAGCCGGGAAAGATCCGGGATGATATGGGCTTCGGGGAGCGGTTTGGGTACTATGGACCCCCTAATTCGCCCGGAAGCCCGAATCCTCCCCGGTAAAGCGTCATCGGGTCGAACGCGTGAGCGAGATGGTGGCGTTGAGGCCGGCGGGACCACAACGGCCTCGCCCCGGGCCTGCGGGCGGCCTCAACGGCGACCGCGACTCATAGCGGCGGATGCAACTAACGCCGATTTTCGCAGCGGGTAGGGTGCCACGACCATTGACTGGCGGATGGACGGGCCGGGTGGTGGGTGGTGCGGATGGGGAGGGAGGGAGAGAGAGGTGCGGGAGGTGCCGCGGAGTAGCCCCGACCGGATTCGAACCGGCGTTACCGCCTTGAGAGGGCGGCGTCCTAGGCCTCTAGACGACGGGGCCGAGCATGCCCGGCAGGAACCCCTGCTGGGCTTAAATCCGGTATCACCGGCAGCGCACAGACTACCGCCTCGGCAACGGTGAGGCCAACCGGGGCTCACCGCGGCCAGAGACGAAGCTGCCAGACGAACAAGCGCGGACGTGAGGCACATCCGCGCTGTCGGTTCAGCTGGCTGGGGTACCAGGACTCGAACCTAGACTAACAGGGCCAGAACCTGTCGGGCTGCCAATTACCCCATACCCCAATGGCATCGCACCCGGAGGCCGGATGCGCTCACGCAGTCTAGCGGACTCGGCTCGCGGCAGCCAACCCGGAAGCTCACCGCGGCTCGATGGCGGTCAGGCCGACGGGCCGCCTGGGGAGGCGAGGAAGAGGCGGGCGGGGCCGGCGGCGTGGAGGGGGCCGTCGGCGGCGGACACGAAGCAGGATTCGCCGCGGGCCAGCTTGACCGCCTCGCCGGAGTCGGTGCGCAGGGTGGCGGCGCCGTCGGTGCACAGGACGATCCGGGGGCCGGCTGCGGGCAGGGTGACGGCGGGCAGGCCGGCGGCGGGCAGGGTGACGGGGGGCAGGGGCACGGGGGGCTCGGCCAGGTCGGCCACGTAGAGGCGGAACTCGGGGGCGGGGGTGTCGAACCAGGCGACGCCGTCGCCGAGGGGGGCGGGGGTCAGGACGGGGACGGTGACGGCCGGGTCGAGCAGCTTGAGCAGTTCGGGGACGTCGACGTGCTTGGCGGTCAGGCCGGCCCGGATCACGTTGTCGGAGTTGGCCAGGACCTCGATGCCGGTGCCCCGGAGGTAGGCGTGCAGCCCCCCGGCCGGCATGAACACCGCCTGGCCGGGGGCCAGCACGACGTGCCGCATCAGCAGCATGGCCACCACGCCGAGGTCGCCGGGGTGATCCCCGGCCACGCGCACGGCCGCGGCGCAGGCCGCAGCGTAGGGGCTGTCGGACGAGGCCAGGGTGGCGCAGGCGGTCACGACCGAGGCGACCAGGTCGGCACGCGAGGGCTCGGGCCATTCGAGGATAGCGGCCAGGACGCGGCTCAGGGCCTGCTGGGGGGTGGCCTCGAGTTCGGCGGCTAGGGGGTGGAGGGCGGGGACGGGCAGGGCGCGGAGGAGGGCGGCGGCGTCGGAGGGGGGGCGCAGGCCGGCCAGCACCTCGAAGGGGGTGAGAGCGCACAGCAGTTCGGGCTTGGGCCAGTCGTCGACGTAGTTCCGGGCCGGGTCGCCGGGGGGCAGGCCGCGCTCATTTTCGGCGCGGAAGCCGAGCTCGGCCTGGGCGCGGGAGGGGTGCACCTGGATGGACAGCGCCTGGTCGGCGGACAGCACCTTGAGCAGGAACGGCAGCCGGGGGCCGAACCGGGCCACGCACGGCGCGCCGAGCTCGCGGTCCGGGTCGGCGGCGATGACGGCGTCCAGGGTGGTCCCGTTCGCTCCGGAGGGAGCGGACGGGTGGGCGCCCATCCACAGCTCGGCCTCCGGACCGGGCGCCGGGAACGGGCGGCCCTGGAGTTCGGCGATCCCGCGCCTGGAGCCCCAGGCGTAGGGGCGGATTACCGGCCGGAGAAGCTCCATCACGGCATGTTAGCCGGGTTGGGGCCAGCGAGGGGACTTAGCCGGGCCGGGCCGGCTTGGGGACGGGGCCGGGCCGGCTAGGGCACGGGGCTAGGGGACGCGAGCGGCTAAGGCGCGGGGTCGGCGGGGTGCTCGACTAGGGCCACTACGCGGCTGGCCATGAAGCGGGCCGTCCGGACCGGGGTGCCGGTCCGGGTCACCTCGCTGACCTCGACGATCCCGCGGCGGTTGGCGATGTCGACCCGGCGGCCGGCCTTGGTCGCGGCGATCTCGTAGGTCTTGGTGCCCGCCCCGGAGTCGATCACGATCTCGACCCGGTCGCCCTTCATGGCCGCCTCCGGTAAGAGGGTCCGGGGTGGTGGTACCACGGGCCGTTCGGCATAAAAAACAGGATACGACGGGTCAGTAGGACGGGAGGGAGGGGTCCACCTGGCTGACCCAGGCCAGCACGCCCCCGCCGACGTGCACGGCGTCGGCGAAGCCGGCGTTCTTGACGATGGCCAGCGCCTCGGCGCTGCGGGCGCCGGACTTGCAGTGCAGCACGATGCGCTTGTCCTGGGGCAGTCGCTCCAGGGCGGCCCCGGAGACGAACTCGCCCTTGGGGATGAGGGTCGCGCCCGGGATGGACACGATCTCGTACTCGTTGGGCTCGCGCACGTCGACCAGGAAGATGTTGTCGCCCGCGTCCAGCATGGCGGCCAGGTCCTTGGCGCTGATCGTGGAGCCCGCGGCGGCCTCGGCGGCCTCCTCGGACACCGCGCCGCAGAACTCCTCGTAGTCGATCAGAGCCGTGACGGTCGGGTTCTTGCCGCAGACGGCGCACTCCGGGTCCTTCTGCACCCGGACCGTGTGGTAGCTCATCTCCAGCGCGTCGTAGATCATCAGCCGTCCGGCCAGCGGCTCGCCGATCCCGGTGATGAGCTTGATCGCCTCGTTGACCTGGATCGACCCGATCGATGCGCACAGCACGCCGAGCACCCCGCCCTCGGCGCAGGACGGCACCATGCCGGGCGGCGGCGGCTCGGGGTACAGGCAGCGGTAGCACGGGCCGTACTCGGCCCAGAACACGCTGGCCTGCCCGTCGAACCGGTAGATCGAGCCCCACACGTACGGCTTGCCGAGCAGCACGCACGCGTCGTTGACCAGGTACCGGGTGGCGAAGTTGTCGGTGCCGTCGACGATCAGGTCGTAGTCGGCGAAGATCTCCAGGGCGTTGTCTGAGTCCAGCCGGACCTCGTGCAGCACGACGTTGACCAGCGGGTTGATCTCGCGGATGCTGTCCCGGGCCGATTCGGCCTTGGGTTTGCCGATGTCGGAGACGCCGTGAATGATCTGACGCTGCAGGTTGGACTCGTCGACCACGTCGAAGTCGACGATGCCGAGCGTGCCGACCCCGGCCGCGGCCAGGTACAGCAGGGCGGGCGAGCCGAGGCCGCCGGCTCCGACGACCAGGACCTTGGCGTTCTTCAGCCGCTTCTGCCCGGTCATGCCCACGTCGGGAATGATCAGGTGACGGGAGTAACGCCGGACCTCGTCGACGGTCAGCGCTTCGGCGGGCTCCACCAGGGGGGGCAGCGACACTGTTTCTCCAAAGCTTCTTTTTACCGAACGGGCGTGGCTGCTTGCTGTCCCGCCCGTGCCACGGTCAACCGGTCGGCGCGGGCGGGAATTCCCTCCAGCAGCACGCCGATCTCGGCCGCTACCCGGGCGGGATTTTCCATGTGCGCGACGTGACCGGTACGCGGCAGCACGACGATCCGGGCGCCGGAGAACGCTTGCGCGGCGCGGCCCGCCATCCGGGGCAGGACCAGGCGGTCGTGACTGCCGTAGATGACCAGGGTGGGGACGGTGATGCGGGCCGCGTCGCGCCAGGCCGCGTGCCGCCCGGCCCGGAACGCCTCGGCGGTGAGCGCCCGGATCGAGCCCACCATGGCGTCGGTGGCGTAGTCGAGAGTGTCACGCCGGGCGAGTTCGGTGACCTCGGCGTTGAACCGGGCCGGGGGGAACAGGGCCGGGTCGGCGTAGCAGGTGGTGATGACGTCGGCCACCCGGGCCTGCGGCGGCAGGGTCTGGTATTTGCGCAGCAGCCGGGCACCCAGGCGGGGCAGGCTCATGACCGGGAACCGGACCAGGTCCAGGCGGGGGCGGGAGTCGGGCAGCGCCGGGGAGATCAGGGTCAGGGTCTGGACCAGGTCGGGACGGGTGGCGGCGAGCCGCACGCTGACCGCGCCGCCCAGGGAGTTGGCGATCAGGTGGACGGGGCGCTTTTGGTGACGTTCGATCAGCGCGGCGACGGTCTGGGCGAGCGCCCCGATGCTGTAGCGGCCGTCGGGGCGGGGCGGGGAGTCACCGAAGCCGGGCAGGTCCAGCGCGGCGCAGGCCAGCCGCGGGCGGAGCAGGTCCATCAGGTCGGTCCAGTTCCGCGACGAGCCGGCCAGCCCGTGCACGCACAGCGCGGGCTCGGCTCCGTGGTCTTCGTCGTGGTCTTCGGCGGGGACGCTGCGCACGAAGACCTGATGGTCGCCTAGGTCGATGAGCTCGCCTGGCCAGTGCGGGATGGGCTCCCGGGTCACGCGCTGGCCTTGCGGCGGGTNNGGGTCTTGGGGGCGGGCTCGTCCTGGCCGGCCGGGCGGACGATGTCGTTGCCCTCGACCTTGGCCCGGACGACGGCCTCGAGCGCCTCGCGGTAGCTGTCGTGGTACTGGTCGGGGTCGAAGTCCTCGGTCATGGTGTCGATGAGCGAGGCGGCCATCTTCAGCTCCTGCGACCGGACCTCGATGTCCTCGTCCAGGAAGGCGAAGTCGGGCTGGCGTACCTCGTCGGGCCACAGCAGGGTCTCCAGCGTGATGACCCCCTCCCGGACCCGCAGCGCGGCCAGTGCCTCGCGCTGGCGCAGCGCGACCTTGGCCACCGCGACCTTGCCCGAGTTCTCCAGCGCGTCACGGAACAGCACGTAGGCCCGGACCCCGGCCGGCTCGGGTTCGGTGTAGTAGCTCTTGGCCGCGTAGATGGGCTCGACCTGGGCGCTCGGCGCGAAGTGCAGGACCTCGATCCGGTGCGCGGTCACCAGCGGGAGGTCGGCCAGGTCCTCGTCGGTGAGCACCACCATGTCGCCGGTGGGCAGTTCGTAGCCCTTGGCCACGTCGGAGTAGGGGATCTCCTCCCCGTCCAGGGTGCAGAACCGGCGGAACTGGATCCGGGCCCCGTCCTTGCGGTGGACCTGCCGGAAGGTGATGTCCCGCTGCTCGGTCGCCGCGTAGAGCTTCACCGGGATCACGACCAGGCCGAATGAGATGGCCCCCGCCCATATGCTGCGCATGATCTTCACCTACCCCGGTTGGAGCGGGCCGATTCCCCTAAAGTGGTGTAGCGATTCTCCTGTTTAGCCCAACTCTTCCAGCGAGCTTACGGCCTGGCTGCGATGATGAACATGCTAGGGCGAGGGGGAACGGAGAGGTATGGGCGCTTTCGACGTAGTCGTTCTCGGCGGTGGTACCGCGGGCGTGCACGTCGCCACCGA
>PLDT01000213.1:14810-14978 GCA_003136255.1 Actinomycetota bacterium
GGCTGACTTCCTCGGGCGTGACGGTGTTCCGCGGCACCGGCCGGGTCACCGGCCCCGGCACCGTGCAGGTGGCGCTGGCCCCGGACGTCCAGGCGCGCCGCGAGGGCGAGACCACGGTGCTGAACTGCACGGACCTGGTCGTGGCGGCCGGATGTGAGCCGGTCGCGC
>PLDT01000465.1:0-10382 GCA_003136255.1 Actinomycetota bacterium
CGCATCCCCGACAACGACCTGGTCCTGCCCGACCTCGACGTGTCGCGGCATCACGCCGAACTCCGCAGGTCACCCACCGGGGCCTACGAGATCGTCGACCTGGGTAGTCACAACGGCACCTTCGTCAACGGCCGCCGGGTTTCCTCCGCGGTGCTGAACGAGTCCGACATCATCAGCATCGGCCGCTCGACGTTCCGCCTGGCCGAGGGTGAGCTGCGGCAGTTCGTCGACGACGGCGAGATCACCTTCACCGCCCAGGACCTGGTGGTGAAGGTCGGGGGCGGCAAGGTGCTGCTGAGCCACGTCACGTTCCCGATTCCGGAAAAAAGCCTGGTCGGCGTCATCGGGCCCAGCGGCGCGGGCAAGTCGACCCTGCTCGGCGCGCTGACCGGGATACGTCCCGCGGACACCGGCACCGTCCTGTACGACAACCGTGACCTGTACCGCAACTACGCCGAGCTCAGGTTCCGCATCGGCCTGGTCCCGCAGGAGAGCGTCCTGCACACCCAGCTGACCGCCCGCCGCGCCCTGCAGTACTCCGCCGAGCTCCGCTTCCCGGCCGACACCGGGGCCCACGAGCGCGACGCCCGGGTCGACGAGGTGATGTCCGAGCTCGGCCTGACCAAGCACGCCAACACCCGTGCGGACCGGCTGTCCGGCGGCCAGCTCAAGCGGGTCAACGTCGCCCAGGAGCTGCTGACCAAGCCGTCCCTGCTGTTCCTGGACGAGCCGACCTCGGGCCTGGATCCCGGCCTGGACAAATCCGTCATGGAGCAGATGCGGGACCTGGCCCACGACGGCCGGACGGTCATCGTGGTCACGCACAGCGTCGCCAACCTGGACACCTGCGACCGGCTGCTGGTCCTGGTCCCCGGCGGGAAGATCGCCTACTACGGCCCGCCCGATGAGGGGCTCGCGTACTTCGGCCTGACCGGCTGGGCCGAGGTGTTCCAGGCCTTCGAACGCTACCCGGACCGCGACTGGGCCGCCGAGTACGCCGACTCGCAAGCCCACGCGCAGTACGTGCTGGGCCAGCGCGCCAAGCCGACCGCCGAGCAGGGCGCGGATGACATACCCGCGGCGGTGGTCGCGCGGCGCGGCGCGCTGAAGCAGATGGGCACGCTGACCCGCCGGTACATCCGGGTGATCGCCGCCGACCGTGGCTACCTGCTGTCCATCGGCCTGATGCCGATCATCTTGGGCGTGCTGATCCGCCTGGTCGGCTCGAGCCAGGGCCTGGCCGGCCCGCCCCACTCCAACGAGAACGCCAGTGAGACCCTGCTCCTGCTCGTCGTCTGCGCCTGCCTGGCCGGCGCCGCGAGCTCGGTCCGGGAGCTGGTCAAGGAACGCACGATCTACGTCAGGGAACGCGCGGCCGGCCTGTCCTCCGGCGCCTACCTGTCCTCCAAGTTGCTGGTCCTGGGCGTGATCAGCGTCGTGCAGTCGGTCGTGCTGGTCCTGCTCGGGCTGATCGGCCGGCCGATGCCGCCCACTGGCGCGTTCTTGACCGGCGCCCCGTTCGTCGAGATCCTGCTCGCCATCGCCGTCCTCGCCCTGGCCTCCATGTGCCTCGGCCTGCTGGTATCCGCCCTGGTCAGCACCTCCGAGAAGGCGATGCCGTTCCTTGTCCTGCTGACCATGATCCAGGTCATCCTGTCCGGCGGCGTGATCTCGCTGGGCCAAAAGACCGGCCTGAACCAGCTGTCCTGGATCGCGCCGTCCCGCTGGGGGTTGGGCGCGATGGCCTCGACCTCGAACCTCAACGTCATCACGCCCAGCGCCGGCGGCAACTTCACCGACCCGCTGTGGACCCACTCGGCCGGGATCTGGCTGCGCGACATGGGCGCCCAGGCCGGGCTGGCGCTCGTCTTCGCGCTGCTCGCCTGGTTCCGCCTGCGCCGCCTCGGCCCCCGCCGNNCCTCGTGCTCCCCCTAGGCTTCCGCCCCCCTCGTACCCCCCTAGGCTGGCGGTGTGAGTGAGCCAGCGCTTCGGGCGCGCGACCTGCTGCGACGGTTCCCGCTGATCGACGGGCACAACGACCTGCCCTGGGCGCTGCGCGACCGGGCGGCTCCCGTGGACCTGGCCGAACCCGTCGCGGGCACCCACACCGACCTGCCCCGGCTCGCGGCCGGCGGCGTGGGCGCCCAGTTCTGGTCGGTCTTCGTGCCGGCCTCGATCCCGGGGGACACCGCCGTCACTACGGTGCTCGAGCAGATCGACCTGGCCCACCGGATGATCGCGGCTTACCCCCAGGGCCTGGAGCTCGCGCTGACCGCCGCTGACGTGGAGCGGATCTTCGCCTCCGGCCGGGTGGCCTCGCTGCTCGGCGCCGAAGGCGGTCATTCCATCGCCGGGTCACTCGGCGTGCTGCGCATGCTGTACGCGCTCGGCGTGCGGTACATGACCCTGACCCACAACGCCAACGTGGGGTGGGCCGACTCCGCCACCGACCAGCGCGCGGCCGGCGGCCTGACCGATTTCGGCCGGGACGTGGTTCGCGAGATGCAGCGGCTAGGCATGCTGGTCGACCTGTCGCACGTCGCGGTATCCACCATGCACGACGCATTGGACGTCGTCGCGGCCCCGGTGATCTTCTCGCACTCCAGCGCCCGGGCCGTCTGCGACAACCCGCGCAACGTGCCCGACGAGGTGCTGGCCCGGCTGCCCGGCAACGGCGGCGTGTGCATGGTCACCTTCGTGCCCGCCTTCGTGTCCCAGGAGTGCGCCGACTGGCTGGCCGACCTCAAGGCCGAGGCCGTCCGCCGCGGCCTGGACCCCAGAGACCTGCACCTCGTGCAGCGCATCAGGCCGGAGTGGGAGGCCGCCCACCCGCTGCCGCAGGCCACCCTGGCCCAGGTCGCCGACCACATCGAGCACGTCCGCCAGGTCGCGGGCGTCGAGCACGTCGGCCTCGGCGGTGACTTCGACGGGACCCCGGACGTCACCGTCGGCCTCGAGGACGTGTCCGCCTACCCGGCCCTGTTCGCCGAGCTCCTGGCNNGCCGGGACGAACTGACGGTCGGCGAGCACGCGCGCCAGCCCGAACAAGATCTCGGCGGCGCAGGCCGGATCGCTCTTCATCAGCTCGTCGACGAAACGGCGGCGCAGGGCTAGCACCTGCCCGTCGGACGCCGCGGTCACCGACGCGATCCGGCGGCCCGAAGTACCGAAGAAACCGATCTCGCCGATCACCTCGCCCGGGCCGAGCAGGGCGAGCCGGCGGTCACCGTCGTGCACCTCGAACGCCCCGTCGAGGATGACGAAGATCTCCCGCTGGGTCAGGCCCTTCTCGGTCAGCAGCTGGCCGGCCGCGACGTCCATCAGGAAGCCCTTGTCGCTGAGCTTGCGGACCGTGTCATCGCTGAGCGCCTCGAGCATCGACGGATGATCGTCGGCCGCCTCCCGCAGCCGGCTGACCCGGTCCCAGACCGCCGCTGGGTCGAACCGCACCGGCGCCGAATCGGCGTCCAGCAGGCGGGCCCAGCGCCCGATGTCCACCGGCTCGTGCTTGCCCGGCCCGTAGAAGACGTCTGCGAACGGCGCCACGAACGATCCGGCCTGCTCCAGGTACGCGCGGTCACTCGGGACCACCACCAGCGGCACCTCGATCCCGTCGGCGGTGGGCACGAGCTTCCCGGCGTAGGTGCGGAAGCCGAGCAGCCGGTAGTGGCGCACCAGCCCGGCGGCGCAGTTGATGAACCCGACGTCGGCAGGCATTTCCCCCGCGTACAACTGGTAGACCGCGCAAACGACCGATACCAGCCCGAGCTGCCCGCGGCTCCCTGGCTCGATCATCAGCCGCCCGATCTCCGAGACGCTCATCTCGCGCAGGCCGTCGAAGCGCTCCATCGAGAACGCCTCCCAGTCTTTTGCGGGCACCTGCCCCGGCTCCCAGCGGCGGAGGCGAGCGGTACTGGTCAGCTGGCCGGCGCCGTCGTCGGTGTAGAGCAGTATCGTGTACGGCTGGTCGTCCTCCTCGTCGTGCACCCGCCGGCGGCCGTGGTCGGCGTTGCCGAGCTTGCGGCCGAGCTCGGCACCGTACACCGAGTACCGGAATGAGAACACCGCCTCGCGTTCGGCCTCGGTCTCGGCGATGTACACCGGCTCGACCGCGTCGATCAGGTCCGGCGCGGCGGCGCGCATCTCCGGCGGCGGCACGAGGACCCGGCTCATGACCCGTCCCCCACGGAGATCCCTGGTGTCTCGGTTGACCCGTCCCCCGCGGCCGGCCCTGGTGTCTGCGTGCCTGCCGGCCGCTGCGCCCCGCCGCGGCGACGCGTGGATTCCAGTAGCCACTTGACCCGGGCCAGCTGGACCATGCGCGCCGTCTCGTTGGCGACCCGGCGGCCGCGCGGCATCACCAGGTCCGGGATCGCCACCTTGACGCGCTTGCGCACCTGCCTTCCGGCCGCGAAGTCAAGCACCATCCAGGCGGCCAGCACGCCGAACTGATCCGCGGTCGGCGCCAGCTGAGGCGGCGAGCCGGCCTGGCCCCGGATCATCGCCTCGCTGTAGGCGAGCAGCTCGCGCGGCACATCGAGCGGGCTCACCAGGCGGGTGAGGAACTGCAGCGCGTCGAGGTCGTCCGGCGCCTTATCCAGGCGCCCATTCAGCGGGCGGGTGCGGCCGTCGCGGTAGTCGAAGGCGTACACGACCTGGGTGCCGCCGAGGTCCAGCCCGGAGATGACCAGCCGGCGCTGGCGCCAGGCCTCGTCATGCAGCGCCCGTTTGGCCGCGATCCCGGCCGGCTCGGTCACGTCCACGCCGTCGATCACCACGTCGGTCGTGCCGACCAGCCAGTCGACGTTGTCCTGCGTCACGCCGTCGGACTCGACCAGCACCTCGACCTCGGGGTTGATGGCCCGGGCCCGGTCCGCCTGCACGTCGGC
Organism: Actinomycetota bacterium; assembly: GCA_003136255.1. GTDB lineage: Bacteria > Actinomycetota > Actinomycetes > Streptosporangiales > Streptosporangiaceae > Palsa-504. The sequence continues at coordinate 4,890 of PLDT01000465.1, forward strand.
CTTGTTGCGGCCGATGTCGGCGATGTCGGCGGCCTGCCGGTTGAGGTTGTTGAGCTCGTAGTCACCCGGCTCGCACAGCACGAACCGCTCCACTCCCAGCCGCACCAGCGGCACCACCGGCGCCCCGCCGATGCTGCCGCAGCCCGCGACCAGGATCCGCACGGCGCGCAGCGCGCCCTGCTCCTCCCGGCTGAGGGACGGCTGGTTGCGCCGGGTCATCTCCCGGTAGTGAGCGGTCTCGGGCTGCTGCTCGCGGGGCGGGCGGCGCAGGCTGCGCCGCTCCGGCTCGCGGGTCGGTGACCCCAGCCGGAACAAGGCGACCGGCATGGCCTGCGGTGCGGCGCCGAACGCCGCCAGCAGTTCGCGGCGCACCTGCGCGATGCGGGCGTGCCAGTCGGCGGGCACCGACGGGTCCGGGGGGCCCGGATGCGACAGGCCGACCTCGACCGGCGCACTGTGCAGGGCCATGGCCAGCCCGGCCTCGGTGACCTCCAGCGCGATCTCCTCGAAGCACGCCCCGCCCCGCAGGAACGTCTGATCCTCCAGCGACCCGGCGTGCAGCAGGCACAAGACGGGCGCGCTGCGCAGCGGCGCCTCCTCCAGGTCACGGGCCACCCGCTCGGCCACGTGGAACCGAGCCAGCGCGTCGAGCGCTCGCGGATGCATGGCCACGGCGGCCATCCGCGCCGTCACCGCCGGGGTGAAGAACAGCTCCAGGTCCAGGCCGTCCCGGTGCCGGGCGGCGTCCCGGGCGGTGTAGCGCGTCAGCGAGTACAGCTCGGCCGCGGTGGGCCCGTGCATTAGCTTCATCGCCCCGGCGCGGCCGGCGATCGCGGCCACCCGGTCGATCGCGGCCCGGTCGGTGAGCGCCGAAAGGGTGAACCCAGCGCTGCTCGCGGTGGCCTGCAGGCCTTCGATCACCGAGCCGGCGACCGGATCGGGCCGGTAGGGCGAGCGGTTCATCGCGCGACGGCGCAGTGCACGCAGCCGGGCCTGCGCCGCCTCGTCCGGCGGCGCCGAGGCGGGCCGCAGCACCACGTCGGCCGCGGCATCGCCGTCCGGCCGCCAGCGGACCTCCGCGTCGAAGCCGAACGCCCGGGCCCCCACGCACAGGTTAGTGACGACGGCGCCGCAGGCCAGGTCGCTCTCCCGGCCGGCCGGATCGAGCTCGCTGAGCACCTGATGGTCCGGATCGCGCGAGACGCGAAACCTCGGCCCGTCGGCCTCGATGCGCCAGCCCTGCGCGTTGTGCGGCGACGGCGCGCGCCCGCCGTAGTAGAGCAGCCGGTCGCGCAGCACCGGGGTCAGCCCGGCGTCCCGGTTAGCTTGCGCCCCACCAGTCATTACCCCTCCCGAGGGCATCGTATCGGGTCAACTCAGGTCACGAAGTGTTCAGCCAGGCCGGACTCCGACAGCGCCTGCGCCGCGTGCCGGTAGCCGATATCGACGAGCGTGATCGCGCCTTTGAAGTCCAGGGTGCCGACCCCGGCAACGGGCGGGCGGAGCAACAGGTCGACGCGGTCGCCGTCCAGTGCGGCGCGCCGGTGGCGAACCTGCGACAGTCCGGTCGAGCGGCTCAAGATGTCCACGACACTGGGGACCGGCCGCGGCGGGGCGAACGGGTTGAGGCGGTGCCCGAGCACGCGCCAGCCGGACAAGCCTGTCTCGAAGGGCGCTGCGGCGGTGAGCGGCTCTACCTCGGGGGACACGTCAACCGCGACGATGCGGCCGTGCCCGACCCGGCCGCGCATGGGCCCGATCGGCACGTTGTCCAGCGTCCCCCCGTCGACGAGCAGGTCTCCTCCCGCGTAGACGGGGGGATAGATGCCGGGCAGGGCCAGGCTGGCCCGCACCGCGGACCACAGCGGCCCGCGTTCGTGGATGACCTCCTCGGCCCGGGTCAGGTTGGCGGAGATGCAGAAGAAACGCAGCAGCAGGTCCTCGATGGGCACGGCGCTAAGGTTGTCGGCGAGTATCCGGTCCACGTGGCGGCCCGATGACAAGGCGATCAGCGGCAGCGTGGGCGTGAGCAGGCGGCGGCCGTGGCGGGCGATATTCAAGACCCGCCGCACCCGCTCCGCGTCATCCATGCCCCGGGCGCAAAGCCCGGCCATGATCGCGCCCATGCTGGTGCCGCCGACCACGTCGATGGGCACCCCGGCTTCCTCCAGCGCCCGGATCACGCCTAGGTGGGCGAGCCCGCGCGCGCCGCCGCCGCCGAGGACCAGCCCGCACGCGGTGCCGGTGATCATCCGGGCCAGCCGCCCGACGTCGCCCGGCCGGCCGGCGCGCAGGTGGTGATGGTCGGCCACCGGCCGGTCCTTCAGCCACCTGGCCGTCCCCGATGGCCAGACCGGGTGCAGCAGGACGAGTTCACAGCGCAGCGAGCCGGTGGCCAGCGCCCGGGCTTCCACCGGGCCGATCGAGGGATCATCTCCGGCCGAGGCCGCCAGCAGGACCAGGTCAGACTGGCTCAAGCAGAGCCGGCTCCACGCCGTGTCCTGCGCGTCGGGCCGGTAGATCACGTGGTCGTGGTCGCGTTCCACCGCGTGCAGCCACCCGGTCAGTTCGGCCCGGCCGGGGTCGCCCGGGGCCCGCTGGGCCGCGCCCGGGCCTAGCTGCCGCGCGACGGCATCGGCGTCCAGTTGGATGACCGACCCCGTCCGCGCCAGCTGCGCCACGAGCCACTCGGCGACCATGGCCGCCGTCCCTGCGCCCTGGCCAGCGGCGGTCACGGCAATGGTGCCGGCCACCGGAGGTGGCACTTCCGGCCGTTCAAGAGCCAGCAGCCGGTCCACGGTCAGCAACCGGTCGACCAGCAACCGTGTCATCTCGACCAGCAGCGCCGGGATCCGCTCGACCAGGGACCTGAACGAGGACACCCGCAGCAGCAGCAGGTCGCTGTCCCGGACCGCTCGCACGGTCGCCGACCGGGGCTGGCCGCTGAGCAGGGCGATCTCTCCTACCACCGCGTCCCGGCCCAGGTCGTACAGGACGCGCTCGCCGCCGCCCGCCGCCACGCTGATCCGCAGCCGGCCGCTCACCACCAGGTAGAGACCGTCTCCGGTGTCACCCTGCCGGAAGATCACCTCCCCGGCGGCCACCGACACCGGCTCCAGCTCCCTGGCCAGCTCACCGCGGGCCGCCTCGTCCAGCGGGGCGAGCAACGGGATGCCGGCCAGGAACACGTCCAGTTCTGGCCGGTCTGGCTGGCCGTTCACGTATGGAGCTGTTCCCGGCTGATCGTTCACGTGCTGAGCTGCTCCCGGTCGAAGCTCACGAGGCGGGCCCCCCGTCTGGCAAGCGGCTGGCGCCCAGCGCCTCGACCGCCTGGCTGCGTCCCTTGACCTGGATGGCCGACGGCGCGGTGAAGGCGAAGCTCGCCGCGGTCGTGCGGTGGACGGCGTCGGTCACCAGCACGTCCGGCCGCCCGTCCCGGCCGGCCAGTCCGGAGAGCCGGAAGGCCACGTTCGTGGCATCGCCGAGCACCGTGACCAGCATCCCGGTCAGCAGGCTCACGGCCGCCGGGCCGGCGGCCACGCCCCACCCCATGTGCAGCGGCCGCCCGCCGGGATCGCGCAGGTCCAGGCCGGCCGCGATCCGCGGTACCGTCTCGGCCGCCTCGATCGCGAAGGCCGTCGCCGCCCGGGCCGCGTCCGGTATCGCGTCCGCCTCCCAGGTCGCGAAGAACGCGTCACCCACGTAGTTGCTGAGCGTGCCGTGATGCCGGGCGAGGATCTGCCGCAACTCGGCGTAGAGGCGGTCGATGTTCTCCAGCAGCACGCGGTCACCGGTGTACTCGGCGATGGCCGAAAAACTCACGATGTCGCCGACCACCATCAGCATGTGCATCACCGTGACCTGCCGGAGGGTCATCGGCCCCCGGGCCGTGACCTGCGCTTCGGTATCTTCGGTGGCCGCGAACCGCCGGGACCGGAACTCCAGTTCCGCCGGACCCAGGCGAATCCGGTCGCCGGGCGTGATCCTGACCGGTATGGATCGCTCGATCCGCTGTCCGTTGAGCCGGGTCCCGTTCGTGCTGAAGTCCGTCAGCCAGGCCTGATCGTGAGCGAAATCCAGCCTCAGCTCCAGGTGCGCCCTGGAGACCTCCGGGTCGTCGATCAGCAACCGGTGCCGCTCATCGACGCCGACGCAATGGCGGCCGACGACGAGCCAGTCGTAGATCGGCGTCGACTGCTCCTCGGCGCCGTCCGGCGCCATGACGAGCATGGCGGGTACCGCCTCCTCGGCTTCCCCGACGCCGCCCTGGTCGTCTCCGGTGTCATCGCTCATCGGGCTGCATTTTATGCACCCGTCGACCCGATCCACTAACCCAGCCTGGCGGAGGCTAGCCCGGCCCGGCGGGCCCGCTAGGATCGCTCCCGATGACCCCCCAGTCCCAGCCGCTCCCGGCGAGCGCCCTTCCCGCCGGCCCGGCCCGGATCCGCGCGGCCGGCGCGCTGAACCTGCTGACCTGGCCCGCGCTGGAGGCGTCCGGCGCGGACGCGGTCGTCACCGCCCGCAGCGGCGGCGTGTCGTCCGGGCCGTATGCGACGCTGAACCTGAGCCTGTCCGTGGGCGACAACCCGGCCCGGGTCCTGGAGAACCGGCGCCGGCTCGCGGCCGCCTTCGGCGCGGACCCCGGTGATTTCGTCTTCGCCCGCCAGGTGCACGGAGCCACGGTCCGGATCGTCGGCCGGGCCAACCGGGGGAGCGGCGCCCTCACCCTGGACGACGCCGTGCCGGACACCGACGCTCTGGTCACCACGTCGCCGGACGTGGTCCTGGCCATCTTGACCGCGGACTGCGTGCCGATCGTCCTGCACGACCCGGTGGCCGGCGTGCTGGCCTGCGTGCACGCGGGCTGGCGCGGCACCGTCGCCCGGGTGCCGGCCACGGCCGTGGCCGCGATGGAATCCCTCGGCTCCCGCCCGTCAGACATCCTGGCCGGCGTCGGCCCCGCCGTCGCGCCCGCCCGCTACCAGGTCGGCCCCGACGTCCACCAGGCCGTCACCCACGCCTTCGGCCCCGCCGCCTCGAGCTTCATCCGCCCAGACCCCGCCGCCCCCGGCCGCTGGCTCCTTGACCTGTGGTCCGCCAACCGCCACGTCCTCCGCGAAGCCGGCCTCCCCGACTCCCAGATCCACATCACCACCCTCCCCACCGGCCACGGCCACTTCTTCAGTGACCGCGTGGCGCGCCCGTGCGGACGTCTAGCCCTCGTCGCCCGCCTCCGCCCCCGGGGCCAGGACACCATGACTACGGCACCCTGATGGCTCTATCCGTTAGGGTGCCGGGTCCGTGTGCGTCACGGGCCATGAGGCTCGGTGTGCCCGATCCGCGCTGTGCGGTCCGGGTCTGGCAGGTCAGCTCTTGTCGCCGGTGATACCAGCGTGCCCCGCGCTACGTATGTCAATGATCGTCGCGTTCCAGCCGGGAAAGATCCGGGATGATATGGGCTTCCGGGAGCGGTTTGGGTACTGTGGACCCCCT
>PLDT01000492.1:0-34454 GCA_003136255.1 Actinomycetota bacterium
GGTTCGGTGTCGATGAGCAGGCCGTCCATGTCCAGGACGACCGCGTCCATCAACTCGGGACCGTGAGCGAGGCGCGGACCTTGGCCGCGGTCTCGGTGAAGCGGCGGGCCCGGTCCGGGTCGACCGGGTTCCAGGTGATGCCGTCGACCTTGAGGCTGGTGCCGACGATCACGCCGTCGGCGACGGGCAAGATCTCGGCCAGCCGGTCGGCCTGGACCCCGGTGTTGGCCAGGACCGGCGTATCCGGCGCGGCCGCCTTGGCCGCGCGCAGGTCACTCATGTTCATCGGCACCCCGGCCTGCGGGCCGCTGACCAGGATGGCGTCCACGCCCAGGAAGCTGGCGCTGCGGGCCCGCTCGGCCACCGTCCGGGACCCGATCGAGCTGCTGAACTCGGGGGTGATGTTGTCGAACAGGGCCACGTCGGCGGCGCCGATCGCGGCCTGGTAGCCGGCCAGCTCGCCCAGCGCCGGGGCGATCAGGCCCAGGTCGCTCTCGTAGACGCCGGTCAGCACCTCGCGGACGAAGCTGGCCCCGGTGGCCCGGGCCAGGGCCACGCTGGCCTTGGCGTCCCACAAGATGTTGACCCCGAACGGGACCCGGATCGACGGGCGGAGCTCGCCGATCACCGCGGCCATCGCGGCCGGGATCTCCGGGCCCACGGTCAGCTGGTAGGGGATGTCGGCCTCGTTGCAGAACAGCACCGCGTCGACCCCGGCGTCCTGCAGGACCTCCAGGTCGCGCCCGACCACGTCGAGCAGCCGGGCCCGGCCCCCGGCCCGGTCGTGGCGCGGCCGGCCCGGCAGCCCGGGAAAGTGCACCATCGCGATGACCGGCTTGGCGGTGGCAAATACCTTCATGACCAGCCCCTTAACGGTGTGCGTGGACGAACTCTAGAACGGCCTTATTCCACGGCCCGGGGTCTTCCCAGAACGCGGCGTGACCCCCGGGGACCACGCTCCAGGCGGCGTCGGGCAGCGCCTCGAACAGCCCCCGGGACAGCGCGGGCCGGATGATGATGTCGTCGGCGGCCGCGATGACCAGCGTCGGCGTGGTTAGCGCCGCGAGCCGGTCCCGGGCGTCGTGGTCGACCAGCGCGGCCATCTGGGCCGCGAATGCCGCGGCGGGCTGGGTGCTCTGCTGCGCCTCGACGATCAGCTCCGCGACCCGTTCCGGGTACTGGGCGTAGAAATCCGGGCTGAAGATCCAGGGCGCCTGCGCGCGCATCATCATCGGCATGCCCGCGGCCGCCGCCACCTGGGCCCAGCTCTCGAAGGCCGCGCGGGTAAACGGGTCGGCGGCGGCGAAGGTGTTGGCCAGCACCAGGGACCGGAGGTTCGCGGGGTGGGCGAGCGCGTATTCCTGGGCGATCACGCCGCCCATGGACACCCCGGCCAGGTGGAAGCCGTCCAGCCCGGCGGCGATCACCACCGCGTGCAGGTCGGCGGCCAGCTGGGCGCTGGTGTAGGGGCCGGGCGGCTGGCTGGACCGGCCGACGCCCCGGTTGTCGAAGCTGACCACGCGCAGGCCCGCGGCCAGGAACGCGTCGAGCTGGTTGGCCCACCCCTCCAGCGGGTCACCGACCCCGTTGACCAGGACCAGGGTCTCGGGTCCGGTCCCGTCGACCTGGTAGTACAGGTCCGCGTCGCCGGCGTGGACCAGGCCGGCGGTCATCGCAGGCCCCGTTCGGCCAGGGCCTGGGTCCAGACCTGCACCGAGGCCCGCAGATCGCTGATCACCTGCTGGTCGTCTCCTTCGAACGCCGGGATCACCTCGAGGATCAGCAGGACGTCGGCCACGCCGGCGGCGGCCAAGGTATCGAGGACCCGGCCGGGGTCGACGAGCCCGGTGGCGTTCCGCTCGGGGGTGAAGGGCCAGTGGTGGTCGGCGAGGCCATCGCCCTGCTGGAGCTGGACCTCGGCGATCCGGGGCCCGAAGTGCTCGATCCAGGCGTAGGGATCGCGGTCCGCCGGGCTGCCACCGCAGACGAAGGGATGACCGAGGTCCAGGCAGAGCTGGATCGGGGCGTGCGCCACGCTTCGTTCGGTCACAATGGTTTCGATCAGGGCCATGGTCGATGGTTCACGGTCCGTGACCAGGTTCTCGACCAGCAGGTGGTCCAGTCCGGCCTGGTGCGCGTAGGCGGCGAGCTCGGCCAGGGTGTCGCGCAGATCGGCCCAGCGCCGGGCGCGGGTGGCCGGATCGGACCAGTCGGGGACGCTCAGGCTGCCGACGTGACCGCCGGTCGCGTTGGCACCCAGCTGGGCGGTGAGCTCGATGACCTGCTTGTACCAGCGCCGCGCGGCGGCCCGGTACTCGGCCTCGGGATGCATGAGCAGGTTGAGCGAGTAGGCGGCCAGGCCGGTGAACGTGGTCTCGGCGCGCAGGCCGTGCCGGCTCAGGGCGGCCCGGGTCTGTTCGGCCATCCGGTCGCGGCCGGCCCGGGTGTCCGGGCCTTCCAGCTGGTCCAGGGACAGCTCGACGAGATCCAGGCCGAGGTCGTTGGCCACGATCGAGGCCCAGTCGTCGGGGCGCGGCCACCGCTTGACCGCGAAACAGTTGTTGATGCCGAGCGTGGCCCGCATCTCAGCTCTCCTTCGCGCCGGTCAGGGCCAGGTAGCGGCCGTACATTTCGTCGTAGAGCGCGCGGTGGCGGGGGTCCGGCTCGGCGACCGGGCCGGGGCGGTAGGCCGCCGCGACCGCCTGGGCGACATCTGTGTAGACGCCGGCGCCCAGGCCGGCCAGCATCGCGGTCCCGGCCGCGGTGGAGTCGCCGGGGACGCAGACGACGGGGGTTCCGGTGACGTCGGCCTTGATCTGATTCCAGAGCGCGATCCGCGCGCCGCCGCCCGATACCCGCAGCTCGGTGGCGGGCCTGGACGCGCGCTGCAGGATCTCGAGCCGGGCCCGGACCCCGAACGCCACGCCCTCCAGCGTGGCCCGGGCCCAGCTGCGGCGGTCGTGCCGGAGCGACAGCCCGGCCGCGGTCCCGCGCAGGGCCGGGTCGTCGCGCTCGCCGTCCCCGAGCACCGGCGCGAACAGCAGGCCGTCGGCGCCGGGGGCGGCGGCCGCGGCGGCGTGCTCGATCCGCGCGAAGTCATCGCGGCGCGGAGCCCGGTCGTAGAACAGCTGCGCGAGCCAGTCCAGGGCCTCACCGGTGGTGTTGAGCCCGACCTCGGTGACGTAGCCGCTGCGGTCGACGGCACTCGGGTAGTGCGTGATGTCCAGGTCGGCGAGCGGCTCGGGGACGACCGAGTTGAAACAGCTGGAGCTGCCCGCCATCTCGCTCACCGGGCCGGGCGCGATCACCCCGGCGCCGATCGCGCAGGCGATGCTGTCCCCCGCGCCGGCGATCACCGGTGTGTCCGGTGGCAGCTTCAGGCGGCGCGCGAGGGCGGGGCGCAGGCCGCCGATGACGCTCCACGAGGGACGCAGCGGGGGCAGCAGGCCTTCGTCGAGGTCGAGTCCGGCCAGCAGGCCCGCCGCCCAGCGGCGGGCGCGCAGGTCCAGCAGCGCGGTGGAGGCGGCGATCGACCAGTCGGTGCCGGGCTCGCCGGTCAGGGCCAGGCCCACGTAGTCGCAGGGCTGCGCGAACAGCCTGGTCGCGGCGAACACCTCCGGCTCGTGCGCGCGGATCCAGCAGATCTTGGCCGCCACGTGGAACGCGGCCGGCAGGTGACCGGTGAGCGCGTGCAGTTCCTGGTCGCCGAACCGCTCGCGGATCCAGGCCGCCTCGGCCGTGGCCCGGTTGTCCCGGTAGATGATGCCCGGGCGCAGCGGCTGGTACCGGTCGTCCAGCGGNNGCGCCGAAGGCCGACGCGCGCGCACCCGAGGTGCCCACGTCGACCGCGACGAGCACGTCCGGGCTGATGCGGTCCATCGGCGCTCGTCCCGCTAGCCCCGGACCAGCTGGGCGCCGGCCTTGTCCCGGTCCAGGGTGATCAGCGCGCCCATCAGGGCTCCGGTGGAGTAGTCGCTGCCCGGGTTGATGACCATGCCCTTGCGCTTCCCGAGGCGGCGGATGCCGGAGGACTCGTGGATGTGCCCGTGCAGGCCGAGCAGCGGCTGATACTGCGTCTCGATGTCGCGCACCGCGGTGCTGCCGACCGCCGCGTACTGGATCTGGCCCAGGCTGGCCTGGACCCGCAGGCTGTCGTCCAGGGCGGGCGCGTCGTCCAGCTGGGTGTTGTACGGCGGCGGGTGCAGGTTGAACACGGCTCGTTCGGGGCGGTCGAGCTGGGCGGCCATGGTGGCGTAGGCGCTGGCCAGCTGCTGCTCGTCCTGCTCGCGGTAGGTGTGCCAGGGCGTCGTGTTGGCGTACCCCCAGCTGATCATCTCGTGGTCGTCGTCCAGGTGCACGACCTTGCCCTCGGCGTGCGTGCCCCAGGGCGCCTGGTCGAGCAGCTCGGCCAGCTCGGGCGGGTCGTCGTTGCCGAGCATGAGGAACAGCGGGACGTTCTGCGGCCGCAGCCGCGTATCGGCGATGTCGAGCCACTCGGCCAGGCGCTCGCGCATCAGGCGCAGGAACAGCTCGTCGAGCGTCCCGTCGGCCTCCATGGCCTCGAGCTCGCCGGGCTCGGCGCGGTAGGGGTAGTAGCCGTGGTCGGCGATGAGGCGTTCGAGGTCTTTGAGTTCCGCCTCGTCGCTGATGTCGTAGCGGGTGCCGACGAACTCGCATTGGTACCGGCCGCCCGGGGCCTTCACGATCGACTGAATGGCCTTGCCGGCCACGTCGCCGCCCAGGATCAGCACGTTGGGCTTGTACACCTTGGTCGAGTTGACGAACTTACGGAAGCACATGCTCGACCCGTGCAGGTCCGAGACGAAGTAGACGAGCGTCTTAGCCATTTGCGTTAAACCGCCATCTCGCTGCGGGCTCGGTGCGCGGCGGCCACGAAGGCGGCCGCGCGGAGCGGGTCCACCGGGTTCCAGGTGACGCCGTCGCGCTTGAGATGCGTGCCGACGATCGCGCCGTCCGCGACGGCCAGGACCTCGCGCACCGTATCCGCCGTGACGCCGGTGCTGGCCAGCACGGGGGAGCCGGGGACCGCGGCTTTGGCGGCACGGAGCTCGGCGAGGTCGGTGGGCAGGCCGGTGATCGGGCCGGTGATGAGCACGGCATCGACACCAAGGTATACGGCGCTGCGGGCCCGTTCGGCGGTGCTGCGCTGGCCCAGGGGGCTGGCGAATTCGGGGGTGATGTTGCTGAAGATGGCTACCGACTCCGCGCCGATGCGGTTCCGGTAGCCGCCGATGGCGCCGAAGTCCGGTTGCATGATCCCCAGGTCGCTCTCGTACACCCCGGTGAACACCTCGCGGACGAAGCACGCCCCGGTGGCCCGGGCCACGGCCAGGCTCGCGACCGGATCCCAGACAATATCTATGCCGAACGGAACGTGGATCTTCTGCCTGAGTTCGCCCACCAGCGCGGCCATGGCGGCCGCGGTCTCGGGGCCGGTCTCGAGCTGGTAGGGCAGGTCGGCCTCGTTGCAGAACAGCAGGCCGTCCACGCCGGCCTGCTGGAGCGCGTCCAGATCGCGCGCCACCGCTTCGACGATCGGGCGCATCCCGGCCAGCAGGTCGTGCCGGGGCCGGCCGGGCAGCGCGGCGGCGTGCAGCATGGCGATGACGGGTTTGCCGGTGCCGAACAGGGCGCGGAGCAGATCGCTCATCGGGTGGCTCGCGCGCCGGGTCGTTCGTCGGCCTGTTTGTCTTGTTTGTCGGCGGGGGGCACCTTGATGACCTCGACTCCCGCGCGCTCGATCAGCTCCAGCTCGGTGGCGTCGGCGGTGGAATCGGTCACGATGACCGAGACATCCTTGATCGGCGCGACGGTGCTCAGCGCCACGTCCCCGAACTTCGAGCCGTCGGCCAGCACCATGATCTGCCGGGTCCGCTCCAGGGCGGCCCGGTTGACGCCGGCCTCGCCGTCGTCGAGATCGGTCACGCCGAAGCGGGCGGACACGCCCGCCGCCCCGATCACCGCGATGTCGGTGTTGTAGCGCTGCACGCACTCGACGGCCGACGGACCGACGCAGTTGAGCTCGTCCTGGCGGACCAGGCCGCCGACGATGATCACCTGCACGCGGCGGGTGCCGAGCACGCTGGCCACCACCAGAGACGGCGTGATGACCAGCAGGTCCTCCCGGGGCCGGGCCAACCGGGCGAACTGCTCCACCGTCGAGCCGACGCCCACGTAGATGACCCGGGCGTCGGAGGTCAGCTCCGCGGCGCGCAGGGCGATCTGCCGCTTCTCCTCGGCGTGGTGCAGCATCCGGGCGTTCTGGCTCACCTCGAAGGCGCCCGCCGCGCGAACGACCCTGGTCGTGGCGCCCCCGTAGGTCCGGCGGACAAACCCGTCGCGGTCCAGCCGGTGCAGGTCCCGGCGGATGGTCATCTCGGAAACACCGAACTCGCGGGCCAGGCTGCTCACCTCGACCGCCTGATCAGCCGCGAGCCGCTCCAGGACCTTGATGCGCCGCTCGACCGCAAGCACCCTGCCTCACCTGCTGCCGCACCTGGCCTCAGCCGTCCTGTTCGAAGCTGAGATTCAGGTGACTGGTTGTGTCCGAAGTCTTGACGGTGTTAATCGATTATGTTCGACTTAAGCAGCACTCAGACTGCGTGTCAAGCGGAGGAGCCTGCCCAGGAGGGGTTCATGGCGACAACCGGATCGACCAGCCGACTGTTCGTTCGTAACAGCACAGGACTCGTGCGAACGGCATCGGCTCTCGACGCCACGATCTTCAATGCGGTCATCTCGGCCCCGATCGGATCCACCCTGGCCTGGTCGATCTTCTTCACCCTGGTCGCGTTCCCGGGCGCGGATCCGGTCGGGGTCTTGATCATCACCCTGATCATCAACATCCCGGTGCTGATCATGTTCGCGCTGCTCGGCGCCAGCATGCCGCGGGTGGGTGGTGACTACGTCTGGGTCAGCCGGGTGCTATCTCCGCCGCTCGCGCTCATCTCCAACCTGTGCATGATCATGGGCGGCCTGCTCGGCGCGGCGTACTTCGCCAAGTTCTTCTCCGTCTTCGCGGTCGGCCCGGCCCTGGTCGCGGGCGGCAGCATGGCCCACAACAACACGCTGATCAGCTGGGGGTCCTCGTTCGAGACCAACCACAGCTGGATGATCGGCGCCGCGCTGTTCATGGTCCTGCTGCAGACCGTGATCTTGCTGTTCGGGACCAAAGCCACCTTCCGCTGGCAGAACGGCGCCTTCCTGATCGCGATGGTGGGCATCATCGTGGCGTTCATCGCGCTGGCCGTGGCCAGCCGCAGCGGCTTCGACGCCAACTTCACCAAGCTGAACAAGACCTTCGGCGGCGGGACCGTGGCCCAGGTCATCTCCCAGGCCGGCGCCGCGCACGCGGGGCCGAACCTCGGGAACGTGAACGCCACCGTGCCCACCCTGTTCTCCATCCAGGGCTTCATGATGTGGAACTTCTGGTCGGTGTACATGTCCGGCGAGCTGAAGAGCGCCTCCAACCGGCGCAGGCAGCTGACGGTCATGCTCGGAGCCCTGGTGTTCGATGTTGTGCTGCTCATCATCGGCGTGCTGCTGCTGTTCCGGGTGGCCGGCTACAACTTCGTGTTCGCGGCCAACGCAGGCCCGAAGGCGTTCGGCATCCCGTCCGGGCCGTTCTACCCGTTCCTGGCCGCGCTGTCGGTGAACGTCCCGTTCGTCACGGTGATCATCCTGGGCTGCTTCCTGTTCTGGAGCCTGCCGTCGATGATCGCGAACACGTTCATGCCGATCCGGTCGCTGTTCGCCTGGTCGTTCGACCGGCTGATGCCGGAGAAGCTGGCCGACGTCAACGCCCGCACCCACTCGCCGGTCAGGGCCATCATCCTGGTCAACGTGATCATCGCGGGGCTGACCATCTGGAGCGTCTACTCCAACGTGTTCCAGCTCGTGCTCGGCCTCATCGTGCTGGCCGGCTGCCTGGCCGTGGTCATCGTGGGCGTGGCGGCCATCGCGCTGCCGTTCCGCCGTCCGGACCTGTACCGGTCCTCGCCGGCCAACGTGAAGTTCCTCGGGATCCCGGTCCTGTTCATCGTCGCGCCGCTGTCGATCGGGATCTTCGTGGCCCTGGCCATCGTGTCCACCCAGTACCCGGCGCTGGTCATGGACGGCAACACGGCCAACTTCTGGTGGATCCCGGCCTGGTTCGGCGGGCTGATCGTGGGCGGCGCCCTGCTGTACTACGTGCCGAAGTTCATCCGGGCCCGGCAGGGCATCAACGTGGGCTTCGTGTACAAGGAACTGCCGCCGGAGTGAGTTTGNNTTTGTAGGCTTGCTTTATGGGATCCATCCTGGTGGGCACCGCGTCGTGGACGGACAAGACGCTGATCGCCTCCGGGTGGTATCCGCCCGAGGCGGACACGCCGGAGAAACGGCTGCGGTACTACGCCCGGCAGTTCCCGCTGGTCGAGGTCGACGCCACCTACTACGCGCTGCCCGCCGAGCAGACCGCTGCGTCGTGGGCATCGCGGACGCCGGACGGGTTCACGTTCAACGTCAAGGCGTTCAGCCTGTTCACCCAGCACCCCACTCCGGTCAAGGCGCTGCCTGTTGATCTGCGCTCGGCCGCGGGCTCGTCTGGTAAGGAGCGGGTGTATCTGAAGGACGTCGACCCGGCGGTGGCCGACCAGGCCTGGGACCGGTTCCTGGCCGCGCTGGAGCCGCTGCGCCAGGCGGGCAAGCTCGGCGCGATCTTGCTGCAGTTCCCGCCCTGGTTCCCCATCGGCCGGTCGCGCAAGGACTACATCGTGGCGTGCGCTGCGCGGGCCGCCCCGCGGCGGGTCTGCATCGAGTTCCGCAACAAGACCTGGATGAGCCCGGAGAACCAGGAGGAGACCCTGGGGTTCCTGGCTTCGCATCAGCTGCCGTACGTGTGCGTCGACATGCCCCAGGGCTATACCAGCTCCATTCCCCCGGTCCTGGCCGCCACCAGCGACCTGGCCGTGGTCCGCATGCACGGTCATTCGGATAAATGGGACAGCAAGGACATCTACGAGCGGTTCGGCTATCGCTACAGCGACGGCGAGCTGGCCGAATGGGCGCCCAAGATCCGGGACCTGGCCGCCGGGGCTGAGCTCACCCACGTCCTGTTCAACAACTGTTATAGCAACTATGCGCAGGTCAACGGGCAGCAACTGGAGGAGCGGCTCGGCTTGGACGGTGCCTCGGGTGGCGCCTCGAGTGGCGCCTTAGATGGCGCCTCGGGTGGTGCCTTGAGCGCGATGCCGGGGTCGGTCACATGACGATCTGCAGGGCCAGCCGGGGCGGGCAGCCGCGGCAGACGAGCGCGGCGATCTGGTGCCAGTCGACGTGATCGGCAACGGCCTCGGCGAGCGCTCTCGGGATCCCCAGTTTCGTGAGCTGCCGGGCCCGCCAGTCGTGGATGAGCGGCTCATGGTGATCAATGGTCTCGTGCCAGCCCTCGTTCATGATCTTTCTCCGGTGGGTCTAGACGGCGACGCCGCCGGGTGCCGTGGCGCCCGTGCCGTTCCTTAGGATCCGTGCTGTTCCTTAGGGTCCGCGTTGACCAGCCGCGTTCGCGCCCGTGGTTTGCCCGGGTGCGGCCCTGGTCCGGCCCCGGGCTCAGGGCCCGTGATGAACCAGGAGGCCGCGGTGATCGTTTTATTAGCGACTGAATCGCCCGGGCGCCGGAACCTTCACCCTGACCAGAAGGAGACCTAGGCGTGAGGCGACTATTGCGTACCCGACCAGCACCGCTTACCCGACCAGCACCACTTGCCAGGCCGCTGGCCAGACCAGCACGGCTTACCCGACCAGCACGACGGACTCGGCGGCTGCCGGGCCGATGGCTGGCGNNACCGCCGCTACCGCCGCCATGGCCAACGCGGCCGGCGCGGCCGGCGCGGCCGTCGGCACCGCCGGCTGTCAGGGCGTCACCCCGGCGGTCATCCCGGCGCTGGGCTTCATCACCAATCCCAGCCGCACCCAGGCGGGCCACCTGTGGTGGCGTCCGGAGGCGGGTGGGGTCTGCATCGGGACCGTGATCGAGTGGGTCCAGTACAACACCACGGCGACCAAGACCTGGCGGGTGATCGTCTACTCCGCGCAGCACCCGGGCGGCCAGGTCGTCGCCCAGCGGACGTTCACCCTGGGCCAGGGCTGGTACTGGTGGAGCTTCGGAGTGCACCAGACCTTCTCCGGGCTGTCCGCGGTGTGCATCACCGCGGATGACTCCTTCGGGGTGCCGTGCCTGCACTTCGCCACGTGACGGTCGTTACGGGCGGCGGCGGTCAGTGGCGCTGGCCACGTTCGCGATGATCACGGCGAACGGCGGGATCACCAGCGCCACGGCCGACACGGCGATCGCCGCGGTCGTGGAGTACCGGTCCAGGACGGCCCAGGACAGGACGAACAAGCCGATGCAGACCGTCATGAGCACGAGATAAAGGCGTTTGTCCCGGCGGGACGGCTGCGGCCCGAGTTCGTCCCGGTCCGGCCCGTCGCCCGACATCAGCGCTGCTCCTTCTCCTTAACCGCTTCCCCTTAACCGCCAGGATGCCAGGGCAGGCGGTAGGCGCGGTAGGTGGAGGTGCCGGCGGGGAGCTCGGCGTTGAAGAGTAGCTTCCCGGACGGGCTGAACTCGGAGATGTAGGGCAACGCGCCCCAGCCGACGAACAGGTCGCCGTTGCGCGTGGTCTGCGCGTTGCCCATGGCCCCGGCGACCAGGCCCTCGGGCTGGTTATCGGACTTGATCAGGGTCGCCACGTGGGTCTGCAGGTTCAGCCGGACCGTGACCGCGCGGCTGTAGCCGAGCAGGTCGCCGCCGGACTCGTCGTCGAAGAACGTGTACTTACCGCCGCCGATGGCCTCGGGATCATGCTGCCAGGCGAAGATCTCGCCGTCGTGGTCCAAGACCTGGCCGGGAGCGGCCTTCAGGGTGAACGAACTCTGCTTGCCGCCCAGCTCCCAGATGATCTGGCCGGTGTGGATGTTCACCTTGTAGGTGGTCCAGGTGTTGCGGGCGTCGATCAGCAGGTTGCCGTCGGTGTCGAGGTGGACGGCGTTGATGTGGAACCAGTCCCACGGCACGGCCGCCGAGCCGGGCAGGGGCGCCTGGCTGTCACGGTAGGGCACATGGTCGGCGCTGTCCCACTGGAACAGGACCTGGCCCGTCTTAATATCGATCTCCTGCACGATGCCGTCGATGACCTGCTGGTCGGAGGGCCCGCCGATGGATCTGAGGTTGGCGGTCACGGTGTTGTCGGCCAGGATGAGCGCAGTGTTCCACGGCGTGATGAGGAACTCGTGGAAGTTGGTCATGTACCCGTTGGCCGCCCGGACCGTAGCGATCGGCTGATAGCGGTCGTTGTAGACCTCGTCGGTCCCGCCACTGCTACCGCTCTGGAACCAGGTCAGGACCGGCTGGCCCAGGTACGTCTGGGTGCGGAAATCGGTGGCCGCCTCGCTGTTGGGCAGCGGGTCGAACCAGACCACCTGGCCGGTGGTGGTGAGGATCTCCGGGCCGTTGGCGTAGCCGCCCTCCGGCGCGATGAAGATATCCCCGTTGCCGTTGTCCGCGCCGCGGGTCAAGATCGTGATCGCGGGTGCCCCGTTAGTTGACCCGTTGCCTGACCCCGCTCCTCCCGAGGCGCACGACGTCGCGGCCGCGCAGACCACGACCCCGATCGCAATGGCGGCCCGCCGCCCGCCCCGTTGGTGCGACGCCAATCCCATATGCGAACCTCCGCGACAGGTGCCCCCTGCCAGCTTCCGCCGTCTTGTCTAACGAGTAATTCCGCACGGGGTTTCATCGCAGGTCGTGGCGCACTAGGTTCTCTTGCCAGCCCGGCGGCGGGCCGATCGTGGCGGCCTCGGGTCCGAGCGCGGCCACGTAGACCGGGTGGATCCTTTGCCATGGCTCGCCGAGAGCGGGGAGCGGCGTGCCGTCCAAGTCCCCGGTCAGCCGCTCGAGGCACTCGTGCCAGCCGGCCGCGTCCCGGGCAGCCTTGCCCAGGTCGTCGAAGGTGTCGGTCAGCGTGAGCACGGTACCCTGGCCATCCGGTGCCAGTTCGATCCGGAGCAGGTCGCTGCCCCAGGTGAACTCCATGACCGAGGGCGGGTCGAAGACCAGCATCCGCCCGTCAAAGCCGTCCCCGCCTGAGCTCACGAACCGCAGCGGCGCGCCGGCCTTGCGCTCCCCCACGATCTGCTGCGGANNCAGCTTGCGGGTGAAGGTGAGCGTCCACCGGTCGCCCTGGCGAGCCAGGGTCCCGAGGCCCGTTTCGTCCATGCGCGATTCTCCTCACTCGTCCATATCGTCGAGGTGGGCTTCCAGCACGTCGAGCCGGTCGTTCCAGACGGCCCGGTACGGCGCCAGCCACTCATCGATCTCCCGGAGCGGCTCGGTCCGGAGCCGGTACCGGCGCCGCTGGCCGTCGGCTCGCACCTCGACCAGCCCGGCCTGGCGAAGCACCCGCAGGTGCTTGGACACCCCCGGCTGGCTGAGCCCCAGCTCCGACACCAGGTCGCCGACCGTCTGCTCCCCCGTACGGAGCAGATCGAGAATGCGCCGCCGGTGAGGCTCGACCAGAACCTCGAACATGCGGGAAATATTGCTGTAAGGAAATATAACTGTCAAGGCATACTATTCCCGCGCGGTGTCGCGATGGCCGCGCGGATGGCTTCCAGGAGGGCTCGTTCGGTAACGGGTTTCTGGACCAGCGGGAGGTCCGCACGGAAGGCATGTCCGGGTCCGGCCAGGTCCGCACTGTAGCCAGACATGAGCAGCACAGATGCCCGTGGATGCGTCTGCCTGACCCGGTCGGCCAGCTCTAGACCGGAGATCCCTGGCATCACCACGTCGGTCAGGAGCAGGTCGAACTCGCGATCTGCCGCCAGCGCCAGAGCCTGTGTCCCGTTCGCCGCGGCCATGACCGAATAGTCGTTGCGCTGCAGGATCCGGGTCACGACCCGCAATACGGCCGGTTCGTCCTCGACCACCAGGATCGTCTCGCCCCGGCCTCCGGGGCCAGGCGTTAGCGCGGTTGCCGGGTCGGCGGACGCCAGTTCCTCGGCGGCCGGGAAGAAGGTCCGGATGGTCGTCCCCGCACCCGGCGCGGACTGCACGCTCAAGGCGCCGCCGGCGCCGGTCACGATGCCGTGCACGGTTGCCAGTCCCAGCCCGGTTCCGTGCCCTTGCGGTTTGGTCGTGAAGAACGGCTCGAATATCCGTGCCACCACCCCGGGGTCCATGCCGATCCCGGTGTCGCTCACCGAGACAGTCACGTAGCGTCCGGGGCTGAGCGGGGGTAGCAGGCCCGTACCCTCGTGATCGAGATGTGTCACGCCTAGCTCGATCGTCAGTATCCCCCCGCCGGGCATCGCGTCGCGGGCGTTTACCACCAGGTTGACCAGCACGGCCTCGATCTGGCTGCGGTCCGCATGGACCGGCGGCAGACCTGCCGACGGATGCACCACGAGCTGGACATGCTCACCGATGCTGCAAGTCAGCAAGCTCTGCACCTCGGCTACGACGACGTTGAGATCGAGTGCCTTAAGCTGGACCCGATCCCGCCGCCCGAAAATCAGCAGTTGCCGGGTGAGCTCGGCGGCCTGCTCGGCGGCCTTGATGATCGCCCCCACGTCTTCCTGGACCTGCTCGTTATCCGCCGTCGCCTCGGCCGCGAAAGCGGCGCAGTTGAGGATCACGCACAGCAGGTTGTTGAAGTCGTGCGCGACACCGCCGGCCAGCATGCCCAGGCCTTCCAGGCGCTGGGACTGGTGGAGGCGGTTTTCCATCCGCTCGCGCTCGGCCTGGGCCTGGAGCTGCTCCCGGGCGGCTTGGTCCTCCAGCGCGCGCTTATGCGCTCGCTCCAGCTCCCGTGTTCGTTCGGCCACCGCCGCTTCGAGAGAGGAGTTCATTTCTTGCAGGCGCGCGACCAGACGGCGGTTCTCGCGGCGGAGCCGGGTCCGGTCGATGCCGGCCATCACATTCCGCACCAGATCTTCTGGCAGCACCGGCTTGGTCAGGTAGTCATCGGCCAGGCCGACCGCGGCGATGGCGTTGTCGGCGGACGCGTACCCGGTGAACACGACCACGCCCAGATCGGGATCCTGGGATTTCAGGCTGGCCGCCAGGGCCAGCCCGGTCGTATCAGGGAGTCGCTGATCGACCACGGCCAGATCGGGCCGGGCGCTCTCGAAAGCCGTCTGGGCGGACTTTCCCGATCCGAAACCCTCTGCGGTAACCGCGGCCAAGGCCAGGATCTCGGTGACGGTCTCCCGCAAGCCCGCGTCGTCATCGACGACATAGACCAGCGGCCAGCCGGAAAGCCCGTCTGCACCTGACCGTTCGCTCACTTGGTGACCCGGGAAACGTTCGTGACCGCCCTAGACGCGTCTTCAACGAGACTCAGCATCCGGCGCGTGTCGAACGGCTTGTCGACGATGGCGAAGGCGTGAGCCTCGACCGCGGCGCGCAGCCGATCTTCCTCGGCGTAGGCCGTCATCAAGATGACCTGCGGCGGCGGCTTCCCCATCTCCTGGAGCGCCGACACGCCGTCGCGGCCCGGCAGCCGTACGTCCATCACCACCACGTCGAACGCTCCCTTCCGGACGGTGGTGACGGCGGTCTCGCCATCGGATGCCGACGAGACGCGGTAGCCTTCCAGCTCCAGGATCGCCATCAGAGTGTCACGCATACCAGGCTCATCATCGACGACGAGCACGGCGAACCCGGTCATTGCGGCACGCTCGCCGTCGTGTCGGCGGTGGGCACCGTTACCGTGAACGCGGTGCCCGCCGACGGGGCGCTCTGCACACTGATCGTGCCACCGTGCGCATCGACCACTCGTTTGGTCACGGCCAGTCCGAGACCGGTCCCGCGCGACTTGGTGGTGTAGAACGGGGTGAAGATGCGCGCCTTGGTCTCTTCATCCATGCCCATGCCTGTGTCGGTCACCGTGATCTGCGCCGAATTCCCCGATGACCGGGCCGAAACGTCCAGCACCCCCCCGTCGGGCATGGAGTCATAGCCGTTGGTGATGAGGTTGAGCAGCACCTGACGGATCTGGTCACGGTCCGCGTTGATCACCGTGCCTAGCTCGATATCCTGGACGACCTCCACGCCCGCCGGCGGCGGGACCACGGACAGGGCCTCGGCCACCAACTCGGCGAGTTGCACAGGGGCCGACATCGGTACCCGGCCGGCCGCGTAGTCCAGCAGGTCGGAGACGATGAGGGCGGCCGCTGAGGTCTCCCGCCTGGCGGTGGCCAGGTGGCGGCGCATCGCCTCGCTCGCTCCGGCCCCCGCCGTGGCCTCCAGCAGGTACAGGACGTTCATGATGACGGCCAGCGGGTTGCGCAGCTCGTGGCCGACAGTCGAGGCGAGCTGGCCCATGGCCGCCAGCTTCTCCTGGCGCAGCATCTGGGCCTGGGCCTGCTCAAGATCGGTAACCGCCTGACGCAGCGACGTCGTGCGCTCCTCGACCAGCGCCGCGGCGTAGTCACGACGTCGGCTCTGGGCCTCAACGACGGTGGTGACTAGGGCGGCCACGATGAGGCCGCGGATCAGGCTGATCCAGGGAGTGTCCTGGGCTAGCGTCCCTATGAGCGGTTTGGGACTGCTGGCGACCAGCAGCCAGGTATCCGCCCCGACGGTGAACGGGTACTGAACGCCTCCGGCCAGCGGCAGATTCTTGGTGGTCGTCACGATGAGGGCGGCGGGATCGGCCCGGCTGGACAGGTACAGCGCGAGGTTCAGGTCGCCCCAGGGCCCCGTGGAGGCCTCCGCCGAGGCCGCGGCGGAATACGCCACCCGCTCCCAGACTACGGTCCCGGGCCCGGCGGCATTCCCGACGGCGAAGACGAGCCAGCGGCGGGGACCATCTGGCAGGACCCCCGATACCGCGCCGACGGTCGACAGCGCCCGGCGGCCCAGTTGTTCCTGATCAGCCGGGATCACCTGGCCCGGCGCCGGAGCGTCCCCCACGGCCGCGGTCACCACCATGCTGGTACCCCGCTGCGCGGTCACCAGCACCCCTTCGTTTGACGCGGTGATCACCGAACGCGCCGCGGCGGCAAACAACGAGGGACGGCCCCGGCCCGCCATCGCGATGGTCCCGAGCAGGTGAAGCGAATCCTGGACGCCCGCGAACGCACTGCCGAGCACCGACGCGGCCTCCCCGGCCCGCTTCTGCAGGAGCACCCGCTCCTGATCCTGGATAAGGTTCCGCACGACGAGCGACGAAACGACCGCAGTCCCGACCAGGACGACCAGCGTTACAGCTGAGATCAAGCGGAGCCGCATCCTCACCCGGTGGCGCCAAGGCCGAGCGCGATCAGCTGCCTCCGCCACGGCTTTCCCCTCATGCCTCCGGCGATCGTTACGATCACACTACTCTGAGTGCATTCTTGGTTACAATCCGCATACGCGTGGGCAAGCTCCGGATCGCGCAGGTATGCCGACACGGAGGTGCTGTCCGCGCTGTCGGGGGTGAGGTGCCTGCACCGGACCCTAGGGTCGGCACGCTCTGCACTGCAGCCTCAATAACCCCACGCGTGTCACACGCGGCGGATCGCTGAACACGTGGCTGCGGCAGCCTGATGGGTCTTGCCGTTGCGGTGCCGGGTCCGTGTCCGCCACGGGGCATGATGCTCGGTGTGTCCGATCTCCGCGCTGTGCGGTCCGGNNCTCTCGTCGCGGGTGATACCAGCGTGCCCCGCGCTACGCATGTCAATGATCGTCGCGTTCCAGCCGGGAAAGATCCGGGATGATATGGGCTTCGGGGAGCGGTTTGGGTACTATGGACCCCCTAATCCGCCCGGAAGCCCGAATCCTCCCCGGTAAAGCGTCATCGGGTCGAACGCGTGAGCGAGATGGTGTCGCTGAGGCCGGCGGGACCACAACGGCCTCGCCCCGGGCCTGCGGGCGGCCTCAACGGCGACCGCGACTCATAGCGGCGGATGCAACTGCGGCGGATGCAACTAAAGAAGCTGCCGCTCTTACCGTTACGGTGTCACCCGCCTCTGGATTCACTACGCGTTACTCCCGGGCGCACCACGCACATACTCGATGGAGACGAGACCGGTAGCGGGGGCGGGTACCGACACGGCGTCGGCAAGCCGGGCAAGACGGAGTTTCCGGCCAGCTGGGATGACGCGAAGATCATCAGTACCGCGTTGAATGTCGCGGGTGGCCCCGATCGGCCTCCCGTGCGCCAGGATTGGAATGACACCTGGCTTTGTACCGGGACCAGAGATGGCGTGGACGTTTCAGTGGTGGTCATGCGCAGCGGAGAAATCCTGACCAGCTGGCCGGAAGAGGGCGGCCCGGGCGTGGTACGCAACCCCAAGAAGGGACACCATGACTGAAAAGGACATCATGTCCGAAGACGAGATCATCGAGAGGGCGGAAGCCCTCCCCGATCGTTTCGCCGACCGGCTGACCGAGAGCGCCCTGTGGAGCGTCAAGCGCATGCGCGGCGGTGGCGAGTACGGCCTGCTTACGATCGAGGTGGCGGCATCGCTGGCCGTCCATAAGAGTCCGGTCACCCCGCAGGAACGGGACGAACTGCTCGCATTGCTGGAGGCTATGCGGATGCCGACGGATCCCATCGCGGAGCTCAACGTACAGGGCTGAGAGGATGGGGCGGTGGATATCACGCAGCTGATCCTTGATGACCATCACGAGCAGCGGCGGCTGTTCGCGATGCTGGAGCAGATCAGTCGCACGGATACGGAGGTGCTGTCCGCGCTGTGGGGGCGGCTGGCGTCGTTCCTGGAGTTGCACGCGGCGGCCGAGGAGAAGATCTTCTACCCGGCGCTGCTGCAGGTGGGGCTGGCCGCCCGGCGGAGGTCCGGGGTGGAGGAAGAGACGCTCGACGCCATCGCAGATCACAACGACATCAGGGACGCGGTCGCGGAGGTGGCCCGGCATCCGGTCGGCGGCGACGGCTGGCTGGCCGCAGTGGCCGCGGCGAACCTGGCCAACGGCGACCACATGGCCGAGGAGGAACGCGAGGGCCTGACCGACTTCCGCCGGCTGGCCAGCCTGCAGCGCCGCCACGACCTGGCCGTGGCGTTCGCGGCCTTCGAAGCGCGGCACTACACGGGCGTCTTGCCCCAGGACCGGGATCCGGCCGAGTACGTGCGGGAGGCCGAGGAAGGCCTGCGCCTGCCCGCCGACGGATCGCGCCCGCCCGCAGGCGGATCGGCCGCGCCCGCGGGCGGATCGCTCAGCATCGGCAGCCTCAAGAAGAGCGGCAGCCTCAAGAAGAGCTGACCGTCAGTCGTGGTCGCAGGTGCGGCGCAGCGTGTCCGGGGTCAGGTCGGCCAGGGTGGGATAGCCGTCCACGGCCATGATCAGGTCGGCCTCGGCCAAGATGGTGCGCAGGACGTGGACGATGCCGTCGGTGCCGCCGATGGCCAGGCCGTAGACGTACGGGCGGCCGACGCCGACCGCGGTGGCGCCCAGGGCCAGCGCCTTGATCACGTCAGAGCCGGAGCGAACGCCGGAGTCGAACAGCACCGGCAGGCCGTCGGCCGCCTCGACCACACCGGGCAGGCAGTCCAGGGCCGCGAGCCCGCCGTCGGCCTGGCGGCCGCCGTGGTTGGAGCAGTA
Source organism: Actinomycetota bacterium (assembly GCA_003136255.1). Classification (GTDB taxonomy): domain Bacteria; phylum Actinomycetota; class Actinomycetes; order Streptosporangiales; family Streptosporangiaceae; genus Palsa-504. Next base: position 18,608 of record PLDT01000492.1, read on the forward strand.
GATCCCGTCCACCCCGCCGTCCCTGGCCCGGCGCACGTCGTCGGGGTGGCAGAGGCCCTTGACCAGCAGGGGCAGCGTGGTCAGCGAGCGCAGCCAGGGCAGGTCGTCCCAGGTGAGCGGGTTCCCGAACACTCCGGCCCAGCGTCCCACGGTGGCCGCCGGGTCGGCGATTGGATCCTGGCCCAGCATGGCGCAGAACACCGGGTCGCTGGTGTAGTTGGTCAGGCAGTGCCCGCGTAGCTGCGGGAAGTTGCTCAGGGCCAGGTCGCGCGGGCGCCAGCCGGTCAGCCACGTGTCGAGGGTGACCACGATGCCCTTGAAGCCCGCCGCTTCGGCCCGGGCCACCAGGCTCTGGGCCAGGTCCCGGTCGGTTGGCGTGTAGAGCTGGAAGAAGCCGGGCGTCCCGCCGAACTGGGCGGCCACGTCTTCCATCGGGTCCGTGGACAGGGTGGAGGCGATCATCGGCACGCCGGTGCGCGCCGCGGCGGCCGCGGTGGCCAGGTCACCGTGCCCGTCCTGGGCGCACAGGCCGATCACGCCGACGGGCGCCATGAACAGCGGCGAAGGCAGCGTCATCCCGAACAGCTCGACCGACAGGTCCCGCTGCACCGCACCGACGAACATCCGCGGCATCAGGCCCCAGCGGCGGAACGCGCTGACGTTGGCCCGCTGGGTGCGCTCGCCGCCCGCGCCACCGGCGACGTAGGACAGGACCGACGGCGGCAGCGCCTGCGCGGCCCGGGCCTCCAGCTCCGCGAATGCCATCGGGAACGCGGGCAGCACCCCGCGCAGCCCGGCGCCGTAGATCTCGAGCTGGTAGTCACCGAACGACGGCGTAGTCATCAGAGTTCCTCCCACAGGTCACCATAACGCGGGCCGGGGCAAACCTGCCGCAACCGTTCTGCACCTGGCCGGGCAACCGGGCCGCTACCGGGCCCCGCGAACGTAGCAACTAGATGAACGAACGCGCTTCGGGGCCGGCCGACCTGGCCGTCCCGGGGGACACGCTCGATGATCCGGGCTCGGTGAGTTCGGCGACACCAACAGGGTGGCAGTCAATGAACAGCAACCGCGTGGCCGTCTCAGCCGAGCTGAACTTCGGACTGGTCGGGCCCGAGAACACGATCGTGCCGCTGATGGCCAGCCTGCACTACACCTGCGAAGATCCGTACGCGGTCAAGATGGCCTTTCACGTCGGCACCGACGAGCCGGTGGAATGGGTCCTGGCCCGCGACCTGCTCGCGGCCGCCCTGCTCGCCCGGGAGGGTATCGGCGACGTGCAGGCCTGGCCGACGGCGGCGACCGGTGGCCCGGCGGAAGACGGGACCGTTGGCTGGTCCGGAATCTTGAACATCGTGATGACCTCGCCGTTCGGGCACGCACAGTTCGAGGCGCCCAGCGCGGCCGTGGCCGGCTTCCTGGACCGCACCTTCCAGCTCGTCCCGGCCGGGCAGGAAAGCACGTTCATGGACTTCGACGATGAGCTCACCGAATTCCTCAGCCAGGCGTAACTCAGCCAGGCGTAATTCAGCCTTACCAAGCCGTCCCCCGGGCCGGCACCATCGGGGGCACGANNCCGGACAGATCGAGCATCCGCGCGGCCCGCTCCCCCGCCTGACCGGCGGCGGTGCGGGCCAGTTCCATCCGCAAGATCGCGTAGGCGGCGTTGTTGATCAGCACGGTCGTCACGTTGAGCTGCTCGCGGGCCTGGGTCCACAGGGCCTGGATGGTGTACAGCGCGCTGCCGTCGGCCTCCAGGGACAGCACCGGCCGGTCCGGGGCGGCGACCGCCGCGCCGGTGGCGACGGGCAGGCCCTGGCCGATCGACCCCCCGGTCAGGGTCAGCAGGCTGTGCCGGGCCGCGCCGGTCAGCGCCGCAGGCAGCGCGAAGCCCGAGGTGTTGGCCTCGTCGGAGATGATGGCGCCCTCCGGCAGCGAGGCGGCGATCGTATTGGCCAGGTTGATCGCGGTGAGCGGGCCCGGCTCGGCCGGGCGGACCGCGGGGGCCGCCAGGAGCGGCTTGGTCCCGCCCGCGACGAGGTCGGCGAGCAGGTCCAGCGCCGTCTCCACATCTTGTTCCTTATCAGCCAGAACGGCCACCGAGCACGCGTCCGGGACCAGGTCACTGCGCTGGCCGGGGTAGGCGAAGAACGAGACCGGCGAGCGCGCGCCGGCCAGGATGAGCTGCTCGACGCCGGCCAGCTGGGCTTCGGCTTGTTCGGCCAGGTAGGCCAGCCGGTCAACGGCCGGCAGGCCGGCGCCGCGCTCCATCCGGGCCGGGAACGTCTCGGCGAGCAGCCGCGCTCCGGTCGCGACGCTGATCCGGCTGGCCGCCCGCAGACCGCGCTCGGACAGGGCTCTCCCGCCGAGAAAGAGCAACGCCCGGGGAGACAGCAGGTCGGCGACCACCGCTACCTGACCGTCGTCGACCATAGTCGACCGCCGATGCTGGGTCGGGGTGTTCGGGCGGGGTAGGGCGAGGGTTGCGCCGTCGGTCCAGGAGACGTCGGCGGGGAGGATCAGGGTGGCGATCTGGCCGCGGCGGGCGGCGGCTAGGGCGCGCATGGCGTCGTGGGGCAGGTCGCGGGTGGTGCCGCTGGTGTGCACCCAGCCGGAGACGGTGCGGGCCAGGGCCTCGATGTCGGACTGGAGGGGGGCGTCGTAGCGGGCGTGGCCGGTGGCGTGGGCGCCGACGATGACCAGGACCGGGGTGTGCGCGCGGCGGGCGTTGTGCAGGTTGGCCAGGCCGTTGGCCAGGCCGGGGCCCAGGTGGAGGAGGACCGCGGCGGGCTGGCCGGTGATGCGGGCGTAGCCGTCGGCGGCGCCGGTCGCGACGCCCTCGAACAGGGCCAGCACCCCGCGCATCCGCGGCACCGAATCCAGGGCGGCGACGAAGTGCATCTCCGACGTACCCGGGTTCATGAAGCACACGTCGACGCCCGCCCCGGTCAGGCTGGCGATCAGCGCCTGAGCACCATTCACCCAGCTGATGGTAGGCCACCCGGCTCAGCGAGCGGAGTGGGCTCCGGTCATCAGCGCGGCCAGGTCGTCCGGGTGCAGGAACGAGGGCGGCGGCGGGGGCCCCCAGGCGAACAGGCCGCGCGCGCCCTCGAGGTCTTCCGGCGTCCACAGCTGGTCGTCGACGATGCAGTCCATATCGGAGTAGTACTCGGAGAAGTTGCCCGCCGGGTCCTTCAGGTACCAGAAGAAATTCGATCCCGCGTAGTGGCGGCCCAGGCCCCAGATGTGCCGCTCGGGCCGGCCCTCGAGCATGGCGCAGGCCCCGCGGCCCACGTCGTCGACGTCGTCGACCTGCCAGGACGTGTGGTGCAGGAAGCTGACCGGCGCGGCCAGCACCAGCACGTTGTGGTGGTCGGTCGAGCAGCGCATGAACGCGCCCACGTCCTTGATCCGGTCGCTGACCTTGAAGCCGAGGCCTTCGGTGAAGAACGACGTGGTGGCCGCAGGGTCGGTGCTGCCCAGCACGGCGTGCCCGAGCTTGCGGGGGCGCACCCGGTCGGGGCGGATGAAACCGGGCGCCCGGCTGCCCTGCCGCTCGAACCGGCCCGGGCCGTTATAGGCGGTGGCCGGCACCGGGTCCTGCCGGGTACGCGGGGCGACGTCCAGGCCGACGTGCACGCCGGTGACCGGCTCGGTCGCCTCCAGGCGGCCCTCCGTCAGGTCCGGCACCAGGCCGAGCCGGGTCAGGTTCGCCGCGGCGCGGGCCAGGTCGTCGGCGTCGTCCACGCCGACCCGCATCTCGATCAGCCGCCGGGTGGGCGCGGGCACGAGCCGCAGCTGGCGGCCCGCGTCGCGGGTGCTGAACCACCCGCCGGCCTGCGGCGCGAGGCCGAAGTCGGCGTAGTAGGCGGCGGTCTCCGCGACGTTCGGCACGCCGATGGTGACCGACGCCAAGCCGTGCAGGCTCATCGGTGCCTCCTGGTGATTCGTTGCCCTCACGGTAACTCGTCCCCGCCGGGAAGTTCTTATCGTTCCAGATCCAGCTGTAGAGATGTATCGTTGCCGATATGAATGCGCTCGACCTGATCATGCTCGGCCGCCAGCTGGCCAGGATCGGCGAGGAGGTGCTGCGCGGCGCGCAGGCGCAGACCATGCCGACCGGGCCGAGCCTGGTGCTGCGGGACGTGTTCGCCCACCCGGACAGCTCCATTACCGACATCACGGGACGGACCGGCCTGCCGCAGAGCTACGTGTCCGAATCGGTGGCTAGGCTGCGCGACCTGGGCATCGTACAGACGTCGGCCGATCCCGCCGATGGCCGGCGCACGCTGGTCCGGGTCACGGCGCAGCACCCCCGGACCGTGGTGGCGAAAGGCTCGGCCTCGGTCGACGCGGCCCTCGCCGCGGCCCTGGGCGACCCGGCTGATGCGGGCGAGATCATCGGCACCCTGACCGCGCTGGCTGAGCGGCTGCGCCCGGAGTCGCCCGGGCCCATCCGGCGCCAGCTCGACCAAGCCCGAAAGGAACCGTGATGTATGTCGGCGGGTTGCAAGCCCGAAAGGAACCGTGATGCATGTCGGCGGGTTGATAGTGGCGCGGCAGGCCGTCGGGCAGTACCTGGTCTACGCCAAGCCGTGGAAGCGCAGGCTCATCGTGGCCGGGGTGATCGCCGGCGCGGCGGTGCTGCTCACGGCGGGGATCGCGACCGGGCACGTGGGGATAGCCGCGACCGGCGGCCTCGTGCTGCTGGCCGCCGGCAACGGCTGCGTCCAGGTCCTGCGCGCCCGGCGTGGCCGCCGCGAGCCCGCTCCCGAAAAGAGGACCGCGCCAACTGTGCCCGGCGGCTGACCGTCGAGGTCGTGGTTACCCTGTGCCCGCTGGGGCCCGTGCCGCTGTCGTGCCCGCCGGCCTGTCGTGCTGGGGGCAGGGTCTGGGTGCGCCGTCCGGGAGCGCGGACCCGGGCCAGCGTGTGTCAGGCCCGCTGGCCAGCCCGGGCGGCTCACCCCGGGCGCAGGCACCTCATCCGTCCCGCAATTCACCAGTATATTCGAAGCGATGGAAATTTATGCGGAGGATATGGCTTATGCGGAGCATTTTGGCAGCTAGAGCTGCCCGGATCCTCCGCGTAAGCCGGATCCTCCACGGTATTGGGACGCTGAGGCACGACCGGGGCCTGCGGGACGACGGCATGCGCGGGCATCGCGGCCGCCGCGAGCCCGCTCCCGAAGACGGGACGGGCGGCGTCTAGCGATACCCCGTGGGGTACCCTGTCGGGCGTGAACGTGGACAGCGAGGAACTCGGGGACGTGATCCGGCGGCTGCGGCGCGCGCAGGGCCAGATCGGCGGCGTGATCCGGATGATCGAGGAAGGCCAGGACTGCGCGGACGTGCTGACCCAGCTGGCCGCGGCGGGCCGGGCCCTGGACCGGGCCGGCTTCAAGGTCATCGCCAGCGGGCTGTGCCAGTGCATGCTCGACGAGCAGGCGGCCAGGGATCAGGCGGCCAGTGAGCAGGCCGCGGCCGAGCGCGCCCGGCTGGAGAAGCTGTTCCTGTCGCTGGCCTGACGCACCCCCGGCCGTTCGGAATGAAAATGGGGTTTCAGCACGCTAGAACCTGGTGAAACCCGGGGTTTCATCACCTGAGGCGGGCGGAATTTTCTCCGGCCTGGCGTTGTACATACCCCTACGGGTATTCACGACGCAAGGAGGCGACGATGGCGACGGTCGAGCTTACGACCGAAAACTTCAACTCGACGGTGAGCGGCGACGGCCTGGTGCTCGTCGACTTCTGGGCGGCCTGGTGCGGGCCGTGCCGGATGTTCGGGCCGATCTTCGAGAAGGCGTCCGAGCAGCACCCGGACGCGGTGTTCGGCAAGGTCGACACCGAGGCGCAGCCCGAGGTGGCGGCGGCGTTCAAGATCTCGTCCATCCCGACGCTGATGATCGTCCGCGACGGCATCGTGCTGTACTCGGAGCCCGGCGCGCTGCCGGAGTCCGCGCTCGAGCAGCTGATCACCAAGGCCGAGGAGCTGGACATGGCCGAGGTCCGGGCCCAGCTCGAGACGACCGCCAAGGCCTGACCGCTAGGCCAGTGGACGGCTAAGAGAGCACGCGGCGGCGGAAGTTGCGCAGCCCGATGGCCAGGAACGCGGCGGAGAACCCGACCACGACCGGGTAGATGACGTACAGGTGCAGGTGCGGCGCATTAGTGAACACGGCGCGCATGCCCTCGTTCACGTAGATGAGCGGGTTGATCAGGACCACCGTCTGCAGCCAGTGCCAGCCGCCCACCTGGACCGGGGCGAGCTTGTTCCACGGGTAGTACGTGCCGCCCAGGAACGTGATCGGCAAGATGATGAAGCCGAACATCAGGCCGATGTTCCGCGGCTCGAAGCTGGTGCCGAGCACCAGGCCCAGGCCGCCCATCGCGATGCAGGCCAGCGGGACGAAGGTCACGATCAGCCACCAGTGCAGGGTCAGGTGGGCCTGGACCCCGGGAGCATGCACAACCGAGGCGATGGGCAGCACGATGGCCGCGGACAGCACGCCCTGGGCCGCGCCGGACAGCACCTTCTCCATCGCGACCAGCCAGATCGGGCAGGGCGCCTGCACCCGGTCCTCGATCTCGCGGGTGAAGCCGAACTCCTGGGCCATGGCCAGCGCGATGGACTGCACGCCCTGGAACATGATCGAGATGCCGACCACGCCCGGGACCAGGATGGTCGCGAACGCCGACTCCTCGGCCGGCCCGGAGCCGCCGATCCCCTGCCCGATCTTCGGGAACACGTAGAGGAACACGAAGCAGAGCAGGAACGGCTGGATGAGCGTGCGCAGCACGAACTCCCACAGGTGCTTGCGCAGCACCACCACGTCGCGCAGCAGCAGGGCGCCCAGCGCGGTCCAGCTGGCGGCGGCCACCGAGCGGGTGGGGCCGCCGCCGATCCGCCGGGCTCCCGGGGTCGGGGCCGGGGCGGTTACCGGGGTGGCGGTCATTCTTCCCGGAGCTCCCTTCCGGTCAGGTTGATGAACACGGTCTCCAGGGTGGGCTCGGCGATCGATACGTCGACCAGGTCGAAGCCCTCTCGCTCGGCGGCCAGCACGATCCGCGGCACGAGCCGGTCCGCGCCCTGCATGTGCAGTTCGAGCGTGTCGTCGGCCACTCTGGTCCGGGTCACGCCCTCGACGTTCTTGGCCAGCAGGTCGCCCAGGCGGCCCAGGTCACCGGTGCTCCTGACCCTGACGATGGTGTCGGCGCCGATGCTCTGCTTGAGCGCGGCGGGCGTGTCCAGGGCCAGGATGCGGCCGTGGTCCATGATCGCGACCCGCTGGCAGAGCTGGTCGGCCTCCTCCATGTAGTGCGTGGTGAGCAGGATCGTCTGGCCCTCGCCGTGCAGCTCGCCAAGCAGGTCCCACAGCGCGAGCCGGCTCTGCGGGTCCAGCCCGGCGGTGGGCTCGTCNNACCGAGGCCTTGGCCCACTTGCTCAGCTGGAACTGCTCGAGCAGGTCGGTGGCGGTCTGCTTGGAGGCCTTGGCGCCGATGCCGAACAGCCGGCCGTGGAAGTACAGGTTCTCCCAGACGGTGAGCTGGCGGTCCAGGGTGTTCTGCTGGGAGACGATGCCGCTCAGCTGCTTGGCCAGCGCGGGATGGGCCGCGACGTCGACGCCGGCGATGAAGGCGCGGCCGGAGGTCGGGACCACGCGCGTGGTGAAGATGCCGGCCGTGGTGGTCTTGCCCGCGCCGTTCGGTCCGAGGAGGCCGAAGATCTCCCCGGCGCGGACGTCGAGGTTGAGCTTGTCCACCGCGGCGAAGTCGGTGCCCGGATAGACCTTGGTCAGGTCCTCGGTGTGGATGACGGCGTCCGGCTCGGGCGCCCCTGTCGTACTCATAGACCACCAAGCCTAGGCGCAGGCCCCGTCAGGCCAGCACGTGACCGATGTCGGCCGCGAACAACGAGCGAGGACCGAGACAGTCACACAGTCCAGAGCGCCTGTACCGGGGACAGGCGGGCGGCGCGGATGGCCGGGAAAAGCCCGGCAGCAGCGCCGATGAGCAGGGCAGCGGCCAGGCCGCCAGCCCAGGCCTCGGGGGGGATGACGACGGCCCAGCCCTGGGCGCGGGCGTAGACGACGGTCGAGATGACGCCGAGGAGGACCCCGGCGGCGGCGCCTGCCAGCGCGAGCAGGACAGCCTCGGCCAGGAACTGGGTGCGGATCTGGCCGCGGGTGGCGCCCAGCGCGCGGCGCAGCCCGATCTCCTGGCGGCGCTCCAGGACGGAGATGATCATGATGTTGGCCACCCCGACCGCACCGACCAGCAGCGCGACCGCGCCCAGGCCGAGGAACAGGGTGTCGAACGCGCCGGCCGCGTCGGCCTGCGCGGTCAGTGCGTCCGACGGCTGGGAGACGTTGACCTGAGCGGGGTTTTCCGGGTTGGCCTGCGCGCCGAGCAGATTGTCGACGGTAGTGGTGACGGCCTGGTCGTTGGGAGTGGTACGGACGTAGATTTCTGAGGGATGCCCGTCGAAGTGCAGGTATTCCTCGGCGGCGGGGAAGCCGACCAGGACGGAGGAGTCGATTTCCGGGGCGAGGACGGCCGGGCGGAGGATGCCCACCACATAGAACCACACGCCGCCGGCCTGGATCCGCATCCCGGGCCAGACCCGGTCAAAGCCCAGCCGCTGGGCGGCGGCGGCGCCGAGCACCGCGACCGGCTCGCGGGCGGTGGCGGCGTTGAGGTAGCTGCCCTGGGCGACATTGGTGCCGGCCACGGCGGGCAGGCCCAGGCTGGCGGCGGCCACGGTCAGCGCATTGGTGTTGATCGCGGGGATGTACGGGCTGCGGTAGGCGTTAGCGCTGGGGACATCCCCGGTGTACTGGACGGCGGTGACGCCGGGGAGCTGGCCGACCATCCCCGGCGCGGCGAAGGGAAGCTCGGCGGGCTGGCCGGCGAAGTTCTGCCCATCGGTGACGGTCAGCAGGTTGGTACCCAGGGCGTTGATCTCGCTGATCAGCCCGGCCTGGGACGAGCGGGCCAGGCCGAGGACGGCGACGATCNNCGCAGCTTGCGGGTCCGCAGCCCCACGCTGGCCAGCCCGGCCAGGTCCGCCGGGCGCAGGCGTGGCTCGGCTGTCGCGGACGAGACGGGCGGCGGCGTGGATATCAGGGTCATGAAGATCCTCCGGGCCTGGTGTTGGCGACGATGCGCCCGTCGAGCATCTCGATCCGCCGNNTGGGTGATCACGATGATCGTCGTTCCGTACTGGTTGAGCTCTTCCAGCAGGTCCAGGATCGAGGCTCCGGTGGCCGAGTCGAGGTTGCCGGTGGGCTCGTCGGCCAGCACCACCGGCGGCGCGCCGACGATGGCCCGGGCGATGGCGACCCGCTGCCGCTGCCCGCCCGACAGCTGGGTCGGCCGGGCGCCGGCCCGGTGCTCCAGCCCGACCCTGGCCAGCGCGTCCGCCGCCAGCCGCCGCCGGTCGCCGCGTGGCACGCCGGCATAGAGCAGGCCGTCGGCGACGTTGCCCAGCACGGTCTGGTGCTCGGCGAGGAAGAACTGCTGGAACACGAACCCGATCCGGGACGCGCGTAGCGCCGACAGCTCCCGGTCCCGCATCCGCGCCGCGTCGACCCCGGTGATGCGTACGCTTCCGCTGGTGGGCTGGTCCAGGGTGCCCATCAGGTGCAGCAGCGTGCTCTTGCCCGACCCCGACGGGCCCGTGACCGCGGCCAGCTCCCCGGCGGTCACCAGCAGGCTCACCTCATCCAGCGCCCGCACCGGCGGCGACCCTGGATACACCTTCGACACCCGCTCCAGCTCAACCACAGGCCCGGCGCTCATGTGGCCGGCACCACGACGAGCTGCCCGGGCGTCAGCGCCCCGGACACCTGCACCATCCCATCGGCGTCGTCGAAGATCCCGATCATCACCGGCACCAGGTGCCGCGTGTTACCCGCGCCGACCACCTCGACCGCGTACCTGCCCGAGGACTGGGCCAGCAGGGCCCCCACCGGCACCCCCAGCGCGCTGCGCGCGGTGGCGGTGGTGATGTTCACCGTAACCGGCGCCTGGTCCAGGGCGCCCGCTGCCTTCGGATCGGTCAGCGTCACCTCCACCGGGATCGTGGTGGTCGCGTCCGGCCCCGACCCGGACGTGGTCGCCACCTCGCCCACCGCCGATACCACGCCCGGCGTCGTCGTCCCGTCCGGCAGCGTGACGGTCACCGTGTCACCCGCCTGCACCTGCGACTGCTGGGAGGCATCCAGCGGGACCGTCACCACGTGCCGGTCCGAGGTCGCGGTCAGCACCGGCCCCGACGCCGGCCCGCCCAGGCTTCCCGTTACCTGACTGACCCGGATCGCCTCCGGCTCGAATACCACCTGGCCCGGCGGCAGCGACCCCGACGGAGCGGAGATTCCTAGCGCCGACTGCAGCTTCTGCGCCCCGGCCTTGGTCGCCCAGGAGAAGTAATCCCAGCCCAGCGCGGAAATGTCCGCGCTGTCCGCATCCCCCAGGGTCACCAGGTCATGGTTGAGCTGAGTCACGTCCGCGCCAGTCACGCCCTCGTCCAGCGTCCGCCACGCCGGGACGCTCCCGTACAGCAGCACCACTGGGGAGCCGTTACCGGTCTTGTACAGCGGCTGCCCCTGGCTGATCACCTGCCCGGCCGACGGCATCCAGGTCAGCGTCCCGCCGCCCTGCCCCCGCACCGGGTAGGACCCGGCATACCCCAACGTCGCGTTCACCGGCGTTGCCGCCGCGATATCCTGCCTGGTCACCGCCGCCACCGCCGGCGGAGCCGCGCCCTGCCCTCCGGCCCCGGACGAGGCGGCCGCGGAAAACACCCCCGCCCCCCAGGCGGCCGCCGCACCGGTCGCCAGTATCAGCACCAGGCCCGTGGCCGCCCAGCCGCCCCGGCGGCGCGAAACCGTCCTGCTCATGACTTATGCCCCCTTGCCGTTGGGGGGCACGAAGCGCCGGCAGGCCTGCTGCGCGGCCTGGAATTGCGGGCTGTTCAAGTCGATCCCGCTGAGGTTGATGGTGTCATTGCCGCCGGTGCCGACTTGAGGGTCGGGGTATTTCGTGATCCCGTGGTTGCGCATGCACGCGGAGAACTTGAGGGCGTCGGCGTTACCCTGCGCCGCCTGGGCCGGGTTCAGGTTCTCCGTGGGCTGCAGCGACTGGCAGGACTGCCGGGCGGCCCGGTAGGTGGGGTTGCTGGGGTCCAGGTCGCTGCCCGGGCTGGCCTGGATCGGGCCCGCGTCCGGGTAGTCCGTGACCCCGTGCGAGCGCATGCACCGGGCGAAGGCGAGCTGCTGGGATTGCGCCGAACCTTCCGCGTTCGGGGAACCGGCGGAACGGGCGGATGACGGGCTGCCGCCGCATGCCCCCGTCAGCAGGGCGAGGCCGACCGTGACGGCCTGCAGGGCCGCCCGCCGCCGGACGCGGGAATGATTCTCGTCGTGAGGCATGCTGTCACGCTGCCGGACAGGTTGGGGCCGCGTCATCCCCCGGGCGGGGCAAACCACCACTCACCCCGCAGGGGTAGCAGCGCTCGGCCGCCTGGTGGCCTACCACCTGGCGGCGACCCCCTGCAGGGGGACGACTCGGGCGCGCCAGCGGCCTAATCTGGCGATGTGCAAGGGATATCCGGCACCGCCTCGCCGGTGCGGGGCGTCCAGCCGGTTATGCGGATGGCGTGGCGCGGGCTGGCCGGGGTGCTGCTCGGCGCCGATCCGTGCCCCCGCGGGGCCTGGCGCTCGGCGGGGCAGCGCCGGATCGCCTACGCGGTACTCGGCGGGGCGACGCTGCTGCTATGCGCGGCCAGCCTGGCCAGCCTGGCCAGCGGCCCCGCCTGGGCGGGGCCGTGCCCTGGCGCCAAGCCGCGCGAACTGGCGGGGCGGATGGTCGTGCACTGCCTCGGTGCCCACCCGCTGCTGGGAATACTGGGCGGGCCGATGAACCTGTGGGCGCTGCTGGCCGCGGGGGTGGTTGTGGTGCCGCTGGCGCTGGCGGTCCGGTATCCGCTGCTGGGCTGGCGGATCGGGTGGCTCGGACTGCTGCTGGTCCCGCTGCTCGGCCTGGACTGGCGGGGCGGCCTGCCGTGGGGTCCGGCGCAGATCCTGGTGCTGCTGGTGCTGCTGTGCGCAGCCGGGATGCGGCGCGAGCGGGCGATGCTGGGCTGGCTGTGGGCGCTGACCCTGGTCCCGTGGTGGTTCTGGATTGAATGGCGCGGTCCGGGCGCGGTCATCGCGGTGCTCGGCAGTGTGGCGTCCGGTGCCATGGCGGTCGCGGTGGACAGGGCGGGTGCCGGGCACCAGATCCAGCGTGACCTGGCTGAGCAGGCCGAGCAGACCGAACTGGAGCGGGCCCGGCGGATCGCGCTGGAGGAGCGCACCCGGATCGCGCGGGAACTGCACGACGTGGTGGCCCACCACATGTCACTGATGGCCATCCGGGCAGAAAGCGCCCCGCACCGGCTGGGGGTACTGCCGGATCCGGTGCGCGCCGAGTTCGGCGCGCTGAGCGGGTCAGCACGCGAGGCCCTGGCGGACATGCGGCGACTGCTCGGCGTGCTGCGCAGCGACCAGCCCACCGGACGCGCCCCGCAGCCAGGGCTAGCGGATCTGCCCGGGCTGATCGACTCGGCCCGGCAGGCCGGGATGGCCGTGGAACTGATCGCGCCGCCGACCCTGGACCGGGTACCGCGGGGCACTGGCGTGTGTGCCTACCGGATTATCCAGGAAGCCCTGTCCAACGCCGGCCGGCACGCGGCCGGAGCCCCGGTTACGGTATCGGTACGCCACGAGGCGGGCACGGTGACGCTCCAGGTGACCAACGGCCCCGGGGTTCCCGCCGGGCCGCGCGCGAACGGGCACGGGCCAGGCCACGGGCTGGCCGGGATGCGAGAACGGGCCGAACTGCTGGGCGGCTCGCTATCGGCCGGGCCGGCGCCCGGCGGCGGGTTCGCGGTATCCGCGGTGCTCCCGCTCAGCGGCTCGCCGTCATGACCTCCAACGGGCCGTCTCCGGACGGCCCCTCCACAGACGGCCCCTGCCCAGACGGCAGGGTCATCCGCTGCCTGATCGCCGACGACCAGGCCATGGTCCGGGAGGGCTTCGCCGCCATGCTCGCGGCCGAACCAGGGATTAAGGTCGCCGGGCAGGCCATCGACGGCGCCGACGCGGTACGCCAGGCCCGGCGGCTGCACCCCGATGTGGTGCTGATGGACGTTCGGATGCCGGTCATGGACGGGCTGGAAGCAGCCCGCCAGATCCTCACCGCCACGCGCGGGGCGGACAAACCCCGGGTGCTGATGCTGACCACCTTCGACCTCGACGAATACGTGTATGAGGCACTCCGGGCCGGAGCCAGCGGTTTCCTGCTCAAGGACGCCACCACCGCCGAACTGATCCGCGCTGTACAAGTCGTGGCCGCCGGCGACGCGCTGCTCGCCCCATCGGTGACCCGACGGCTGATCGCCGACTTCACCCGCACGCCACCCGCCCGCACTCCCTCCCCGGCCGCGCTCGACGTCCTGACCAGCCGGGAAACTGAAGTCCTTAAGCTGATCGGCCACGGCATGTCGAACGCCGAGATCAGCGATACCCTCTCGATCGCCGGGGAGACGACCAAGACCCATGTCAAGCGCATCCTGGCCAAACTCGGCCTCCGGGACCGCGCCCAGGCCGTCGTGACCGCCTACGAATCCGGCCTCGTCACTCCCGGCGCGTAAGGCGTGGTCATCGGTGGGCGCCGACCAGGTCGGCGTGGATCCGGACGGCGGGGGCGACGGTACCCGCCTCGTCGGTGAACGGGCCGTAGGGGGTGCCGTAGACGGGGGTACCCGGTTCCTGGTGCCAGCTGTCGGCCAGCGAGCCGGCGTCGACGGCGTCGTAGCCGATCGCGTCCAGGAACGCGGTCGCCGCCGCCTTGGCCGCCGCGCTGTCGCCCGCGATGGGCAGGGCGCTGCGGTCCTGCGCTCCGTGCGGGCGGGCCAGCGACGCCAGGTGCTTGAAGAAGATGTTGTTGAACACCTTGACCACCTGCGCGTCGGGCCGGTCGCGCTGCAGCAGGCCGCTGCTGGTCAGCGCGCCGGTGTCCAGCTCCGCGATNNGGCTTGCCGGCCAGCGGCTTGACCGGGAGGTCGCCGAACGCCTTGACCGGGACGCTGACCAGCACCAGGTCGCCCGCCTCGGCGGCCTGCCCGGCGGTGCCGGGGGTCGCGAGCGGACCGAGTTCGGCGGCCAGCTCGGCCAGGGTCTCCGGACCGCGGGAGTTGCTCACGACGACGTGATACCCGGCCGCCACGGCAAGCCGGGCCACGGTGCCGCCGATCATGCCACTGCCGATGATGCCTACGGTTGTCATGACCCCCGCAACCCCGGATCCCGCTACGGCATTCCTAGGGACTCACCGATCGCCTCGAGCTCGGTCACCGTGGTGATCTCGCTGGTCTGCCGGGCCGCGCCCGGCCGCGGGCGCAGGGTCAGGTAGCTGACCACCACTCCGGCCGCCAGCAGGGCGATCGTGACGAACAGGCCGGTGTGGTACCCGTCCAGGAACGCGTGCACGGGGTCGGCGCCGGATCGGAGTGCGGCGGCCCGCCGGGTGCTCAGTACGGCGCCGATCACCGTGATGCCGAGCAGCCCGGCCACCTCGCGCGAGGCGTTGAGCAGCGCGGAGGCGATGCCGGCCCGGGCCGCCGGGGTGGCGGCCATGATGGAGTTGGTGAGCGGCACGTTCATCAGCCCGGCCCCCGCGCCGAACAGCATGAACCCCGGCAGCAGGCTGGTGTAGGTGGCCTGCAAGCCCAGGCGGGCGAACAGGATCAGGCCGATCACCATGAGCAACATCCCGAACGCCACCGTGCGATGCGCCCCGGCCCGGGCCCCTACCTGTGGCGCGATCACCGCGAACACCGCCACGCACAGCGCCATCGGCACGAAGGCCAGGCCCGCCTTGAGCGGCGAGAACCCGAGCGTCTGCTGCAGGTAGAGCGAGGTGAAGAAGTAGATGCCGAGGATGCCGAAGGCCCAGATCATCATCGTGCCGGTGCCGCCGCTGAACTCCCGGCTCCGGAACATGGTCAGGTCCACCATGGGGTTCGCGGTGCGGGCCTCGATGGCTAGGAAGGCGGTGACGGCCACGGCGGCCAGCGCGAACGCGCCGAGGATTAGGGGCGAGGTCCAGCCCCGGACGTTCCCCTCGATTAGTGCGTAGGTCAGGGCGAACAGGGTGACCGCGGAGGTGACCAGGCCGGGCAGGTCCAGCCGCCGGACCGAGGAGGGCTCCCGGGATTCGCGGACGTTCCGCGCGGCGATGGCGAAGGTGATCACACCGACCGGGACGTTGATCAGGAAGATCCAGCCCCAGCGGACGTGCTGGCTGATCAGGCCGCCGAGCACCGGGCCGGTGGCCAGGGCCAGCGCGCCGGCCGAGGCCCAGATGCCGATGGCCATGGTGCGTTCCTTGATGTCATTGAACGTGGCCATGATGATGGCCAGCGTGGCCGGCATCAGCAGCGCGGCGCCGATGCCCTGGACGGCCCGGCTGGCGACGAGGGTGCCGCCGGTGCCCGCCAGGCCGGCGGCCAGCGAGGAGAGCGTGAAGACGGCCAGGCCGGCCAGGAACAGCCGGCGCCGTCCGTACACGTCGGCCAGCCGGCCCCCGACCAGCAGCAGCCCGGCCAGCGTGAGCAGGTAGCTGCTGACCACCCACTCCAGCCCCGCCACCGACAGGTGCAGGCTGCGCTGGATGGTCGGGATCGCCACGTTGACGATGTTGTTGTCGAGATAGGTCATGAAGGCGGCCAGGCTCATGGCCGCCAGCGCCCACCAGCGCCTGGGATCCGTTGCTGCGGGATCCGCTGAGGTGGTGCTCGCTGAGG
>PLDT01000416.1:0-796 GCA_003136255.1 Actinomycetota bacterium
CCGCACCGCGCGCTGCGCAACTCAACCGCCCAGGCCTGGGACGCCGCGGGCCGCCCCCCAGACGCGCAGCGGCCAGGACAAGGCGACGTGATCGCGCACTTCGCCTCCGGCGAAGCCATCGTCCGTTACGAGCCGGCACCGCCGATGGCCGGGACCACCGGGGACATCGAAGCGCTCTCGATGTGGGCCGGGCAAAGCGTCGCCCTCGCCACACAGCCGCAGTCAGCGGCCGACATCGTCGCCGAGCTCACCTCCCGCCTGTAACCCGAGCCGCCGCCGCCGCGCGGTGGTCTGTTCGACCGCCCGTGATCGTGCGGATTGGCGTTCAGGTCCGGACGGCGTAGACCGTGGTGTTGTCACAGACGTAGACGGTGCTGCCGACGACAATTGGCCCGAGTGTGAAACGGATCGGGCACTGCCATACCGGAGTGCCGTCGCTGGCGTTCAGCGCGATCAGATCGCCGTCGGGGCTGGTGGTGTAGATCCGGCCGCGGGCTGCTGCGAGCCCGGTTGATGCTCCCGGATAAATCCATGCTGTCCGCCCGTTGCCGGGGTCCACGGCGTGCAGCTTCGAGGGGATGTGCCCGTCTCCGGCGGTCAGAGCGAAGGCCATCCCTCCGGACATGACTGGTGGCAAGCTGTACCCGGCGTTGGCTGCCGATTGGTACAGCAGCTTGCCGTCGCTGGCCCGGTAGGTCCACATCTGGCTCGGTATCGGCCCGGCGTTTCCCGAAAGCTGGACGTCGGGGCCGACGCCGGACACGGCGCAGACGGTCTTCCCGTCGCAGGCCAGCCA
>PLDT01000416.1:853-13760 GCA_003136255.1 Actinomycetota bacterium
TGGCGCCGTCGCCAGCCCGCAGGCAGTACAGGCGATCGACAGCCACATAGACGCACCCCTGGCTAGCAGCCAGGCCCGGCGGATCGTTAAAGGCCATGCCGCGGACGCCGGTCCGGACGGTGAAGGACCACATGTGGCTGCCGTCGCGGGCGTTCAGTGCCTGCACCATGTCGCGCGACGTGCTCGGGTTGAAATACACCCCCTCATCCCCGGCCACGTACACCACCCCGCCCGCCGCCGCCATCACCTGGGGCCGGGGAACAGATATCTTGGCCTGCCAGATCGCCGCCCGCCGGGCCGGTGGTTTCGCCGGCACTGTCGGCGTCGGCGCAATCGCAGCCAGGCGCCGGGCCGGTGGTTCCCGCATGGCCGTCGTCCGCGGCTGAGCCGCATCCGGACGGCTGGCCTCCCACACGACCGCACCCAGCCCCGCCGTGGACAACAGACCAGCCCCGGCCAGCAGCAGTCGGCGGCGGGGCAGGCCCGGACCGGGTTCAGCGCCACGGTTCAGGCCCTGTGCCACCCGTCTGCCCCGCCTGCCATCTCAGCCTCTGCCCGTACGCGGACTTTCCGAAGATACGGCAAAAGGCATAAACCCGAGCCCAGATCGCTAAAGAGCACAAACCAACGATCCGGCCTTACTCCAGCGGTACTGTGACGCTGCGTCAAAGCAGGTACAGCGCGCGATGTCAGCCATCCTCATTCAGGCGGACGGTTTGCGAGCTTAAGCGGCCGGCGTGCGTGTGAGCGCTCGCGCGGACAGGGCGGTTAGCCAGCCGCAGCCGGTCACGATACTGGCTCGCTGGAACAATCCGGCGAGATTGACGAGCCGGGGTGATTGATTAAAACCGGCGCTGGCCATGGCCGAGGTGGCCAGCATGGTCGTCGCGGTGGCGGCGCAGTACAGGCCGAATCCGCGGTGGCCGGCTCGGGCGGACCGCCAGCCGCAGGTGAACGCGGCGGCGGGCAGGCCGAGGAACACCGGGACTGCTGCGAGGTTATGCATGATGCCGGTGCGGCTGGGCTGAGTGAGCGCGTCGGGAGTTCCTGGCGGGTAGCCGCTGACCGGGTCGGTAACGAAGGCGGCTGAGCCGATGAGGCCCGCGCCCGCTGCGCCGATCAGGGCCCTTGCCGTGCGGCTGCTGAGCGCGGGATCAGCGGCGCGTCCCAAGCCGACGGCGGCGGCGAGGACCAGCGTCCCGGTCGCGGCGAAGTTCGCGGTCTGGACCCGGCCGTGTGGCCCGAGCGCAAGCGAACTGACCGGATGACGCAAAGGGCGGTACCCAGCCCGGGTGACACCCTCCGCGAGGAATGTCGTGACGAAGACCGGTCCGGCAGCCAGACCGCAGTACAGCAGGCGGCGAATCCACCTCGCCGGCCGGTCATTCGCGCTCACTACAGTTTCCGGACGCGGGTGGCGACGAACCGGAAGCTGTCCTGCTCGGCGGGCTCGTAATCGAACTCGACCGGGTCGCCGGCGTTCAGGGAACGGTAGCCCTCCATCTGGATTGCGCTGAAATGTACCCACGCGTCGAAGCCATCTGGCAGCTCGGGAGAGCTAATGGCCCCCCAGCCCTTGTCCGGCTTAAAGAACTTGACCGTGCCGTGCGCCACGACAGCAGGATCGCGGGTCAGCCGCACTGCGTGCAAATGGTTTCCGGACGCGGGTTACCCGGCGAACGATACCCGGCTCCAGGTAGACCCCCCGTCCCTGGTGATCCACAGGGCGCCGCCGGCGGCCAGCGCCACGCCCTGCTGGTCGGTTTCGAACCCGACCAGCGAGAACCCGCCCGACGGCCCGGCCAGGGCGACCGTCCAGGGTCCACCGGAAGAGACCAGGACGTTGCCGTTCCACGAGAAGCGCTTGCCGGTGATCGCCGTCACGCCGTTCGACCAGACCGCCGGCGCCGTGATGGCCGTCCAGCTCGACCCCCCGTCCGTGGAGACGTAGGCCCGGTCGTACTCGGCCGACTGGCCCTGGACGTCGCAGATGAGCACCAGGCTGCCGTCGGTAGAGGCGCCCAGCTCGACTTGCGGCACCGGCAGCGAGGTGGGACACGGCACGGCCTGGTGCCGGCCGGCCTGGGTCCCGGTGTACACCTCGACCGAGGGCGGGATGGGTCCGGCGCCCTCCTGGCCGACCACGTAGGCGGTCGGCCCGTGGACCACCAGAGTGGCGCTGCGGTCCGGGGTAAGGCCGAGCTTCGTCCAGACGGTGCTGCCGACTGGTGCGCGCCAGACGTCCGGGTAGGGCTGCGGGCCGGCGATGGCCCAGACCCAGCCGGATGCGGTCTCCAGCGAGAGCACCTGGCTGAGCTGGCCGGACCGCCAGCTCGCCGCACCGTCCGTAGTGAGCCACAACGCGCCGTCGGCACTCCACGCGTAGCCGTCCGAGGAGGTGGCGAAGCGCAGGTGGGTCACTCCGGCCGGGGGTGCTGGAAGCGCCGTCCAGCTCAGCGCCCCGTCATCGGTCGTGAGTAGCTGCCCGGCGCCGAGGACCCAACCGCGCTGCGTCGACACGAAGCTCACGTCGCTGGCCGCCAAGCTGGGGCGAACCGAAGCCGGTGGGCTGCTGCTGGGCGTCGAGGCCGGCGAGGGCGAGGCAGCGGCGGACGCCGCAGCCGAGGTCGGCGTGGAGCTGGAGCTGGCCGGGCCGCTCGAGGTGCTGCTACAGGCCGTCGCGACGGCCAAGGCCAGGAGAGCGGCGCCCACGACGCCGGCGCGCATAGTGTTCATGCCTCTAAGACGCCGCAACGCGCGTCGGCGTTGGACCGACCGTCACGCCGGGCGCTGCTCATTGGTTGCCGGCTGTTCGCTGAGCGTCCTTCGCCGCGCAGCAGCGCGCTCGTGTTCGGTCGTGCCACCCCAGATGCCGTGGAGCTGCCCGGTCCGCAGTGCGAACGTCAGGCATTCAGGCTGGACCCGGCAGGTCGCGCAGATCGTTTTGGCCTTCGCCGCCTGCTCCAGAGCCGGGCCGGAATCTGAGATCGGAAAGAACAGATCGGGATCAGCCGACCGGCAGGCCGCGACTGACCGCCACTGTCCGCGGGTGACGAGCCAGGTCGTCCACGCCTCGCCCACCTGCTGCCGGCGTTCGCGGGCTCCGCTCACCGATCCGCCTCCTTGATCTCGGCCGCCGCTCGGCCCAGAGCGGTTTACCTCATTCAGTTCATCGCGCCGGGCCGCGGCGGCATAGTCGGCCCTGACTGTCGTGGCATAGCCGTCAGTTATAGCTCGCCGGTGTGTCTATGCCGAACAGGACCGCCGGCGTGGGGAAAGGCGGCGCTGCAGCTAACCTCGGCCGAGGGGGTTCAGTAGCTAGTCCAGTCACGGTCGAACCAGCGCCGTATGCGGCTGGTCCCGAACTCAGCCTTGTCGGCCAGCAGCAGTTCCGACGGCTCGTCGAACTGTCCGTTCGGGCGCTGTCCACTGAGAAACGTGACTTCGACGCGGGCGACCCGGTCGTGACCGAATTCGATGTAGCAGATTCCCTTGCCGTCGTACGTCGACGCCGAGCCGGCCTGTCCGTGCCGGGCGATCAGTTGATCGGCTACGACAGATGCCTGCCGCTCGGAGAAGACTCCCGCCTTGGGCGTGCCGACGCTGGTCACGTCTCCCACCGCGAAGACGTCGGGGTAAGCGGTTTCGAGGGTAAGGGGGTTGACCGGGATCCATCCGTCGACGCACATCCCGGACTCTGCCACGACCGCGGGCACTCGGTGGACGGGCACACCAAGGAACAGATCGAAGGGCATCTCCTCACCGTCGGCGAGGACCGCCACCCGACGCTGCGGGTCCAGGCCGCTCACCAGTCGCTCCGGGTACCAGCTGATTTCCCGCTCCGCGAAGGCCGCAAGCAGTGCCTGCGATGCCGCGGGCGAGGGCGGTATCGGGGTGCCGAGCGGCATAACCAGCGAGATCTGGCTGGCACCGCGCAGACCTCGCTCGACGAGGTAGTCGTGCAGCATCAGCGCGGTCTCGCTCGGGGCGGGCGGGCACTTGAACGGTGTCGAGGTGACACCGACGATAACCCGTCCGCCACCGAACGAGTCCAGCACGTCGCGGCTGGCGAAGGCGCCGTCGACGGTGTAGAACTCACGGCCGGCCTCGACCAGCCCCGGCGTCGCCGCCGGGTCCAGGTCCGCGCCCAGAGCCACCACCATCACGTCGGCCTCGAATGCGCCGGCGTCGGTCTGCACCCGGCGCCGAACCGGGTCGATGGACCGGATCGTGGCCTGGACGAACCGGACACCCGGCTTGACCAGGTCGCGGTACGAATGGCGGACCGCCTCCGCCGTGGTGCGGCCGAACATCACGTCGAGCTTGGAGAAGCCGAACACGAATCCGTCGGCTTTATCGATCAGCACGATGTCGACCGCATCGCCCAACTCGTCCGCGAGTCGGGTGGTCAACTCCAGGCCGCCGAAACCGGCGCCGAGCACGAGAATTCGCATGGGCCTTCGCATTTCGTCTGGTGATTGCCGTGCCGCCGCCGGCCGTGACCCGAAACCCGCCCAACAAGTAAATCCGAAGAGGTCGTCACGTCGGCCTCAGAAGTCCCCGCCAACACCATCGCAAGCTATCACTAGAGGCTGAGCCGAGAACTTGACCGCCGGTGCTACCGGCTGGTCAGGCCCGCATCGTGGGCCAGCAGCCCGGCCTGAGTGCGGTTGTCGAGGCCAAGTTTTTCCAGCATCCGGGAAACATAGCCCTTGACGGTCGCCTCGGAGAGGTAAAGACGACGCGCGATCTGGGCATTGGAGAGCCCCTCGCCCAGGCAGGTAAGCACCTCCACCTCGCGTTCGGTGAGCGAGCCGGTCAGCTGGCGGGCGCGTTCGGCGGCGGGCTGGCGGTCGGCGGAGGCGGCGATCAGCCTCCGGGCGGCCGCGGGAGAGAGCACCGTGTGGCCTTCGGACGCCACTCGCACCAGCCCGATCAGGTCCTGCGGCGGCGTGGACTTGACCAGGAACCCGGCCGCCCCCGCCCGCAGCGCGCGCAGCACGTACTGGTCGGCGTCGAAGGTGGTGAGCACCACCACGACCGGCGGGTCGGCGAGCCGGCCGATCTGCTCGATCGCCCCGATCCCGTCCAGCATGGGCATGCGCAGGTCCATGAGGACCACATCGGGACGGTTGCGAACGACCGCCGCCACGCCCGCCGCGCCGTCATACGCCTCATCCACGACCTCTATGTCGGGCGCGGAGCCCAGGATCGTGCGCAGGTGCGCGCACACCATCGGCTCGTCGTCCACGACGACCACCCGGACCATGCCGGTCACACCGCCGCCCCGGTCGTCGGCACGTACGACGGCATGGTCGCCTCCAGGACGAATCCGCCCTCCGGCGTGCCGCCGGCTCGCAGCGTACCGTGCACCACCTCGATGCGCTGCCGAAGGCTGGCCAGGCCGAGCCCGGAGCCGGTGGCGGCCAGCCGGCCGTCCGGCGGGGCGGCCGCCGCGGTGTTCCGCACGCTGACCCTGACCTGCGATTCGTCGTAGCTGACCTGGACGGCGACCTGGGCGCCGGGCGCGTGCTTGCGTACGTTCGTCAGCGCCTCGCGGACAATCCGGTGCACCGTGCGGCCGACCACGGGGGAGGCGAGCTCCGGGTCGCCCTGCTCGGCCAGTTCGGCGGGAGTGCCGACGGCGGTCGACTCGGCGACCAGTTCGGCCAGGGCCGAGGCCGCGGGCGCCTGGTCGTCCTCGGGTGCCGTGCGGAGGATGCCGACCAGATCGCGTAGTTCGGCCAGGGCCTGGACGCCAGCCGCGCGGAGTTCTTCCGCGGCCTGCCGGGTGGCCTGATCGGTGGCGGTGATGCCGAGCGCCCCTGCCTGCAGCACCATCAGGCTGACCTGGTGGGTCACCACGTCGTGCATTTCGCCGGCCAGCCGGGCGCGCTCTTCCGCTCTGGCCTGCTCGGCCAGCAGGTACCGCTCCCGCTCGGCCCGTTCGGCCCGGTCCCGCAGCGCCCGCAGCATCTCGCCGCGCGCGCTGAAGTAGAGCGCCAGCAGCGGTCCGACCGCCGTCCGCAGGACGGCAATCGTGATCACGGCCGCCGAGGGATCCCAGACCCGGGCCGCGATGATGGTCATCATGCCCACCGCTCCGAACGCGGCGCGGCGGTCCTTGCCGTAGTAGAACGGCCCGTAGGCGGCCAGACAGGTTCCGTAGGGGGCCCAGAGGTTCCCCGCATGGGCCGGTGTCAGCGCTCCTGCGGGAAGGATCAGCTCGGAGATCAACAGCGTGAACCCGGTCAGGATCGCGATGACCAGCATCGGTGCCCGCCGCCTGGCCACGAGCGACGCGTCCGCCGCGGCTTGCAGCGCCAGCATGGCCCAGGCGAGCTTGCCGGGATGCGCCGGCCACCAGGAGGCACCCGCCAGCGTGACCCAGGTGTCGGACCCCACGAAGAAGCCCGCGAGGGCTACGTCGAGCGCCACGTTGTGCCGCGCTGCGCACGACCGGGTGCTCATGCGGCTCACGCTACTTCATCGCGCCCCGCCAGCCGGGCCGGCGATACTTTCGGCCGGCCAGAGAACCTACTAAAGTCGCAGGCCGGCCCGGCACGAGATCCCATCGTCGTGGCAGGACCCTACCGGCGGCCCTGCCCGGCGATCTGCTTGGCGGGGTGCACTGGGGACCATGAAAGCCGATCCGGCGGTCCTCGGGGCCGCACTACAGCTAGGCCACTACGACATCGGCCCGGACCGGTCCCGGGTCACGTTCGCCACCTACCTGGACCTGACGGTGGAGGTCGAATGCACCCGGAACTGACCGGCGGGCCGCCCCCGGCCGCCGCGGCCCCGTCGGGGGCGGCCGCGGCGGGGGGCGCCGCTCGGCGGGAATCGCCGCAGGCCATCACCGTGGCCGGGCTCCGCAAGAATTACGGCGCCGTGCGGGCCGTGCGTGACGTCAGCTTCTCGGTCGGGCATGGCGAGATCGTCGCCCTGCTGGGGCCGAACGGAGCGGGCAAGACGACGACCCTCGAAATCCTGGAGGGGTTCCGTACCCGCGACGGCGGCGAGGTCCAGGTGCTCGGCCTGGACCCGGGCGGCAAGTCAGCCGCGCGCGAGTTGCGCGAGCGGACCGGGCTGGTGTTGCAGGACATCGCGGTCGAGCCGTACCTGACCGTGCGGGAGACCATCACCCGCCAGGCCGGCTACTACCGGGCTCCCCGGGACGTGCCCGCGGTGATCAGCCTCACCGGCCTCGACGGGCTGGAGCGGCGCAAGGTCAGAGTCCTGTCCGGTGGCCAGAAACGACGCCTGGACCTGGCCCTGGGCCTGATCGGCGGCCCGGAGCTGCTGTACCTGGACGAGCCGACCACCGGATTCGACCCGGCCGCCCGCCGCGGCGCCTGGGACCTGGTCCGGCAGCTGCGCACGGCCGGGACGACGATCCTGCTGACCACGCACGACATGGCCGAGGCGCAGGCGCTCGCCGACCGGGTAGTGCTGCTCAGCGACGGCACGGTGGTGGCCGAGGGTCCGCCGGCCGGCCTGGGCGGGCGGGGCGCAGAGCATGCGCGTATCACCTTCGGGCTGCCGGCCGGTGTGGCGCTCGCCGACCTGCCGGTACCAGGCACGAGGAAAGACGGTTCGGTGGTCATCGAGACCGCCCAGCCGACCGCGGACCTGCACCGGTTGAGCAGCTGGGCGGTGCAGCATGACGTGACGCTGTCCGGCCTCACCGTGGACCGGCGCAGCCTAGAGGACGTCTATCTGCGGCTAACCCGCGATGCCACGCCGCCCATCGCACCCGACAGGAGTCCCCGATGACCGCCGTCCTGGCCGGCCGCGCGCCGCGCCGCCGCAACAACCTGACCCTGGTGATCCACCAGGTCAAGTACGAGCAGCTGTCGTTCTGGCGCAACCCGCAAAGCGCCATCTTCACGTTCGTGTTCCCGGTCGTGTTCGTGGCCATCATGGGCGCCCTGTTCGGCGGCCTCGGGAAGAGCTCCTACTTCGGCGGGCTCACGGCGCTGCAGTACTACGTGCCGACGATCGCCGCCTTGTGCGTGCTCGGCTCGTGTTACGGGCAGCTCGCGGTCGGGCTCGCGACCCGGCGGCAGAACGGGATCCTCAAGCGGATCCGGGCCACCCCGCTGCCGGCCTGGGGCTACTTTGCCGGGCTGCTCGCGAACTGCATCCTGGTCAGCCTGGCCGACATCGCGCTGATCGTCGGGGTGGGGCGGCTGTACGGGGTGCCGTTCCCGTCGCAGTGGCCGGCCATCGCGCTGACGCTGGTGCTCGGCGCCGCCAGCTTCTGCGCCCTCGGAGTCGCGGTGGCGTCAATGATCGCCAACGCCGAGGCCGCGCCGGCCGTCACGCAACTGGTGCTGTTCCCGCTGCTGTTCCTGTCCGGTACCTACCTGCCGATCTCCTCCCAGCTNNGGCCCGCCCGGGGCCTCCTCCTCAGGTGAGCGCGATGGCTTCGGCCCACGCGTCGTAGTCGTAGATCCATCGTCGCTCGATCAGCTGGCTGCCCGAGCTGTCCAAGCCGGCGCCTTGCCGCCGTGAGCCCAGCTGGACGCGCGCCGTCCGGTCCCGCCGCAGCCTCTCGTAGGCGGCCAGCGCCCGGGGCACGCCAGCCGAAGTGGTGCTGGCTCCGAGCAGCGTGGCCAGCGCCACGGCGTCCTCCAGCGCCTGGTTCACACCCTGGCCCAGGTGCGGCAGCATCGGGTGCGCCGCGTCGCCGAGCAGCGTCAGCCGCCCGCTGCTCCATCGGGGGAGCGGCGCACGATCGTACATGCCCCACTGGAACCCGCTCCCGCCTGGTCCGCTGATCGCCGCGATGACCTTCCCGATAACCGGGTCCCAGTCCGCGAAGTGTCCGGCGAGCGCCGCCGGATCGCCGGACGCCGACCACGACTCGCGGACCGAGGTATCCGACGGGACGAATCCCACGTAGTTCAGCAGCTGTCCGGCACGCACCGGGAACACCAGGAAGTGCTTGCCCTGGCCCACCCACATCCGCAGTGCGTCGGCCGGGTACTCATCCAGGCACGGCACCAGACCGCGATAGGCCACCACCCCGGAAAACACCGGCTTCGCCGGAGCTACCACAAACCCCTGCAGGACGGAGTGAATGCCGTCCGCCCCGATCACCACGTCTGCCGTGGCTGTGGTCCCGTCGGCGAAGCCGGCCGTGGCGCGGCCGGCATCCTGGCTGAAACCCGTGCACCGGTGCCCGGTCCGTACCGTGCCAGGTGGCAGTTGCCCGGCCAGCAGCGCAAGCAGGTCGGCCCGGTGGATCCCGACGTTCTGTCCCGGCCGGGTGAACTGATCAGGCTCATGCCTGACGGCGCGCCCATCGGAGAACCGCAGCTGAGCCGACACGTACCGCGCGCCCACTCGCCCGATCCCCTCGCCCACCCCGAGCCGCTCCAGCATCCGCAGGCCGTTCGGCGCCAGTGACACGCCCGCGCCGACCTCGGTCAGCTGCTGCGCCTGCTCATACACCTGGACGTCGATCCCGGCCCGCGCCAGCGCCACCGCCGCTGCGATCCCGCCGATCCCGCCGCCGACCACCACCGCCCGCAGGGCCACGTCCTTCCCCTCTCCGAACCGGCCCGCACCCAGATCCACGCTAACCCGATAACGGGGTCGCGGCCTATCGGACCGGCGATGGGCCGGTAGGGGATAACCGAATCCTTACGGTCGGGGCTATGGCGGGTGAACCTTGAACAGGGCTGGCGCGTGGGTCGTATCTTCCGTGTGCAGCAGTCAGGACTTGGACACGGAACGGAGATAGCTCATGCGCAAGACCGGGCTGACGCTGGCGGCGATCGGAGCGCTCGCCGTTTTGCTGTCGGCGTGCTCCAGTAACCCGGCATCGTCGGCGGGCTCGGCTTACGGCGGCAACACGGCGACCACTGCGGCCAACCCGGCGGCATCCAGCGGTTCCGAGGCCATGACATCCCAGCCGAAGAGCGCGATCTTGACGATCAAGAAGACCAAGATCGGATACGTGCTGGCCAACGCGCGGGGCTACACGCTCTACTGGTACTCCAGGGACGTAAAGAACGGCGGCAGTTCGGCCTGCACCGGGCAGTGCCTCAGCTCGTGGCCTGCCCTCACCGGCAAGCCTGCCGCCGTCTCCGGGATCAAGCTGAACGGGATCCTCGGAACGATCACCAGGCCCGGCGGCGTCCTGCAGGCCACCTACAACGGCTACCCGCTGTACACCTTCACCGGTGACAACGGGCCGGGCAACACCGCAGGCAACGGCGTCGGCGGCGTGTGGCACGTGATCAGCGGCGAGGTGCTGACGTCCTCGGTGCCGCGCGGGACGGGCGGCTCCAGCAGTTCGGGTGGCTCCAGTAGTTCGGGCGGCTCGTCCGGATCTGGCTCAGGCGGCTACGGCTACTGAGCCGGATGTAGCTCCCGGGGACCAGGCCCGCAGGGTGCCCCGCGGGCCGAGGTTTACCTCGTCACCTGGGATGAACTGCTGCCATGGCCCGCGGTTACTAGCCGCACAACTCCGCAAGGAATGCCCATCTACTATCTTCGTCTCAATACACGGGACTTCACCATGTAGGAGCTGATCGAGGAGACATCACGGTAGCGAAGAAACCCTCTTCCATCGAGCGCATCCAGCGGCTGGAGAAGCTGGAGCGGGAGCGACTGGAAGAGAAGGAACGCAAGGAGGAGCGACGGCGCCAGATCATCGCGGGGGTCAAGCCGTCGAGCGGGCGCCACGATCTCGTCGATCGCATCGAGCGGGCCATGAGGTATCCCATGGCCCTCCTGGGGATTGCCTGGCTGGTCGTCGGTATCGCCGTGGTCACGACCGACGTCAACGGCTCGGCTTCCATCGTCCTGGTCGGCACCCTTTTCGCGCTCTGGGTCATCCTGCTAGTGGAGTACGTGGTGCGCCTGGTGGTTACCCCCGACCGTCGCGGCTATCTCAAGCGGCGGTGGGTAGAGCCGGCGACCGTGGCGCTGCCCCCCCTTCAGGGCTGGCGCCTGGTCGGGATCGAGAAGATGAGCCTTCTCTTGCGGGAGGGGGAGCTACGGGTCGAGGCCGTTCTCAGGCATCACAGCCTCTTCCGGGTTCTGATCGCCGCCGCTGCCACCCTTTTCCTCGGGGCCTGGCTGGTGCTGCTCTTCGAGGAGCACGCCAAGGGGAGCAACATCCACGGCTACTCCGACGCCCTGTGGTGGGCCATCGTCACCGTGACCACCGTGGGCTACGGGGACCGGTTCCCCGTCAGCGAAGGCGGCCGGGCGGTGGCTGTGATCCTCATGCTGCTTGGGATAGGCCTTATCGGCGTGCTGACCGCCACCGTTGCGTCGGTGTTCGTCAAAGAGCACACCGACGCTAATAAGGAGGAGTTCAGGAAGGGCCACGCCGACCTAGGCCAGCAGCTGTCGGAGATCAGTAACCGGCTGGCCGACGTAGAGCGCCGCCTGGGTGCCACGCCGGCTGAGGTGGCCGCCGTGGATGCTGTGGCAGACGCCGAGTCCGGCACGAATGAGCCGCCCGGAGCAGATCAGGGAGCGTCCGTCTCCTGAGCGTGGGAATATCGCTCACATGAAAGGCACCCTCACACAAGGCGGCGTAACCAGCGGCGCAACCCGGCAGGGGATCGAGCAGGCAGTGGCCGGCGGCCAATTTTTCTGGCTTGATCTCGATATCCACGACCCGGGACCCGACGACGATGTCACGGGGATGCTGGTTAAAACCTTCCACTTCCACCCCGTGGCCGTCGAGGCGGTAGATCATTTCGGCCAGCGGGCCCGCATCGATGACTACGACGACTTCGTCCACATCATCACTTTTGGCGTGGCTGGCGACGGTAAGAACGTGGCCGAGGTGCACTGCTTCGTCACCGAGAAATTCATCATCAGCCTCCACCAGGGTGACTGTCCGGCACTAGGCACAGTGTGCAACCGCATCGCTACCCACCGTTCGTCGGAGGTAGTAGTGCCACAGGTTGCTATCTTCTACCTGATCATGGATACGCTGATTGACTCGTTCTTCCCCGTGCTGTCCGACTTCGACGATTCGATCGACGATCTTGAGGGTGCCATCCTGAAGAATCCGACCGAGGAGCAGCTGGGGACACTTTTCGCCATGAAGCGGCAGATCTTGTTGATCCGCAAGGTCATCACGCCCCAGCGCGACATGATCTCCAGCCTCAACGCCGGCATGGTGGCAATCCCCGGGATGACCGANNATCAGCGACATGGTGGACGGGTACCGGGACCTGATCGGCGGCGCCATGGATACGCACCTGTCCATGGTGTCCAACCGGCTGAACGTGATCATGAAGCAACTGGCCATGATCGCCACCATCTTCCTGCCCCTGGGCTTCCTGACCGGGTTCTTCGGGCAGAACTTCGCCTGGCCGATCGCTCATCTGCAGGTCGGCATCGGTTACTTCCTCTTCCTCGGCATCGGCTCCGAGCTGGTCGCGATCGTGCTCTTGTTTCTTCTCTTCAAACGGCGCGGCTGGCTTGGCAGCGGTCCCACGGCCTGAGCGGGCCNNACGTGACGCGGAGCACAGCGCCCAGAACGCCTCTGGCGCGATTTCCGTAATCGTCAACCGCCCACAGGGTCCCCTTCGCGGGCCCAGCAGGCCCGCACCTGGGTCCGTCGTAGTGTTCACGGCCTGTCTATGGTCACACCAGGCGATTCCGGGCCGAACAGGGCTGTGGTTTACTGCCTTGCCTTGAGTGTAATCACCGGCCAGACAGGGGAGCGGGTAGCCGTCTCCGGCGTTGATCGCGGACTCCGCAAGCACCAGGACGGGACGAACGCCGGCCGGCTGGGTCGTGCAGGAAGGATCGGCATGGGCAAGGTTGGCTGGCCGGCGGGCCAGCGGGTGCGGCGCACGGCGTGGTTCGGCGGTGTGTCCGTGGCCGTCGTGGCTGTGATCGCAGTCGGCGTGATGATCTTCTGGCC
>PLDT01000416.1:13778-20594 GCA_003136255.1 Actinomycetota bacterium
TACCGAACCCGGCGAATATCTACGCCGATGCCGGGGCGAACATGCTCAGCCCGGCCGTGCGCGGGGTGCCGTACCGCATCTACGTGCCGAACAGCGGCGGCTCTACGGTGACCGTCATCAACCCGGCGACCTACAAGGTGATCGGGACCTACCAGACCGGGCTCAATCCTCAGCACGTCGTGCCCGCCTACGACATGCGCACGCTGTACGTGACGAACGACCTGGGCAACAGCCTCACCCCGATCAACCCTATGACCGGGCGGCCTGCCGGGCCTAACATCTCGGTGGACGACCCGTACAACATGTACTTCACGCCCGACGGGCGCTACGCCATCGTGGTGGCCGAGACTCGCCAGGACCTCGATTTCCGTGACCCGCATACCTTCGCCCTCGAGCACCGGATTCACGTCAGCTGCGCGGGCGTGGATCACATCGACTTCGCGGCCACCGGTGCCTACCTGATCGCCACCTGCGAGTTCAGCGGCCGGCTGGTCCGCGTCGACCTGCACACGCTGACGGTCGTGGACTACCTCAACCTGCCGGGCTCCGCGCCGCAGGACATCAAGCTCGACCCGGCCGGGCGCATCTTCTACGTCGCCGACAAGAACCACGCCGGGGTCTGGCTGATCGACGCCGCGACCTTCCGGGTGGCCGGGTTCATTCCCACTGGCCCCGATGCGCACGGCCTGTACCCCAGCCGTGACGCTCGCTTTCTCTATGTAACGAACCGCGGCAACGGCACCATCACCGTGATCAGCTTCGCGACCAGGAAGATCGTCACCACCTGGCGGATCCCTGGCGGAGGCAGCCCGGACATGGGCAACGTCTCCCCCGACGGGAAGGTGTTCTGGGTGTCCGGGCGCTACGACAACGTCGTCTACGCCATCGACACGGCGACCGGCCGCCTGCTGGCCAAGATCCCGGTAGGGGTAGAGCCGCACGGGCTGTGCGTATGGCCTCAGCCGGGCCGCTACTCCCTGGGCCATACCGGGATCACCCGATGAAAGTCTTCCGCCTGGCGCTGGCCGGCCTGGCCCTGCTCGGGCTCGCGGGCGCGGCTCCGGCCCCGGCTCCGGACACGGTGCTCGCCCGGCTGGGCCCGGTCACGGTCAGCGCCACTGCGCTGGCCCCGGGCCGGGGCGGCACACTGACCGCCAGTGTGCAGGTCACTACCAGCGGGCAGCCTTCGGATCAGCTGGACGCTGCGACCGCCGCTGACGGCGCACCGGTCGCGGTCTACCACCAGCAGGTCAATGTCGGAGAGCTGCCTGATCTGTCCGGCTGCGGGGCCGAGACCCCGTCGCCGGTCGTGGTGGACACCTGGCTGCACTATGGGCCGTTGCTGATCCCGGGACGGTCAGGCGGCGCGTCCCCGCCGGCGACCGCGACCTTGACGGTCCAGCCGGGCTCGGCCTTGCCGCCCGGCACGAGCCTGGCCATCACCTTTTACTTCGCCCACGCCGGTTCGGTGACCCTGCGCCTGCCCGTCAGCCGCGCATGAGCGTCGCCAGCCCAGCCGTCGGCCAGCTCAGCTGCCGGCCAGCTCAGCTGCCGGCTGGCCGGACCGGCCGCCCGGTCAGCCAGGCGATCGGGCTGAGCGCTTCGGCCGCGGTCCAGGTGCTCGCGTCGGGATGGCTGAGGTCGGCGCGGCCCTGGGCGCTGAGGAAGCGGCGCAGGGCGGGCGCGACGGGCGCTCCGGACGCGTCGGGCGCGCCCACAACGACGAACCGCACCCGTCCGGCGGCGTCGATGTAGAGCAGGGCGTCCTCGTGGTCGACGTCGTAGCTCAGCGGCCGGCCGGTCAGCCAGTCGATGCCGGGCGGACTGTCCTCGCCGACCCGCTGGTACCAGACCCCCAGATACCGCCAGATGCGCTCGATCACCGCCGGGCGGCCGGTAAGCAGGAGAAAGTTCGCCGGCGCCTCGATCAGCGCCCGGTACGCGCGTAGCCGGGCCGGGGTGTCCCGCTCCGGGTCGACGGTCAGCTCCGCGAAGCGCACCCGGTGTCCCAGGCCCGCCGCCATGACCGCGCGATCCATCGCCAGCAGGTTTCCCGTGGTCAGCGGGCAGGTCTCCTGGCACAAGGTAAGGAAGTCCGCGAGCACCACCACCTGGCCGCGCCAGGCACCCAGGCTCGTCGGCCGGCCAGCGTCCGTGATCAGGGGCAGGTCCGTGATCCCGGCCGGCACTGGCCGGTCCACCACTGTACCGAGATAGGCCGACGGCGGACCCGGGACGGCCGCGCTCCCACCGCACCCCGCGACGATCGCCCCAGCGGCCAGGACCGCGGCCAGCGTGCCTGCCAGCCGGGTCGCCCGGGTCGTCACGGGGACAGCAGGGCGGTCAGGGTGACCGGACGCAGCCTCCGGCTGGCCAGGCCGCTCAGGATCGCGGGCAGGGCCGTCACGGTACCGGAGTGGCCGAAATGCAGGCTCACGATCGACCCTGGCCGCACCGAGCCGAGCACGGTGGCGACGACCGCGTCCGGCCCGGGATCGGTGTAGTCGAGCGAATCCACGTCATAGGACACGCAGGTCTGGTAGCCCACCTTGCGGGCCTCGTGCTCGATCAGCGGCGTCGCGTACTGGGTCTGCGAGGGCCGGAACCAGCGGCCGGCCGATCCGGTCAAGATGCGCAGCCGCTGCGCGCATTCGGCGATCTCCGCGTAGGCGCCAGCGGCGTCCATGGCCGCGATATCCAAGTGATGCATGGTGTGATTGCCCAGGTCGTGGCCCTTGCTCAGGACCCGCTGCGCAATCTGCGGGTATTGCTCGAGCCAGGTCCCGACGGCGAGCACCGAGATCCGCGCTCCGGCCCGCTCTGCCTCGGCCAGCAGCGCCTCGGCCATCGATAGCGGTCCTTGACCATGAAAGGTGAGCGCCACCTGGGGTCGGTCTCGTGGCCCGTGCGCGACTTGCGGGCCGAGTTGCGCACCCGGCTGCCTGCTCGCGTCGCCGCGCGGACTCGCCGTGGACGACGGCGCGGCGGCGGATGATCCAGGATGGTTGCCGCCGGACGGCTCGTCGGCCTGGCGCACGCTGGTGCAGCCAGCCAGCCCGGCTCCGACGGTGGCCGCACCGACGAGCAGGAAAAAATCCCGCCGCTCGATAGGCACCCGGACACACTACCCCGCGCGCGGTAGGCCCGGGACCCGGCTCAGCGGCCGGATCTACGCCTGGAGTGCTGGCTCGTCGGGGGCGGACAGGCTCAGTACGGCGCCGGCCACGGCGGGCGATGCGCAGAACTTCGCCTCCAGTGCCCGCAGCCGGACTGCCACGTGTGACTCGGTGTCATCGCCGGTGAGGTCGACGTCGCCTGTCACAAAGACCATCCGTGGCCCGACGACCTCCAGCCGCAGATAGGTCACCCGGGCCACCTCTGGCATCTCCAGCAGGGCCCGCAGAACCGCGGAACGTATCCGGGGATCGGCTTCCTCGCCGACCAGGAACCGCATGTTGCGGTTGATCAAGACGATCGCGACGACGCCGAGCAGCAGGCCGACCAGGATCGAGCCGGCCGCGTCCGGCACTGCGGAACCGGTCACCTCATGGGCGGCCAGCCCGGCCGCCGCGATGACCAAGCCGATCAAGGCGGCGGAGTCCTCGGCGAACACCGCTCGCAGCGTGGGATCGGAGGTCACCATCACGTGCTCGATCAGGTCCCGCTGCAACGGCTCGGCCTCGGACCTGGCCTGCCGGACCGATTGCAGGAACGAGATTCCCTCCAGGACAAAGGACACGGCCAGCACCCCATACCCGATGAGGAACCGTTCGGCCGGCTCCGGATGGATAAGTCCCTGGATGCCGCGCGTGATCGATACCACGCCGCCGGCCACGAAAACCCCGAGCGCCGCGAACAGCGACCACACGTAGGCTTCCCGGCCATGGCCGAACGGGTGAGCACGGTCCGGCGGACGGCGTGCCCGTTGGTTGGCGATGAGCAAGAAAATCTCGTTGCCACAGTCGGCCCACGAATGCGCCGCCTCGGCCGTCAGCGACGCCGATCCGGTCACCGCGGCGGCGGCCGACTTCGCCACGGCGATCAGGAGGTTGGCGCTGAAGGCCACTAGCACTGTGACGAGACTCGCCGATGCGCGGGGGCCGCGCAGCAACGGCACCGGCATGAGCGGCTCACGGGATCCGCGGGCCACCCCTCCAGCCGCCACCGGTGCCGGAGCCTGCTCGCCGCCCTGTTCGCGCGCCATCAACCACTCTTAACACAATCCGCTGGCTTCACCACCGGCCTGAAGACCGGCGCACTAGCGGACATCTTGGTAGCCGCCAGCAGCCAAGTCAGCCTCCCGCGTCCGCGGACAGGAAGAAGACGGTGTCACCCGCCGCGAGCGGTGTCTCGCTGTCCCGGGTGATCTGGTCACCGTTAAGCGCCGCCGTGACATGCCGGTCGAGCAGCAGGCCGAGCGCGCCGGCGGCATCGCCCACGGTGGCGGCCCGGACGGCGTACGGGCCGCTCTGGCCGTCGCCCTGGGCGAGGGTTCCGAAGAGCTGGACGGTCACTTCCGGCGCCGGCCGGGCCCGGGCCGCCTGGTAGTCGGCAGGCGTGTTGACGTTCACCACCGAGTCCAGGTCCGGGTCGAGCGCGGCGAGCACCGGGTCCTGCTTCAGCGCGGCGTCGTCGAGCATTTCCACCGTGCACTGGCCGAAGAGAAAGGCGGGGCGCAACTGGTCCTCCGCGACCAGGCGCTCGGCACGTTCCGCGAGCGAGACCCGGTACGCGGCGGCCAGCGGCTGCCTGAATCCCCGGGCGAGCGGCAAGGCGACATCCGTAGTTTCGCTATCCTCCAGCACCCGCAGCACGCGCCGGGCGAACGCCGGGTGCAGAAACGGCATGTCGGTAGAGCAGATGAACGCGATATCGGCGCGCCCGCG
Source organism: Actinomycetota bacterium (assembly GCA_003136255.1). Classification (GTDB taxonomy): domain Bacteria; phylum Actinomycetota; class Actinomycetes; order Streptosporangiales; family Streptosporangiaceae; genus Palsa-504. The sequence continues at coordinate 18,665 of PLDT01000416.1, forward strand.
TAGCGCGGCGAGCCCGGCGGCGATGCCCTGCGCCGGGCCTTTGCCCTCGCGGGGGTCAACGGCGATGAGCGTGCCCTCCGGCAGGTGCGGGAGGTCCTGGCCGGGGGCGCGGACGACGACGACGGGGCCGTTCGTCACGCGCGCGAGGATGCCGGCCGTCCGGCGCAGCAGCGTGGAGCCGTGCCACTCCAGTGCCGCCTTGGACGTGCCCATCCGCGAGGACCGCCCGCCCGCCAGCACCACGCCCGCGGTAATCGCCACTTGCTGAGCCTAGACGTCACCGGGCCGACGGGGAGTCACGTGCCTCGTCCTCCTGCCGCCGGACGCGGGCCCGCTGCGGGACGACCGTGTACTTGGGGTCGCGGGCGGAAGCACGGCGGCGGGACTCGATCACCCGGTCGGCGATCATGTCCATGGCCCGGTCGAGGTCGAGGTCTTCCCACTCTGTGCCGAACGGCCGTCGGTACTTCACCCGGTACTGCCGCGCGCTCCCCGTGGTGAGCTGCAAGGTCGCTGACCCCTTGGGGCAGAGCCTGCCCCGGCTCACCGGCGAGTCCGGATCGCCCTCGATCTGGATGACCTTCTCGTCTTTTACGTAGATGTGCTGCGCGCAGCCGACCGCGCAGTAAGGGCAGACCGACTTGACCACCCGGTCAACGTTCCGGATCCGCGGCTCGATCCGCTCCGTGCGCCGGCTCCTGACCGCCGCTCCCCGGGCCAGCTTGTCGCCACTGGTCAGCTGGCGGAGGACCGGCCACCCGAGCCACGCGCGTTCCGGCATCTCTCCTCCTGCCAGCGGGGTCGCGAACCTGAGACTCTACGCTCGCGGTCACAACGCCCGTTCGCACCCCGACTCCAGTTCGTGCTCGCATCGCGGCCGTTGGTGGCGGCGCGCTGCAGCGGCTACACCGGGTTCGATTCGGTCCGCCGCGCCTGAAGCGGCGGCCGCGAACCGGACCCTCGGAGCCGAGGAAACCGACTGAATGCTGTATGCATCCTCAACGGAACAACGAAGGCCAGTGGCGCAGTCCCTGGGCAGTGGTGATCGGTGCCGCGGTCTCACCGATGTTCCTTGGCGGCGCGCTCGCTGACCACCCCGGTCTGATACCAGGGATAGCGCGAATCGTGATCCGTTCGCGCAGGACGAGCCCGCGGCATGGACGCTTTACCACCCGTAATCGAGTGGGCGAGGCCGAGCCCTGGCGGTGCAGTTCCCATCCGGACCTGACCAGATCTGTCCCGGTCAAGAAGTGTATCCACATCGAATGCGAGGCCGGCAATGGCCGACGTGATATCTTTAGGTCAGATGAGTCGCGATGATTTCAAGGATGCCGTGGCGTCATGAGAGTCGGGGTGTCCACGTAGTTGAGTATCGGAAGTGGCAGCGATTCCTACAGCCAGGTCGTCCTGGCGAAAGGGCCTGTCGGCTACTGGCGTCTAGCAGAGGCCGGTGGTCCGACCGCGTTCGATTCGTCGGGCAATGGCAACGGTGGAACATACTACGGCAATCCGTCGTTTGGGCAGCCGGGCGCTATTAGCAACGACCCGGATACCGCTGTTGGGTTCAACGGGCCCGGTTCAGGTGACTACGTGCAGGTGCCCGATCCGGACAGCCAGTCGTTCAGCCAGCCGGCCAGCGGCGCGGGACTGACTGTTGAGGTCTGGATGCGACCCGATGTGCTCGGTTTCTCAGGTGAGACTGACAACCCGTACGTTCACTGGTTGGGTAAGGGCATGCCTGGCATCGAGGAATGGGGGCTGCGTTTCTACAGCCAGGACACGACCCGTCCCAACCGCATCTCCGCGTACATCTGGAATCCCTCAGGTGGAGAAGGAGCCGGGGCCTATTTCGAAGACGCACTGACGCCAGGGGAGTGGATTCATGTTGTCGCGGTCTACGACCCTGGAGATATGGACACCACGCTGGCGG
>PLDT01000095.1:0-44114 GCA_003136255.1 Actinomycetota bacterium
TCGAGTACATAGCCTGATACGTTGCGAGAATGTCCTGCGCAGAAAGGATGCTGTCGTAGATGGCGACCTTCCCGATGGCGCCATCAAAGAACGAATCCAGGTCTCGAGTCCCTATCCGCAGCGGAGCATTCGATGCCCCGGGCTTGACATTAAACTGGCTCAGGCTAACCTGACGACCTCGCATTTGCCCATTCTTGTATATTGAAATATACCCATCGGGCCATTCCGCGGACGATCGGCTGTCGATAACGAATGCTACCATAATCCAATCGCCGGGATGAACTACATCCTGAAAGTACGCTCCGGAGCCCTTACCGCCCGCCAGGTTGAACAGGTATGCTGATATTCGATTTGGCCTCGGCGGAACCTCTGAATTCGAATAAGAGTACATGCGCATAGCATATTCTTGCTTGCCGACGGTTCCTTTCCCGAGAACATACACGTAGCCTGAGCCTTGAGTATGCGGAAACTGGAGAACGGCAGGCTTTATCCACGCCTCAACGGTGAGGCAGCCCGTGTCCGTTACCGACAGTGACCTAGATGAAGGAACCTGGACATATTGGCTCACGCCATCGAAGGCGCTCGCCAGGTCCCCGTTCGGAAGAGTAGTGAGATCTGGCTTCCCACCGCTAGGTTCATAAATCCCGTTATTACCATTACCGGACAGGTCTGGTTCAATCCCAGACGATGCATTCCCGAGGGCTAGGTAAAGCACGGGGTGGAATGATAGAACCTGGCGATCGTATCGATCGGTCACCTGCGGGGGCGACGTGACCGACACTGGCTCGCGCTGATCAGTCACGGGTCCCGTGCTGCTTCCTGCCGAACTGCTCCCGTCGCGGGCGCACCCCAGCACCACGCCTACAAACATGACTATGGCCCCGACCAGGGTAGCCGCACGCCAAGGCGTTCGCGCCGAGACGCCGACTAGTTTCCAGCTCACCTTAACCACGTTCATCCCCACCATCACACATTACAAAAAGGGTATTCATGCTGGGCGCGAAGTCGGCTCCTCTCCTGGCCCGCCCACGTTCGGCGCGGTCAGCCGGTGATAGTTGCGGTGATCAGCGACTTCTCACCGGCATTTACGTAGATATGGTTTTTGACGGGCACTGCGTTGCTTCGGTCGAGCTCGCTCAGCGTCATCACCCGGATGCCCGAGGCGCGGATGCCGTTGATGACTTCCTCGAACTGGGCTAGCGGGAATCCGGGCAGGTCACTAGGCTCGGAATGGATACGATGAAACGTCAAGAGAAGCGTTGTATGATACTCTTCAGCAGATTTAACGGCGGCCAGAATCAGCGAGGGCGGAGTGTACCCGATGTCGCCGTCCTCTCCATCGCCGGGATACTGGATCACCAGGTTGTTCACATCTTTTGGATTACCGAACGGGTAGCTATCTGGGTTGTTAATGATGCCACGCCCGAACATATAATAGCGGCCGACGGCTTGCTCTAGGGCGTCGTTCATGTCGCCATACGGGTAAATAATCCAGTTGGGCGCGGAGTTCAGCCCGTTCGCCTCCAGCCAGGCGGCCTGCTGAAGAATATCGGAAGCATACCCGGTCGGGTCATTTCGGTCATAATACGCCTGTACCGCATCCACGTCGGACTGGGTCTGATTGACCATATCCCAGCCCCAGTTATTCTGCAGGGCGCGGAGCTGATAAAGATTCAGGTAGTACTGGGCTGGATAGTCAACGTATTTGCCGATGACCCCTATGTTGCCTTGCATCCCCAACTCATGCATGTAGGTCGCGGCTGGAAGTATCGACTGGTAACCGTCGTCGAAGATGATCACGACTTTGCCGGAAGTCTGGGCAGGTGTGAGTGTTAGCCCGCCGATACTGACCGTCGGGACGGGGCCGGGGCCAGCCTTCGCCTCGAGCGTAACCGCCATTGCGTCCACATCGGCCCAGTTGACTGCCGGGCCGTTGGCGAGCCAGCCGCCCGAGGCGCCGAACTGACCTCCCGGGCCAAGAAAGACATCTATCCAGTCGCCGGCTACGTCAGGGGTGTACGCATTCAGCAGGTCTGTCGTAGCCGACCGAGCCCGGCCGTCGCTGTACAGGGTCAGCCTCAGCACATCGACCCGCCGTAGTCCCGTCACCCGCAGCCGAAGCCGGGCGTCATGCTGCAGCAGATCCAGCCGGATGGCGTCGTTCACCATCGTGACAGGCTCCGTGCCGCTGGCAGTAAGGCTATCGACGACCGAGCCCTGCTGACCCCGCGAGGCAATGGTTCCGCCTCCTGATGCGGTCCAGTTATCCGGGGCCGTAGCCGCCGTCACCGCGGCTGTCGGCACGGTCGGCGGATTCGGATCGGTGGCCCAGGCTTTCGGTGCGACAGCTTGGCTGAGGCCCAGGGCGATGCTGAGCCGTCGGGTACCAAGGGTCACCGCGACCCCGCCCTTATCGACGCTAATGCTGAAGCCAGCCTGCTGCGGTTGGCCGATGGTCAACAGCGTCATGAACGTAGCCTGACGCCCTCTGATTGCATAGCCGATTTGGTAGCACGGCAACAACTGCCCGTACGAATCGGAACAGAGGCCAGCCGGATCCTGCCCTCTGCGATTGATCACAACGCTCTCGGAAATCCCTTGAGGTTGCAGCTGCTGGATTGTCACCTCGCGACGCGGCGTGCCGCCGATTCCCGAAACTGTCAGGCCAGATCTTTGCAACTGCGCAGCGGGGAAGAGATGGAACAGCTGCTGGTAGGTATGTACTGATGCTGAATCAAGCTGGTCGATAACCAGCACATGATCAGGGTCAAGCAGCATCACCATCCGCCGGTGCTGCACTCCCGCGTACAACGAGCTTTCACCGGCCTGGTAGGTTATACCGTCTTTACTAACCAGCGGCCCGGCTTCACCGTTACCTTGAGCTTGCGATTTCCCATCGACGGTAACCGTGTTGTGCGACTCTGTGCCATGGAAGTAGTTGTGATAGGGGCCCGCCGCGTACGTGTACAGGCCAGGGTCCGTAAGAAGATCTCCGCCATCACCATACAGCGTAATTCCCATCGCATCCAGATCGCTATGCGCCGTCCGATAACGTCCGAGGTTGAAAGTTAGGTAGGTGCTGTCTGCATAAGCGGCGCCGCTCGGCCACCCTGACCGCATGACCGTCAACGAAGAAGCAGGGAAAAACTTGCTGTTAACCGGCGGCGCTGAACCCTTGGCTCCATGGGTCAGGACATAGAGAAAATTCGGATCCGAGTTGGCCATGCCGATATAGACACCATGATAGTTAATGGTCTCATCAAGAGATGCGCCCAGCAGGGGGACCTGCGAGTTGGGTTGCAGGATATAAGACGCGAAGTTGATCATCGAGGCGAGCTTTGACGACATCCCAGCCGGGAGCGGCTGCCGCTGGGCTAGCATATATTGATAAATATTCCAGTATTTCTCAAGCGCGTAAAAGTCGTAGTACGGCGCATTCTCGATTAGCTGACCATCTGCATCGATAAGACCCAACAACTGCCATTCGAATCTGTCCATGGCAAGCTGCTTCCACTGCTGAGCGTTCGGCAGAGAGGGGAAGGCAACAGCAAGATTGTAAAGAGCGGCCGCTTCGTTCGTGCCATGGTTCTCCCCGGTCTGGTAATGATTCGGATCAGCCAAGAAGGCGCCGGTCTTTTCGAGTTCCTGCAGGATTGCTGTGCTCGCCGACTCGCTGAGCGCATGGGCCTGCCGCAACTTCCACCATGTATCGATAAGCGACATGCAGCGGAAAGCTACAGCATGGGGATCCTTCCATGCCCACGGGGATTTCGGTTCGGCCGCGATAAAGCTCATGTCGAGGTTTACTAGCCGCTTAGCATAAACCACGTCGCCAGTCGTTCGGAAAGCATAGAGAAGGTTTAGAGTCGGTCGCAGTGAATAAAATTCAAATCGCCAGTAATTCGCGTCATACGGGTTTTCAGACCAGGTGGGTGAAGCAGGCAACCGGACTGAAGCGTAACGCGGGACGTCCCAGACATTTTGCAAGAGGTAATTGGCCGCCTGGATGGTGCCCTGATCTGTACTGGGATAGATTACTTCCCGGCCCATGCCGACCAATGGGTATGCCTTGTATATCGAAGCGTACTGACCAGAAGCAAAAGGCTGAACACACACGTAGCCACCGGACACGTCGGACATCTTAAGTGCACTTGGGCAGCTGTTCAGGAACGGCAGGTTGCTTATTGCGCTAACCGTGTTGTCGGTAGCAACCGATACCGTCTGTGTTATCGTTGACAGCCTGAAAGCGTTGGGAGCTACGTAATTAGCGATTTTCAGAGAAAAGATTGCCAGCACCACAAAACTAATGCCCGCTTCAACTATGAAGTGACGAATAGTTCGTGGGCGCTTCTCTTTGCGATCTTTGGGCGGCGTCTTTACGAGTCCGCCGAAGATCGTTATCCGCGGTACCATGTCATCTTCCTAATAGTCGCTACGGAATAGAAGATGAGCCAGGAGAACATAAGGGTCGACATCAGGCTCATCGCAGGCCTGTACAGCCATCGCCTAGAGCCAGGATTTTCGTAACGGAAAGCTAGTCCGAAAGATAGGCCGATGTAACCAATTCCGGCTAGATATAGGACTCCAGATACAGGGTCGCCACGTAGCGGTAGATAGATCAGGTGGCGGGCCGCTACAAAAGGACCGAGGAAAACAAATATCACGTGTATGTAGTAGAATAGTGCGGGCAAGAAGGGGCGGCGCCAGTAAAATCTGCCAGTGACAAAGATATTTCGGATAAAGCTTTTCTTCCACCGGATCTGCTGCTTGATCACGCCGCGAAAAGTGGCGGGCACGTTGGTCCAGGCACGCGTAGACTTGGAGTATACGACCTTCCAGTCTCGCAGCGGATACGTCGGTGTTGAGAAGGGAGAATCGGTGAACTTAGGTAGCACTCGCGGTCCTAGGAATGTACCGCCGAGCACGTAGGCGGTGAGCGTCCGATCGGTGGCGAACCGGAACTCCTGGCCGAGAAATTTGTCGGCCTGCCAGGCAGGCATGAAATTGTAGATTGCAGATCGCCGGAAGAGAGCCAGTGGCCCGGAGACACATGTTACCGCCCCGAAGACACTTTCAAATGCCTTGCGGACCGAAAACTGACCTTCATACCAAGTGTCTTGCGCCTTAGTAAGAAAGTTAACGTTGCTATTCAATGCCCGGCAATGACCGCTTACCGCACCGACGTCTGGATCGTTAACGAAGATCGGGGCAGCGCAGGCCAATGCGTCGTTTTTCCAGACCGTATCGCTATCTGCAAAAGCGATAATGGAACCTTTGGAAACCCATAGTCCGGCCGCCAGAGCTCCTTTTTTCCCGCGGTTGACGGGCAGCTCAGTAAGGCTAAAACCGTATCTCTGGCTTAGCTCTCGTAGTACGCCGACTGTGCCATCGGTGGACGCGTCGTCCACAACGATTATCTCTGTGTTCTCGTAGGTCTGACTGATCATTGAAATTATGCATTCCGTTACTAGTTCCTTCTCGTTGTGCACCGCTACAATGCAGCTAATAAGTGAATCTTTCATCTGAATATCTCCGGCGGCAATCCGCGCGCCAGCGACCGCGGCCGGGTCTCGGTAGAACGCCAGAGATACGGTCATGACCACAAATACGACCGCGGTCACCAGTACGCCGTATGCAAAAAAGGCGTCATTAGAATCTGGATTCTTGAATTCGATTTTCACTGCGAGTAGAAGAGCGAGAGCGAGTACGGCCAGCAATGCAACACCACGCAGGCGTGTACCTAGCGGAAGGCTTGTGGTTCGATGACCATGAGGCAGTGCTTGTGATTTAGACATAAATGCCTCAGTCAAAAACGCTCTATGTGCGGGTCGACCATACAGCCGCGTGCGTCAAGGATCCGGCACCCGGCGCGCGAGATCTGGTCGAGGTTGTATACCGTGACTTCGTGTTCCAGATCATTTGCGCGCCGAACCGGCCTCCCGTCCACGGACCATGCGGGTGCGTATGGATCGTGGTATGCAAGCACCGCGCCGCGCGCCATCAGTCTGCGGGCGACGCGAGGGACGGGAGATTCGCGCATGTCGCCAATATCTCTCTTATAGGCCACGCCCAATTGAACGCCTTATTCGGCGTCTTCTCCCCACTTAGTATGCCATTACGCCCGGGCGGTACGCTATCGCCTGAAAGGGCGCCAATTAACGGCATTGATGTCTGCTAAGCCCGTGTTTCTAGAGCGAACTCGAAATTTGCGCTCGCGTCACCTAGACCGTTATATCCGGACAAGATCACGACCGTTCGTGGTCGCCTCCCCTATTGCCGCCATGACTGGTGCCGCAGATGATCATCAAGGTGACGGCTCCCCCCTACGGGCCGCCCTCCATTAGATAATACGACCAGCGGGGATGGCAAGCGGTTACGCGAATGTTTAGGCTCTAGCCCTGCCTTTTGGTCCGGACGTAGAGCTGGGACGGCGCGCCTAACGTAGGAAGTGCTCCTAAACTGGTGCGATACGGGGTGTCGAGGTGCTTACTTAATAGGTGCGACGCTCTTGGGTGATGCAACGTAGAAAGTTCTAGCGTGCTTGTTGCCGCGGTGTCCGGGCTGCTTGAGTCGGTGGGTGCATAACGGGCTCCGTCCCGTTTCGTTCCTGGTTGTCTTACGACCAGAACCGAAAGGAGCAGCCCGATTCAAGGGTATGTGGCCGGGCCGGGTTCGGGGGCTGCGAACTGCTGCGGTACCTGTTCCAGGACCGGCTGGAGCCGACAGCTGCCGGTACGACCTGATTCGGTGGTTTGGTGAGGCGGCGTCGAGAGAAAGGATCTGGTCGCGTATCGCGGCCCACTGAAGCAAGTGACGGATGCCTTTGGTGATGTCGTACTGGGGCTGCCAGCCAAGAAGGTGCCTCGCTCGGTCGATGCGCGTGTAGGCGCCAGCAACGTCTCCCGGTCGGCGGCCGGCGTCGAGCGCCTCGACCGGGCTCTGGGCAACATGATTGAACGCGTCGAGAAGTTCCCGGACGGGGGTGCCCCGGCCGGTCCCCAAGTTGATGGCGGTCGTCGGCCCCGGTAGGGCCTCGAACCTGTCCAGCGCGGCCACGTGCGCCGCGGCCAGATCCCAGACATGGATGTAATCTCTGATACTCGACCCGTCCCGGGTCGGATAGTCCGTCCCGGTGACCACGAACGGAACGCCTTCTTCATGCGCCTGGATCATCTTGCCCAGGGCATGGGTCGGCCGCGCGAGTTGCAGGCCCGTGCGCATCTTGGGATCGGCGCCGATCGGGTTGAAGTATCGCAGGGACAACACCCGGATAGGCTCTGCCGCAGCGATGTCCGCGAACATCGCCTCGCACACGGCCTTCGGCATGGGCCGCCATCCGGGTAGCTAGGGCGTGCCGTCTCTTCTGCACCTTCCTGCGGCGGGCGGCGTTCAGGACGATCCTGGTGTCCGCGGCGTCGCGGAACCAGCGGCCGTACTTGTCCAGGACTTCCGCGTCGATGGCCTCGTGCCCTGCGGCGCGGGCGACACCGGCGGCCTGCTTCAGCTCCAGCAGGGCGTCGATGGCCTGCCGCGCCCAGATCATGTCACCGGCGGTGCCGCTCTCGGTGACCGCGGTGAGCTCCCGGAGCAGGTGCGCGCCGCACACACAGCGTGCCCGGCCAGGCCGTCGTAGCCGTCGTAGGGCGCCCAGAGTCCACCTCCTTCCCGGACCGGACCACGCAGGGGCAGGTACGGGGGTGGCTGGAATCGCCCTCCATCCGAGTCGCCGAGTTGCTCGTCCGCATGGGAGCGGACGTCCGGGCGGCCGACCCGCTGGTGACCGAGCAGCTCTTACGAGCCAGCACGACGCGGGTGTGGAAATCCCGGTACAGAGCCTCCACGCCAGGCCATGAAATCACCGGGGCGAGCAGTCCGGATAGCCTGCTCACTTCCCGTATCGCGGACACGAATTCCCGTTCGATGAATTCGACATGGCCAAAATACCGGCCGAAAGAGCGGACAATCTCACGCTTTGGGGGGTAGTTAATTCCTGTCCGGCTGTAGGTCAGGTTACGCGCGGCGGTCTGCTCGGCCCCAAGACCTTTCTGGAAAGAATTCCTGATGCCGAGATGCGCCCATAGAGAAATGACTGCTGGATGCTGGAAACGCCCGCCGAACGGCGTAAAGATATGTGGCTCCACGGGCCTCCAGCGGGCCGGGAAGATGTGCAGGGTCCACGCACCGGGGCGGAGAACGCGCCAGATCCCGCTGACCGCCTGGTCGTAGTCCATGACATGCTCGAAGACAGATGTGGAGTAACAGAAGTCAAAGGAATCAGAAGCGAACGGGAATCTCCCCTGGGCATCAGATGAGTAAAGATATTCCTGGCCGTCGTGAAGCGGGCTCCGGGGTACGTCAAGCTCCTCGTGGAACCTGTCTACGCCGACAACGTCGTAGCTCGCGGCGCGGAACTCCCGGACATGCCGCCCCTGCCCGCACCCGAAGTCGAGAATGCGGGCCTCGCTCGGGATTCCTCCGCGGGAGGCCATGATGGCCTCGCACACCAGGGTCATGCTCTGGTTTCCGGCCGCCTCTAGCTCACAGTTCGTCATGCCTGCCCTTGTGCCTCCTTGGCCTGCCCGAGACCTTGGACCCGGTCACGTGCGCTACCGCGCTGTTCCGGCACAGCCAACCCGGGCTGGGCCTGCCGGAACCAGGCGATCGTCTCGCTGAGGCCCTGATCGAGGCTGACGGACCGGGCATCAGGGAACAACGCCCGGAAGCGAGCGCAGTCGGCCTGGGACTCCCGCACGTCCCCGCGCCGGGGCGGGCGGTAGCGGACCACCGGGCGCATCCCGGTGGCCGTCGCCACACGCTCGGCCAGCTCCGAGACCGAGACCCGGGTGCCGAACGCGAGGTTGACCGGGACGGAGTTGGTCACCTGGCGGAGTACCGCGTCCGCTAGGACGCGGGTCACGGTGGTAACGAACGTGAAGTCCCGCACCTGACCGCCGTCCCCGTAGATCTGCAGCTCACCGCCCTGAAGCGCCGACGTGATGAACGTCGGGATGACCGCCGCGTACGCGTGACCTGCTGTTTGCAACGGGCCGTACACGTTGAAGAAGCGGAATGCGAGCGTGGGAAGGCCGAAGGCCGCACCGTACGCCAGCACACCCGCTTCGGCGGTGATCTTGCTCATGGCGTAAGGGCTGAGCGGGCGGGTCGGCAGATCCTCGTGCTTCGGCGACACCGGGACATTCCCGTAGACGGACGAAGATGACGCAGCCACGACATAGAGCGATTTCCGGCGGCACGCCTCCAGCACGTAGACGGTTCCGGTGGCATTGACCTCGAAGGTGCCCAGCGGGTCGGCCAGGGACCGCGGCACAGATGGCAGCGCAGCCAGGTGAACCACGGCGTCGGCGGCATCCACGAGCTCAGCCAGCAGGCCCTGGTCGAGGATGCTGCCCTCGATGAGCTTGGCATCTACCCCGCGGAGATTCTCCGCTGAGCCGGTGCTGAGATCATCCAGCGCGATCACGGCATCGACTTCAGGACGGGCGGCTAGCTCCCGGCACAGGTTGGCGCCGATGAAGCCAGCCCCCCCGGTGACGAGCACTCTCATCACATGAACTCCTCAGGCACGCTTTGATGTGTGGGCGCCTGACCGCAATCCGCGGGCAAGTGCCATGGACTCGTAAAGCCGCTCGATATCCGACGCCAGCCGTTCCGGGCCGAACCGGGCAGCGGCCCGGACACGGGCGCGGGCGCCCATGTCACGGCGTAGTTCCTCGTCGGCCAGCAGCCGGATCACCGCACAGGCCAGCGCCTCGTGGCTGGCGTCGGTGAGAATGCCGGTGGCCTCATGCTCGACGACCTCGGCCACGCTGCCGACGTCGGTGGCGACGGCGGGCACGCCGGCCAGGGCCGCTTCGATGAGCGACACCGGCATTCCCTCGTTGTCGGAGGTGAGCAGGACGAGGTCAGCGGCCGCGTAAACGGTCTCCACATCGGCCCGCCAGCCGAGCGCCGTGATGCCGCCGTCACCGTGCCGGGCCGCATGCCGGACGTCTGCGGCGAGATCACCATCGCCGCAGACGAGGAACCTGGTACCGGGGACGGCGCGGCTGACCTCCTGAGCGACCGCGAGAAGGCGGTCGGGGCGCTTGACCTGGGTTAGCCGTCCCACGAAGGCGACGACCGCGGCATCTAGCGGCACGCCCAGTGCGCGCCGTGCCACCGAACGGTCGGGCAACGGGCCGAGTGACGTTCCCGGCGGCACCACGACGTACTGGGCAGGAGTGCCGACTCCGGCGGCCAGCAGGTCATCACGGACCTGGGCTCCCACCGCGACCAGTCGGTCGGTATGCCGGGCGAGAGCGCTTTCCGCCACGACCAGACCGCGGGTCGCCACGGCGGAGAAGTAGCCATGAAGCAGATGCCCGTGAAAGGTGTGAACGCGAACTGGAACGTGGGTCATCATGGCCGCCAAGCGCCCGGCGACACCGGCCTTCGCGGTATGGGTGTGCACGATATGCGGCCGGAACTTCCGCATTTCGGACACAAGGAATCCAAGTGCGCGGGCGTCATTGCCGAGCCTGACACTGCGGCTCATCGTCGGTACTCGGTAGACGGGGACGGCGGGCGCGCGGAGTTCGAGAAAATCGGCTTCCCCGGCCGCCGGCGAGCCGGCGTACAGCCGCTGCTCGAACCTGTCAGCCGGTAGTTCCCGCATGAGAATCGTGGCCTGCAGCGCGGGCCCTCCGACGTTCGTGCGCGCCATAATCCGCATTACGCGCAGCGCCGGGTTCCCCCCCAATTTTCCCAACCCCTCCTCTCGTGCTCCGATCGTCCCCAGGTGCAATCCCTGCGCAGGCATCCCTACCTGGGGTACAGTCGGTCAGTGATTACTCTACGTGGATCATATATTACAGATAGTGTCCGAGCCCGAGGAGGCGCGCCCCGAGTCCGGGACCGAAGTTCGCGGCCCGCGCCGCCATCGGTGAGAAGTGTCGTGTTGATGATTGAGCAACTCGGCATGGGGGGGACTGAGAAGCAAGTCGTCCTGCTGGCCTGCGGCCTTCACGAGCGGGGCATCGATACCAGTGTCTGGGTCCTGTCCGGTGACACCGAAAAATGCCACGAAGACGCGCTCCGGCGGGACGGTATCCGGGTAGTGGATATTGGACTCCGCCGATTCCGGAACCTATGCCAGGCTCCGCCGAATTTCACCCGGCTGGGAGCTATGACAATACGTCTGCACCGGGAACGTCCGGATATTGTCCACGCGTTTCTGTTTCGTTCGTATGTCGTCGGCGCGCCGGTCGCCCGGATGGCCCGGATCCCGGTCTTCGTGGCGGGTCGGCGCAGCCTCGGGGACTTCAAGGAGGGCCGCCCGGTGGCCTTGGCCGCCGAACGGCTGGCGACTCGCATCACCGACCTGATCATCGCGAACGCCGAAGCCGTCGCAGCGGACACCGAGCGACGCGAGCGAGTAGGCGTCGGCCAGGTTGAGGTTGTCTACAACGGCCTGCCCGAGCAGGCCTTCGCGGCGGTTTCACCCGCCGACGTCGAGACTTCCGATCCCGTCGTGCTCTGCGTGGCGAACCTCAGAGGGTGCAAGGGGCACCGTTACCTGCTGGAGGCGATGGACCGTCTGCAACGGGACGGCCGCCCGTGCACGCTCCTGCTCGCCGGAGAGGGCCAGGAACGCCATTCCCTGGAGCGCCAGGCAGCGGGGTTGCGCATCGACGTCCGGTTCCTCGGCCAATGCCACGATGTGCGGCCCCTGCTCGCGCGAGCGGACGTCGTGGTGCTTCCCTCTCTGAGAGAGGGCATGAGCAACGCCGTCATGGAAGCGATGGCAGCGGGACGGCCCGTCGTCGCCACCCGCGTCGGAGGGACACCTGAACTGCTCGCAGGGCGTGGCCTGATCGTGCCTCCTGCCGACCCGGTAGCGCTCGCGGTGGCGATCGGGCAGGTCCTGTCCGATCACGGGCTGGCGGTCCGGCTGGGTGAGGCGGCCAGGAACTGGAGCTGCGGACACCTCAGCGTCGCGGCCATGGTGGACCGGCACATCCAGATTTACTCCGGGCTGCTGGAGCGCCGGTGTGCGGCATAGCGGGAATCGTGTCCACTGGACAGCCCGATGCCGGCCTGGTGCGCCGGATGTGTGACGTGCTCGCGCACCGGGGTCCGGACGGCGCTGGCTACCACGAGGGCCCGCATGCCGTGCTCGGCATGCGAAGGCTCGCGATCATCGATGTGGCCGGGGGACAGCAGCCGGTATACAACGAGGACCGCACGGTGGCGGTGGTCTTCAACGGTGAGATCTACAACTTCGCCGAACTCCGGGCCGGGCTGCGACGGCGGGGCCACCGGATGGTGACGGACGGGGACAGCGAATGCATCGCCCACCTGTACGAAGAATACGGGGACTCGCTGGTCGACCACCTCCGGGGCATGTTCGCCCTCGCCGTCTGGGATGCCGCGCGGGGGCGCCTGCTGCTGGCGCGGGACCGGGTGGGCAAGAAACCCTTGTACTGGCGCTGCGACGGCAGGTCGCTATGGTTCGGCTCGGAGCTCAAGGCGCTCGCGGTCGATCCCGGCCTCGCGCGCCGGGTGGACCTGGTCGCCCTGCATCACTACCTCACCTATCAGTACGTGCCGGCGCCGTGGTCCATCTACCAGGAGGTGCGCAAGCTGCCGCCGGGGCACATACTCACCTGGCAGGACGGGCGGGTGGAGACACACCGGTACTGGACTTTGCCCGCTGCCCCGCCTGAGCCGGTCACCTCGGTTGCGCAGGCCGCGGAGCGGCTGCGGGAACTGCTGCTCGAGGCCACCAGAATCCGGCTGATGAGTGAGCGGCCGCTCGGCGCGTTCCTGTCGGGTGGCGTCGACTCCTCCGCGGTGGTCGCCGCGATGGCGCGGAGCGCATCGGAGCCGGTCAAGACGTTCTGCATCGGCTTCGAGGACGCCATGTTCGACGAACGGGCCTACGCCCGGATCGTAGCTAGCCGCTACGGCACGGATCACCACGAGCATGTCGTGACGTCCTCGGCCCTCGAGGTGCTGCCGTCGCTGGCGTGGCATTTCGACGAGCCGTTCGCCGACGCCTCCGCGATTCCGACCTTCTATGTGTCTGAACTGAGCAGCCAACACGTAACGGTGGTGCTGACCGGCGACGGCGGTGACGAGTTTTTCGGCGGCTATCAGCGATATCAGCGCTACCTGGCCACGGCCGGGCGGCTCCCGGTACCCAGCGTCATCCGTCCGGGTCTGCGCGGCCTGTCGTCGCGGCTGGCCGCGGCCGGGGACCGGCCACGGATGCGCCAGGCGGCGCGGGCGCTCGATGTGCTGGGCCAGCCGCCTTCCCGCCGCTACGCCAGGCTCGTGTCGTATTTCACGCCGGAGCAGAAGCTGCAGATCTATACGGACGACCTGCGCGAGCAGGTCGGCGGGATCGACAGCTACCAGCTCATCGACCAGGCCTTCGCGGCCTCCCTCGCGCCGTCGCGGGCCGGCCGGGTCATGGATGTCGACATCCATACCTACCTGCCAGGAGACATCCTGGTGAAGCTGGACATCGCGTCGATGGCGTGTTCGCTCGAAGCCCGGTGCCCCTTTCTCGACCATCATCTGATGGAGTGGGCCGCCGGGCTGCCGGCTCATCTCAAGCTCCGCAGGGGAACCACGAAGTTCCTGCTGAAGAAGGCGATGGAGCCGTGGCTGCCACGCGAGCTGCTCACCCGGCGCAAGCAGGGCTTCGGTGTGCCGATGGCGGCCTGGCTGCGAACCAGCTTCCGAGACCTGTCTCGTGATGTGCTCACCGACGCCACGGCCCGCTCGCGCGGCCTGTTCCGGCCCGAGGCCGTCGCGAATATGCTCGCCGAGCACGATCAGGGACATGATCATGCGCGGCTGTTGTGGGCGCTGATCCAGTTCGAGCTGTGGCATAGGGCATACGTAGATACCCCCGCCGTTCACCCCGCCGCGCCGCCTGGATGCCGTCCGGGCGTCTTGCCGGCATGACGTCCCGTGCGGGCCGGGTCGGCCTGGAGAACGCCGCGCCATCTGCCTGGCGGCTGGCGAAGACCGCGTTCGTGACCGGCGCGGCCGTCCGCGTGATCACGGTCCTCGTCGTCCAGGCCCTGCACGGGAACTTCCTGTTTCTGGACGACCAAGGATATGACCAGATCGGATGGTCACTCGCCCAGGAGTGGTCCAGGCACACGTTCCCGTCGCCGGCTTCGTACGCGTACGCCGGTACGCTCTCCTATCTGTACTACGTCCTGGTTGCCGTGGTGTACTACGTGTTCGGCCACCACTGGGTGGTGCTGAAGGTCGTCGCCGCGCTGCTGTCCGCGCTGTCGGTTCCCGCCGCGGCCGCCATCGGCGACGCTCTGGGCGGGCGTCGTCTCGCCGTCCGCGCGGCGTGGCTCGCGGCCCTGTATCCCAACGCGGTCTTCTGGGGCACCAGCGGCCTGAAGGACGGCCCGCTCACGGCGCTGCTGCTGGCGATGGCGGCGATCGCGCTGCGGCCGCTGACGATGAGGCGCCTGGCGGCCGCGACCGCCCTCATCGCGGTGGGCTTCATGTCCCGTCCCGTTCTGGCGCTCGTCTGCCTGATCATGATGGTGGTCCCGGTCGTTAGGCTGCTGCGGGGCCGCATCCGGGGTCACGGACCCGCAGTATCGGCCGGGACCCGGATGAGCGTCCTGTTCGTGGGGCTTCCGGTCCTGGCGCTCGTCTCGGTCGTGCTGGCGGCTAGGTATGTGCACCTGCTGAAGTCCACACTGGCCGGCGACGCATCGCTCTCGCTCGGCAACGGTCCCGTGACGGCAAGTTTCACCCCGTCCGTCACCAGCGTGCTTCGTTCGCTGCTCGGGCCGTTTCCGTGGGCGTTCAACCCGGCGACCGACACGGTATACCGCGCGCTTTATCCAGGCATGATCGTGTGGATCTTGATGCTGCCGGCCGTGGCGTTCGGCTGCTGGGAGCTCATCCGGCGGGGACCGTGGGCCGCGAAGGGCGTCGTGATATCCGCACTGGTGTACCTGTATCTCTACGCGGTCGTGTTCCAGAACCAGGGGTTCTTCAGGCAGCGCTACACAGTGGAGCTCCTGCTGCTGGTGGTGGGCCTGTACGCCTTCGCCCGGCGCCCGCAGCTGGCCCAGGCCTGGACGGCCGCCGGCGCCTGCGTCGTGGCTGTCGCCGTGCTTGTGCAGGCGCGTGTGTTCCCGTTGCCGGGGCTGGCGCTGCTGCTGCTGGTGGTTCCCGCGCTGTACGTTCGCGGGGACTTCAGGCCGCTGGCTTTCGCGCATGACACCGCCCGCAGGCTCGGCGCGCGACCCGGCCCGGCCGTGGCCTGGCCCAGGCAACTGGACCGCGGTGTCGCTGAGGAGCGGGAAATCGCCTCGGGACTCGCCCGGGCCACCTCCACCGGCGTGCACGTCATGGGCCTGTGGATCTTGGCCAACGCGGTCGGATTCGCCGCCAGCGCACTGATCGCGCGTTCGCTTGGCCCCGTCGGCCGCGGCCTTTATGCCTATCCCGTCGCCATCCTCGGGATCATGGTGGCATTCGGGCACATCGGGCTGGAGTTCGCGCAGATCCGCCTGGCGAGCCAGGGTCAGGACCTGCGACGTATGTGGGCGAACGCGACGGTGGTCAGCGTGCTCCTTGGCGGCCTGTGCTGGGCTGGTCTGGCCATCGTCGTCGTCATCTACCCGCGCACGACCGGCGGCCTGCCACTGTGGTGGCTCGTTCTCCCGGCCGGGCTCGTGCCGATTGCGCTCATGAGCCTGTACTGGGCGAGCCTGCTCCAGATCGATGGCCGGCTGGTGGTTACGGCCCACGCGTCCTGGATCGGCGCCGCTGTGCAGGCGGCCGCGGTCGGCGTCCTGTTTGGCCTGCACGAGCTGACCCCGTTTCGCGTGCTGATGCTGCAGTGGCTGCTCAACGGTTCCACCTGGCTGCTGCTGCTGCTGGCCTGCCGCCGGGCCGGGCTGGTATGCCTGCGGCCCGATCGCGACCTGCTCTGGCGGTCCGTGGCGTTCGGCGTGAAGGCCTACGGCGCGCAGGCCATCTTCTATCTGGTGCTGCGGGTGGATCAGGTGCTGGTGCGCGGGTTCGCGGGGTACAGGCAGCTCGGCTTGTACACGCTCGCCACGACCATCGCCGAGATGCTCTGGCTGGTGACCGCTCCACTGGCCGCCGCCCTGGTACCGCATCAGGTGCGGGCGTCCTCAGGAGACGGGCACCGGCTCAGCTTCGCGATGGTCCGGCGAAGCCTCTGGATATCCATGAGCGCGGCGGCGGCGGCCTGGCTGCTGGCGCCGCTAGCGATCCGCGTCGTGTACGGCTCCGCGTTCGTCGGCGCCGCCCCCGCGCTGCGCCTGCTGCTGCCCGGTATAGTCGCCCTCGGCGCGACCCGGCCGCTGCTGGCGATGCTGCTCAAGGAGGGGCGGGCGGCTGTCCTGACCGTGCTGGGCCTCGGTGTGCTCTGCGTCAACGTCGCCCTGAACGTCGCTCTCCTGCCCCGGATCGGCATCCGCGGCTCGAGCATCGCGTCCTCGGTCTGCTACGCGGCGCTCGCGCTATCGTACGTGATCCTCGCCCGACGGCAAGCCCGGCCGCGGGTCAGGGACGACGACCCGCTCCGGGTGGCCTTCGTGGTCGGCACCTTGAACCGCGGTGGGACGGAGGGGCAGATCCTGCTGCTTGGCTCGGCCCTGGCCGCCCGTGGCCACCAGGTGACGGCCATCTGCCTGGTCAGGGCGGGTCACCAGAGCGCCGCGGCGCGCGCCGCGGGAATCCGTGTGGCCGAGATCGGCTTTCCCAGCCTGCACCGGTCGCTGGTGTTCCGGCCGTGGTGGCTGAGGGATGAGTTGCTGCCGGCCGTCCGGCGGCTGCGCGGCGTCCTGCGGGAGGCATCGCCCGACGTCGTCCACTGCTTCCTGTACTGGGGTTACCTGATCGGCGTGCCGGCCGCGCGTAGCGTCGGCGCGCCGGTGGTCGTCAGCTCGCGGCGGAGCCTCACCGCCGCCGCCAGCCGGATCCGGCTGCTCTTTCCGTGGGAGCGGGCCTGCGATCGTCTCGCCAAAGCCGTGGTCTGCAACTCGGCCGCGGTGATGGAAGATGCCATCGCCCGCTCTGGCCTGCCACGGCGCAAGGCCGTCGTAATCCGCAACGGGGTGCAGTTGCCGGCAGAGGTCGCGCCCCCGGGCGGAGCGCCGCAGCGCATCGTTATCGTGGCCAACCTCTACCCTTATAAGGGCCACGCCGTCGCTCTCACCGCGTTCGCACAGGTCCGGGCCGCGCTCCCGACGGTGGCGGCCCGGCTGCAGCTCGTGGGCTCGGGACCCGCGGCGCAGGCGCTGCGGGCCCAGGCTCGCGAGCTCGGCATCGACGAGGAGGTCGATTTCCTGGGCTCGGTAGCCGACGTTCCCTCCCTGCTGGCCGACTGCTCATTCACGGTCCTGCCGTCCTTGACCGAAGGCATGCCGAACGCCGTGCTCGAGAGCCTCGCGCACGGCCGCCCGGTGATCGCCTCCGCGGTGGGTGGCGTGCCGGAGATCCTCAACCATGGGGGAGGCATCCTCGTCCGCCCCGGCGACCCGGAGACCCTAGCCGAGGCTATGTTGATACTGCTGGCCGACCCCGGCCTGGCGACCGAGCTGGGGGCTGAGGGCCGGGCTCTCGTGCGCGACCGGTTCGGCGTCGACCGGATGGTGACCGACTCTCTGCGGCTGTATTACGGGCTGCTCGGCGGCAGGCGGCCACGCGAGCTCCGCGCGACGGCCTCAGACCAGGGCGGGGCTCACGGCGATGGCCTGACGAACTCAGCCAGCATCGCGTGGCCGTAGATATCCCGCCGCGAATACCAGCCGCGCCGCGCCCTTCGCTCGTGGCGTGTGGGCCCGACCAGCAGCTTGGCGTAAGCGCGCAGGGCCAGCGCGGGCGCGGGCCGCCGGAGCAGTCGGCCGTAGCCGCGGTCAAGGCGCTGCCGGTACAGCAACTTAACGTGGGACAAAGTCGGCTCCTGGAACCGCACTTCCCGCAGATCGAGCCCGAACCGGATGGCGAGCACCAGCCACTGAGCGGGATCCCAGCGGCTGACATGGTGCGGCGGGCAATCCAGCGGCTCACCGTTCTGCCGCGCGAGCCGACGGCGGTTGGGCACCGAAAGAAAGACCCGGCCACCGGGACGCACACAACAGACAACAGCCGTCAGGAACTCGCTTATTTCGGCGACATGCTCGAGCGTGTGAAAGGCGCAGGCCACATCGAAGCCCTCCGGATGACGCTGCGCAAACTCCGAGCAAGACGTTTCCTCGCCGGTCAGGCCCGCCTGGCCCAGCCGCTCGATCGCGTCGGGGTTACGGTCGACACCGACCGCCTGCCGGACGAGCGGCTTGGCCATCCGCAGGAAGGCGCCGTCGCCGCAACCGAAGTCGACCACGCGATCCGTGGGTCTCAGCTGGCGGGCGACCTGGCCGAACTCCCACCGGGACTGGGCCGTCTCGTACGGGACCGTGGCCATGAGCTCCTGATAGAAGGCCGCGCTGCCGGCCAGGCCGGGGACGAAGAAGTGCAGCCCGCACCCCTCGCACTCGTACAGGGCGAACGTGGCCTCGGACGGCGCGGGAAAGGCGTCCCCGGAGATGCGCGCGCCCCACTCCCGGCTCAGCCCGCTCCGGATCACCTCGGCGGTCACCGTCCAGACGCGGGTATGCACGAGCCCGTCGCACAGCGGGCAGGCGAGCCGGCCCTGTTCCGGTGGAGCGCCGGTCACGGCCGGGCCTGAAACACGTACTCGTTGCAGCCGAGCCCACCGCCCATCGTTTTAAGATGACGCAGCTCGAAACCCCGCTGATGGACAAAGGTGAAAACTGCCTCCGGTTTGGCCACCTCGAACGGATAGCCGCCGACCCAGTCGATCAGGTCATGTCGGCCCGACATGCCCCGCGGGCGCGGCGCCGTGGCACCGCCTCGTCTGCGGATTGCCCGCCGCACGGTATTCAGCGGCTGATGACGGTACAGGTATGCCGCGCAACCGGCGACTAGCGCCGCCCGCATGAGCGGGCCCGAGGTGTTGTAACGGTACTTCACGTGCCGCCACACCCGGCTGGCCAGGCCCTGATCGTTGTATATCGATATGTACAGCAGCCCGTCCGGGGTGACGAGCCGTGCGGTGGTGTCCATGGCCCGCCACAGATCACCGGTGTGGTGCAGCACCCCCCACGAGTACACCACGTCGAAGCGCCCCAGGCCGGCCACGAACTCCGGGTCGAGAATCGATCCCCGCTCGATCCGCCAGTCGCTGTCGGCCGCGAACCGGCGGCGCAGTCGGGTCGTGGCCAGGACCGAGTCCTGGTCGTGGTCGAACGAACGGACCGCGGCCCCGAGCTGACACGCAGCGAGGGAGAACAGCCCGCTGCCGCATCCGATGTCTAGGAACGTGCGCCCGGACAGCGTGGAAAGATGCAAGGTCCCCCGCAGTGAGTCACGTGCGGCCCTGATCCTGGTCTCATCCACGACGTCGATGAATGAGAGCCAGTTCCTGCCGAAGCCGAAGCGGGCCGGCTCGACAGTATTTGCCAGGTTGTCCAGCATGGACCTGATCCCCCGTTTTGTTCTCGCGATTCCCGTGCCCGAAAGCTATCCGGAGGCCGCCCGGCAGCGCCGCGCGGCGCGCCATACATTATGTTGTGAGCGGGCGTGAGCTGCTGTATCTTTGACGCATATTAGCAGGTTCTGCGGGCAGAATTGCGCGGGATCTATTTAGCGATAGCGGGGAAACTGCAATCTTATGACCGGAATGTTCTACCTCGTAACGGGCGGAAGTGGCTTTATAGGTTCGCATCTGGTCGACATGCCCTGCTGGCAGACCCGCGCTGGCAGCTAGCCAGGGTGCCTAGGGGCGAGTCCTCGTCCGTGAGCAGTGGAGCCTGTGCTCGTGTCCCGGGCGACTCCTGGGGGGCTCGTACGGTTAGCGGGGGCAGGCTAGGACGGCACCGTGACCCGGTCGCCTATCGCGCTTACATGCGCAGCAATCCAACGGACAGGACAACAGGATGACAAACCAGTTGAGCTATCCCAGGAACGCGACTGCCGTACCCCGCCGGATTCGGCGGGTCCTCATCCGCAAAGCGCCGCCCCGGCTGCGTGGACTCGTCTGCGGAACGCTCACGATGTGCCGCCTCTATGCGGTGGCCCGTTCAGAGCAGGACCGCTTCGCCCGAGAGCACGCTGGCTGGAGACTGCTTGCGCGGGTGGCCGCCCATATATGCCCCTCCTACGTCGTCACCGACTACGCGAAGCTGTGGTTCGAAGACGACGACTTCCTAGTCCAATATCGAAGACTCGTCCCTGGTAACGACCGGTCTGCCGACCGGAAGTATTTTTTGAGATCGCTGCTGCAACTCGCCGATAGGCTGCCGGGCGACACCGCCGAGTGCGGCGTGTACGAGGGCGCGACCTCGTGGTTCATCTGCGACCACTTCCGCGGCTCGGGTAAGGCCCACCATGCGTTCGACTCGTTCGAGGGACTGCCGGAGCCGACACACTTGGACGGACGCTACTGGCAACCCGGAAACCTCAAGACGGTGGAGGATCGCGCGCGGGCGACGCTCACGGGTTTTGAGGTGAACTTCTATCCAGGCTGGATCCCCGAGCGCTTTGCCGAGGTCATGAATCGGCAATTCTGCTTCGTCCATATCGACGTTGATCTCTACCAGCCGACAAGAGACTCGCTTGAGTTCTTCTACCCGCGGACGGTAGCGGGAGGGATCATCATCTGTGACGACTACGGCTTCGCCACATGCCCCGGTGCCACCAGCGCAATGGAAGAATTCATGGCCGACCGCCCGGAGCCGATCGTGCGCTGTCCCACCGGGCAGGCCTTCATCGTCAAGGCATCCTGATATCGGCCACCGGCCGCACGGAACGAACGACCGCCTTGATGAACCCGTCTATCTCGGCGATGTGCTCGAGCTTCTCGAAGGCGCGAGGTGGACCGCGCGATCCATGACCGTCATGAGAGCCAGTTCCTGCCGAAGTCGAAGCGGGCCGGCTCTGCAGTATTTGCCAGGTTGTCTAGTATGGACCTGAATCCCCCTGTTTCGTTCTCGCGATTCCCGTGCCCGAAGGCTATCCCGGAACCCCCGGCAGTGTCACGCGGCGATGCCATACATTATGCTGTGACTGGGCGGAACTGCTGTAGCTTTGACGCATATTAACAGGCTCTGCGGGGAGAATGCGTGGAACCTATTCAGCGATAGCGGGGGAAGCAGCAATCTCATGACCGGAATGTCCTACCTTGTTACGGGCGGAAGTGGCTTTATAGGTTCGCATCTGGTCGACGCGCTCCTGGAGCGTGGTAATTCGGTGATGATCCTGGACAACTTGTCCACTGGCCGGCAGTCAAACCTAGCCAGCTCCCTGCTGCATCCCAGGCTGCGTTTCCTGCATGGCTCGGTGCTGGACGCGGTAATGGTGGACGAGCTCGTGGGCCAGTGCGACATAGTGATCCACCTGGCCGCGGCGGTCGGCGTCAAGCTGATCGTCGAACAGCCACTACGGTCGTTCACCACGAATATCCGTGGCACGGAGATGATCTTCGACGCAGCCCATCGCTACCGGCGCAAACTCATGCTGGCGAGCACCTCGGAGATCTATGGCAAGAACTCGTCGGGCCCGCTGCATGAGGAGTCGGACCGGATCCTGGGCAGCCCGGCCGTGGCACGCTGGGCCTACAGCACGGCGAAGGGCGTCGATGAGGTTCTAGCCAACGCTTACTACCGGGAACGAGGGCTGCCGACTATCGTCGTGCGGCTGTTCAACACCGTAGGCCCGCGGCAGACGGGAGCTTACGGCATGGTCATTCCGCGGCTGGTACGGCAGGCGCTTCGCGGTGAGCCACTGACAGTGTTCGGCGACGGGCGGCAGACTCGCTGCTTCACTCATGTAGCAGACGTGGTAGCGGCGATGATGCTGCTGCTGGACACGGAGGCCGCAATTGGGCAGACCTTCAACGTCGGATCGCCCCACGAGATCAGCATCGCTGACCTGGCCCGTCTCATTATTGCCGAATGCGACAGTCGCTCGTCGCTAACCTTCGTTCCTTACGATCGTGCCTACGCGTCGGGGTTCGAGGACATGGAGCGCCGTGTCCCGGACTGCGCGAAGCTGCGCTCTCTGACGAGCTGGTCACCGCGCCGTGGCCTGATGAATATCCTTCGGGAGACGATCGCGGAGGCCCGCGCGGAGATCGCCGATGAGATCCCGGCAGTGGCCTTGTTGTGACCCTGCTTGCGCCTTATGCCATGGTCGGCGCCGTAGCGTTTGTCCTGACTGCCTTGTTCACCGAGGCCATGCGCCGGATCGCTCTGAAGTACCGGCTGATGGACGTACCAGGCAAGACGAAGGCGCACAGAACCCCGACGCCCTACTTGGGCGGGGCGGCGATAGTTATGGGCGCGCTGGCGGCATGGGCAATTGCAGTACCGCCGCGTGACCCGCAAGTCCTGACGCTCATCCTGACCGGAACCATAATCTCGCTACTCGGCCTCGCGGACGACATCAGGCCCTTGCGCGTTTCCGTTCGCCTTAGTGTCGAGTTCCTTGCTGCGGGAGCGTTTGTCGCCTCTGGCGCCCGAGTGGGTGTCTTCGGCTCTCTGCACGGTATCGGCAACTGCTGCTACATTGCCATCACAGTGCTGTGGATTGTTCTGATGACGAACTCCTTCAACCTGCTCGACAACAGTGACGGTGCTGCCGGGAGTATCGCCGCGGTAACCGCCGCCGCCTTGGCGGTGCTGGCATTCGGAGCCGGCTGGGAGAGCATCTCCGTATTTCTTTTCGCCGTCTCGGCAAGCTGCGCTGGATTTCTCATCCACAACTGGGCACCAGCCCGCATCTTCATGGGTGACGCCGGCTCGCTGTTCCTAGGGTTCGTAACCTCCGCCTCGGCTGTGTTCGTCTTTGGCCTGCATAACGGATCCGACCCGCCAGCCCCCTGGGCGGATCGGACGTCGGGATTGCTGCTGCTGACCTTCGTCGCGGCGGTGGATACCGGCACGGTCGTGGTATCCAGGTATCGCACCGGGCGGCCGCTGATGAAAGGTGGCACCGACCATATCGCTCACCGGCTGCGAGTACTTGGCCTACGAACGTCGCAGGCGGCCGCGCTGCTATCGGCCGTAGCAGGAATTTCCTGCATCTTCGGGCTCCTTGTCACGTTCGGCGCCCTCCCGGCAGTTGGCTCACTTGCTGTCGTGCTAACTGCGGGTATCACCGTTGTGGTGCTCGCGCAGTGGGTCAGAGTGTGACATGGCTGTGCTGACGCCCTTGCCCCGACGAGCCGGCGAATGCCTGGCGCGGAAACTGGTCAGCGTGGGCTATGATCCGGCGCCCTGCTGCTCCCGTTCGGGTGCGCTGCAGCCGTTGTCACCGGCGAGGCCTCCGCCCGGTAAGGCTTGTAGCTATAGCCATACGACGACCCATAATTGCGCCCGGTTTGCTTGCTTACCTTGTTCAGCACGATGCCCAAGATCGTGGCGCGGACCTGGTTCAGCTTCTCCACCGCGCGGTGCAGATCGCCGCGCCGGGTCTGTCCCGCAGCTACGAGCACCAGCGTGGCATCCGCGTACCGCGACAATATCGCTGCGTCGGTGACGGGCAGCACCGGCGGGCTGTCGATGAGCACGAGGTCAAAATGCTCGCGCAGGGTCGCGAAGACGTCCTCCATGCGGCCGCTGTTGAGCAGTTCGGCGGGATTCGGTGGGACCGGTCCCGCCGGGAGTAGGCTTAGCTGGTCGAAATCCGGCACCCGCAGCACGACCTGCTCCAGCCTCTGCTGGCCGAGCAGGACGTTAGTCAGGCCGACCCGCTCGTCCAGCCCGAGGAACGCCCCGATCCGGGGTCTGCGCAGGTCACACGAGACGAGCACGACCCGCTCCCCCGTCTGCGCGAAGACGACCCCCAGGTTGGCCAGGGTGGCCGTCTTGCCCTCGGCGGCGCCGGGGCTGGTCACCACGATGCAGCGGAGATGGCCTTCCTGCCGGGCGAACTGCAGCGAGGTCCGCAGCGACCGGTAGGACTCCGCGGCTGGGGAGGTAGGATCGGTCACCACCACGACCAGCGGCTGCCGTCGCCAGGACCGCACCATCGGGGTCATGGCCAGCACCGGGGCACCGCCGACCTGCTCGACCGTCTCCTTGGAGGCGAGCTTGTCATCGAGGCTGTCGCGCAGGAAGGCTAGTCCGAGTCCGAGCACGACACCGGCTGCCAGCCCGAGCAGGCCGTCCCGAGTGGGGCTGGGCGAACTCGGCGCGGTCGGCGTCAGAGCGGGTGTCACCAGGACCACGGCGCCGGTATCGACCGCCCCGCTGACCTGCATCTGGACCAGCTGCTCCTTCAGGACGGCCTGCTGGTTGAACAGGGCCGAGGCGTCCGGCGAGGTTAGGTTGCCGCGGAACGGCTTGAGCTGCCGGGTAAGCGAGGAGATCTGTGAGCGCAGCTGGGCTTCGGCGGTGGCCAGATTGCGTTCGGCCAACGATTGCTGGTACTGGACGAAGGCTGTCGCGTAGACGTTCGCGATCAGGGCCGCCTGCGACGGCACCTCGCTGGTGGCCGTGATGGCCATCACGTCCGTCTGGCTGACCTCTGATACCGATACCGTCGGCGTACTGTTGAGCCGGGCGTGGACGGCCTGCTGGACCAAGGCACTGGTGACCAGCTGCAACTCGGTCTCCACGTCCGTCTGAGTCACCGGTTGCGGCTGCAGCAGACCGGTCCCGTTCGCCTCGACGGACGGCTGCACCAGCAGCTGCGCGCTAGACGAGTACTGTTTGTGTGCGGTCAGCGAGAACGCCAGGCTAGCCGCCAGTCCGAGCGCGGCGGCCAGGCCCACCCACCATTTGCGGCGGCGCAAGATCTGCAGATATGAGCGAAATGACGGCTCGGTACCGAGTTCGGTCATCATTACTTTCTCTCTGATTGGCACGCGGCAGTGGCCGGGACCGCATCGGCCGCCGCGTGAAATGAGTGTACGCCAAGCGCCGACGCGGTAAAATTTGTGCGTGCCAATGGCAGCGTGTTCCGTTCTGAAAATTTCGCGATCTGGATTCCTGGCTCGGCTTACCGAATGCAAATGAAGTGAAACGTCCGGCAATATCGTTATGCCAGACATTGACGGCATTGTGGTGCTGTGCACCGCGAACGTCTGCCGGTCGCCGATGGCGGCCGCGCTGCTGGCGCGGCGGCTGTCCGAGCTCGGCGTGGCGGCCCAGGTCCGGTCGGCCGGGATGCTTGGCGGCGGAGATCCGCCGCTCCCGGAGGTCGTCTCGGTCATGGCCGGGTACGGGATCGACCTCACTGCGCACCGCAGCCGCGTCGTCCGCGCCGACGACCTGGCCCGCGCCGACCTGGTGCTGGCGATGGCCCGGGACAGTCTCCGGTACGCCGTGGTGACCGAGCCCGGGGCGTGGCCGCGTGCGTTCACGCTCCGGGAACTCATCCGGCGGGGCGAGCGGATCGGGCCCCGGCGGCCAGGGGAGCCGTTCTCCGGCTGGCTGTCGCGGACTCATGACGGACGCGAGCGCGCGGCGCTGCTGGGCGCCTCGGCCGAAGACGACGTGCTCGACCCGGCCGGAAAACCGCTGCGTGCCTACGTGGATGTGGCCAGGCTGCTGGATCGGTCGGTGGCCAGGCTGGCCGAGCTGGGCTGGGCGCATGTTGGACCGCATCCCTAACGGCTGACCGCGGGCAGGGCCGCCCGCCTCCGGGCCGGGATGGCGCGGCCCAGCCCAGGTGAATCCCGGCCAGGTCGTCAGCGGCTCCTCGCTCACGCATTCCCCCATCATCTTGACGCCGGGAACGCCGGGTCTCTTGCCTTTACCTGGGCGCCTCGATAGATTACCTTGCGCAAGCATAAATTGACAGAGGGTGAACAAACCAGATCAAGCGTTACTTGAAGGCGTTCGCAGTCCCTCCGCACAGCGGGCCGCTCCGGGAAAGCAGCGCTTCGTCCCGGACGGCGCAAAGGAGAAGCAGCGCCATGGGGCTGAGGCAAGTCGGCCGTAAAGGCAGACCGGGGGAAATTAGATGTCCGATATAAGCAATATGACCGACGCAGGGCCTTCCGCCAACGCTTCCGCTAGCCCCTCCGCCGACGCTTCCGCACGTGACGGCGAGCATCCGTCGGCCCCGCTCCAGCGAAAGCGCCGTCCATGGCGCATCGCACTGATAGCGACCGGTTCGCTTCTCGCCCTGGCGATCGCGGTGGCAGCCGGAGGTTACGCGTACGTCAACCACCTGGCCAGCAGCATTCCGCGCGTCAAGGTCGCCGGCCTGGTCGCGGCCACCTCATCCGGGCAGACGATCCTGGTCACCGCCAGTCCTTTCGGGCCCACCGGGTCGAACGTGCCAGGCTACAGCAAGCTTTTCATGCTCCTGCACATCGACGCCAACGGGCAGGCTGGCGGCGCGGTGACGATCCCGGGCGACACGGTCGTCAACGTGCCCGGTCACGGCGCTCAGCCCCTCTGGGAGGCGGACGAGGAGGGCGGCCCGAGCCTCGTGGTTACCACCATCACGGGCGCTACCGGCGTTCCCATCAACGACTACGCGGCGATCGACTTCAGCCACGTGGCGAACCTCCTGGAGGCCGTCGGCGGGATAACGGTCACCATCCCCGAGACCAGCACCGCCTTCGGGGAGACCTTCCCTCAGGGCGCCAATGTCCTCACCGGCGTCACAGCCGTCTACTATGCCCGCGACCCTGCGCTCAGCGATGAGGGCCGGACGCTGCGCCAGGAGGTCATCGTCCGCGCGACCCTGGCCAAGATCTCGGACTACCGCCTGCTCACCAATCCCGTCACCATGGTCAGCGTGCTCAATGCGCTCACCAGCGCGCTGACCGTGGACAGCAGCATGACCAACTCGCAGGTCATGTCGCTCGCCACCAAACTCGGCGGGCTGAGCGGTTCCGCCGCCACCTTCGTGACCGCCGCCACCCAGACGGTCGGCGGCAAGCTCGTCTTGAACACGACGACCGACAGTCAGCTGTGGACGGCGGTCGAGCAGGACAACCTCGCGGGCTTCGTCAAGGAGTATCCGACGACCCTGACGCCGCAGGTCGTGCCGTGATCGCTGCGTGGCGGTCATTAAGCGGCGGGGATCTGGTAGGTGACCAGAGACCTCGCGGGCAGCGTCGCGGTGAAGGATCCCTGCTGGACCGGGAGGGCAGGCTGCGCGGCGGTGTCGTGCGAGGCGTTGGTCAGGTAGGGCGTGGCCAGGACCCCGTCGCCCGCCTGGCTCAGCGAGAAGCCGACGGTCTGCGGTGTCTTGGCCGTGTTCAGCACGACTACCGCCACCGAGCCGTTGACGTTGCCGAATGCGGTCACCTCGAGGCTTCCGTCAGAGGTGGAGGTGCCGATCCTGACCGCGCCGGGCCGGACGAACCGGCTGTAGTTCGCGAACGCCCACAGGCGGCCCGACGGGTTGACGGTCGTGCCGTTGACCTGGACCAGGCTCTCGTTGTCCCCGCCCTCCGACGGGGTGCTCGTGCCCCACCAGTACAGGAACGCGTTTAGGTTCGCCGCGGTCAGGCCGGTGTAGATGTTCTGGGCCCAGGCGAACCCCGACGCGGTGGTGCCGTCGTCCCAGGCGGGATCCCACGACTGGAACGTGGACCACTCGGTCTCCCATACCGGCTCGGTCCATCCCGGCAGTAGCGAGCCGGGCGCCCCGCTGTAGCCGTGGCTCGTGAAGACCGGCACATAGCGGCTGGCCACCGGGTCGGACTCGATGGCCGCCGCGTACTGGGCGGCGTAATTCCAGCCTTCGGTGGCGCAGCACTCGACCCTTGTGCCCAGGCCGGACGTCGCCATCGTGGGGCCGAGGACGTCGAGGAAGTTCGCGGTCTGGGACGGGCTCATGATCATGCTGTCGTAGTCCGGACCGAAGTCCGCCTCGTTCTCAGGTCCGACGTAGGTGAGCCGATCGCCGGCGGCGGCGTAGTCGGCCGCGTACTGCTTCAGGTAGTTCGCGTAGGCCTGGCGCCAGTCGCCGCTGCTGCACGTGGCGCCCGGCACGCCGCACACGGCGCCGCCGTTATCGGCGGAGTGGTTCGTCTTCATGAACGCCGGGGCGCTCCAGGCGTCGGCGAAGACATCGGTGACACCGTATTCAGCCTTGATCTTTTGGGCGAACCACAGCTGCCCCTGGTCTTCGTCGATCGACGACAACGGCAGGTAGGTCGGCGTGGCGTTGGGGCCGCTCGGCGCCTTCGGCTCTATGGTACTGCCCGCGTCCGCGCTGATCTCGTTCCGCAAGATGGTCAGGCCGGCCCCGCTGGTCCAGCTGTAGAGCAGGTTCAGCACTTGCTTCTGGGTCGCGGACGGCGCGTCCATGATCGTCTGCGCCTGTCCGAAGGCTTCTGACGCGCCGAAGCCGCTGATCTGCTGATACCGCGTCGCACCATCGATCGTCACGGCGGCCGTCCCCCCGCCGGACGGGACCGCGGCCTGGGCCGCTGTGGTGAACAGTGCCATCGGGATGGCTAGGGCGAGCGCTGTGGCCGGTGCCAGCAGCCTGAGCCGGGACATCGCGCCGTGCGTGACAGCTACCAAGGCCACTTTGCGTCTCCGTATTCGCTTTATCTTTGTTTCGTGATCCAATCACCACCTTCCGTGTTTTCCGGGGTGCGCACTAGAGGCGCATTCCCTAGGTATGGCACATCATTTTCGGGTATTTTCGGCCGGCCATTCAGCCCGGGCGATTCAACCCCTGAGCCTTTCGGCCCGGGTCATTCGGCCCGGCCGGATTTCCCCGGGCAGCGAGCAGTTAGCCGGGGGCACGCAGTACTGGCCGTTCGGTCAGAAGGTCTTGATTTTTGCTTCCGGACTGGGGATACCGGCCGCGTCTGTCCCGCCGGCCACGAGTTCGAGGTCACGGACGAGGTCATGATTGGCGTCTACTTTCTCCGTACGCTCCCAGACCAGTCCCTTGTCCCGGACGAACATCTGGATCCCGATGACGATCGATACGCTCCAAAAGATCCAGTACGCCATAACGAACACCGGGTTGACCCTCAGCATGAGCAGCAACCTGGTCCGGCGGTTATCGAGGACCAGTCGCGATACCTTCCAGGCGTTGATCCAGTTGTGCGCCAGGATGAGGACCGCGCCCAGGATATTGACCGCCGAGAGCACCGTCAGGGGCAGGTCCACCGGCCTGTCGCCCAAGGCGGCGAGGACGAGGATCCATATTCCGACGGCCATGCCGATGGGATTGACCAGCAGCGACACGCACGGAACCAGGTTGAGCCGGGCACGGAGGCGCTGCGGCCCGGTCATCCCCATCTGTTTGAGCGGGCCGCCCAGCGATTGGAAGAAGCCGCACACCCATCGCTTGCGCTGGGTGACCCCCTGGCGGAACGTCTGGGGCACTTCCTCGATGAGGGGCTGGGCCACGACGCCGAGGCGCTGGCCGTTGGCCCACAGGCGCATCCCCACCTCGGGGTCCTCGATGGTGAGCCACGGGTGGAAGCCGCCGAAGGCGTGCAGGTCGGAGGACCGGAAGAACAGCCCCTTCCCGAGCACGTAGAACGGGTGCTTGCCGTGCGCCGTCATGTGCGCGTACATCGAGGCGTCCCAGCACATGTGGTCGAAGGCATGGAACGAGCTCGCCCAGGAAGTGAGGACATTGCCCGCGACGTTGGTGAGCTGCACGACGTCGTAAGCCGACGCCCCGGCTGCCCCCAGGAGGAAATAGTTGGGCGGCGGCGCGCTATCGGCGTCGATGTAGCTGATCAGCGTGTCGGCGGCACCGGCCGGGCAGAGGTTATAGAAGGCATACACGAGCTGACGGGTTTTCTTCGGCGGCAGGTCCCGCACCCCGGCGCGCTTACCGGTGTGCCACCAGTACACCTTCGCGTTGCTTTCCCACTGCTCCCACACCACGTTCCAGGAGGGATCCGATGTCGGGGGCACGGCCAGGATCTCAAGCCAGGAGAACGTGGCCTGGAGACGTTCGAGCGCGGCGATCGTGTCGTGGTCATCGTGGTTGGGGATGGCGACAACCCGGTACCGGTCCCGGGGATAATCGATGTTGTCGATCGCGCAGAACGTCGTGCGCATCGTCCCTTCGAGTTCCCGGAGCACCGGGTAGAACAGCAGCACCGGCGGGTACGTCGTTCGGTCCGCCGGGAGGTCCTCCGGTCTGACGAGATCGACCGGCCGGCTGTAAAAGTAGGCCGTGACGAGCATGGACGCCAGATAGAGGACCTGGAGGACGACGAAAAACCCGAGCAGGACGAGCCGACCGTCGCCGACTGCGGGGGTGAGCCCGTGCATCAGACGGCGAGCCCGCGCTGGCCGAGCTCGGCGTAGGCATTGTCGACCCGGTCGTCGGCGGTCTGGCTGGACACCCAGTCGATGAGCTCGCCGACGCCAGCCTCAAGCGGTATCTCGGCGGTAAATCCGAGCAGCTTCTCGGCCCGGGTCGGATCAGCCCAGCAGTGACGGATGTCCCCGGCGCGGTATTTGCCGGTGACCTCGGGCTCGACGTCGACGCCGAGCCGCGTGGCCAGAAGCTGCGCGACCTGCATGATCGTCAGGGGCGAGCCGACGCCGATGTTGAGCGCCTGGCCGGTCGCTGTTTCGCTCTCCAGGGCCAGCGCGGTGGCCCGGGCCACGTCGCGGACATCGATGAAGTCCCGCAGCTGCTGGCCGTCCTCGAACGCCAGCGGCGCCCGGCCGTTGAGGAGCCGCCCGGAGAAGATGGCGGCCACGCCGGTGTACGGGTTCGACAGCGCCTGCCGCGGCCCGTAGGAGTTGAAGTACCGCAGCGCGACCACATCGATGCCATAGGCGGCACCGACGGACAGGCACAGCAATTCCTGGTCCATCTTGGAGATGGCGTACACCGACGTCGGCAGCAGCGCCTTGTCCTCCGCGGTCGGGACCGGGCTGAGCGCGGCGCCGCACTCCGGGCAGCGGGGATCCCACTGGCGGGCCTTCAGCTGCGGCTCCGGTCGTAGCCGGGGCGCCATGAGGCCATGCTCAGCGCACCGGTAGGCCCCTTCGCCATAGATCGACATGGACGATGCCACGACGATCCGGCCGACGTCGGTCTTGTCATTGGCGATGATGTCGAGCAGCACCCCGGTGCCACCGGTGTTGGCATCGACATACCGGGACACCTCATACATGGACTGGCCCACGCCGACCTCGCTGGCGAGATGGACCACCTGGTCCACCCCCCGCAGAGCCTTCGCCAGGCTCTGACGGTCGCGGACGTCGCCGCGGATGAACTCCGCGTCCGCGGGGACGTACCGCGGGCCCGCTCCCCGGTGAACCTGCTCCACTAAAGAGTCGAACACCCGGACGGAGTGACCTTGCTGGAGTAGCCGCTCGACCACATGCGAGCCGATGAAGCCTGCCCCACCGGTGACGAGAACAGTTGCTTTGGACATGGTTGACCTGTGCTTTCGTCTCTTGGGTTGATGTCTGAGCTCAGACCTGGATGGCTCAGACCTGGATGGCAGAGAGGCTGCGCTGCCAGGTGATAGTGCGGGCCAGGCCTTCGCCGAGCGGTATCACCGGGGCCCAGCCGAGAAGCGCCGCCGCTTTGGTGATGTCGGGATGCCTGGTGGTCGGGTCGTCCTGCGGCACCGGCCGGAACTCCAGCGGTGAGTCCGAGCCCGTCAGACGCAGGACGGTCTCGGCCAGTTCCAGGATGGAGATCTCGTCGGGGTTGCCGAGGTTCACCGGGCCGGGCTGGTCCGAGGCGAGCATCCGGATGAGGCCGTCGATGAGGTCGGTGACGTAGCAGAAACTGCGGGTCTGGCGGCCATCCCCGTAGACGGTCAGCGGTTCACCGTGCAGTGCCTGCGCGACGAAGTTGGACACGACCCGGCCGTCGTTGGGGCGCAGGCCAGGGCCGTAGGTGTTGAAGATCCGGACGATGCCGGTGTTGACCCCCCGGGCTCCCCGGTGGGCCATGAACAGCGCTTCGGCGTAACGCTTGGACTCGTCGTAGACGCTGCGCGGCCCGATCGGGTTCACGTTGCCCCAGTACTCTTCCCGCTGGGGTCGTTCGAGCGGATCGCCGTAGATCTCGCTGGTCGAGGCGAGCAGCACACGGCAGCCGTTGGCCTTGGCCAGGCGGAGGGCGAACTCGCTGCCATGGCTGCCGACGGCCAGCGTCTCGAGCGGAAGCCGCAGGTATTCGTCGGGAGACGCTGGGCAGGCCAGGTGGGCGATGGCGTCGAATCCGCTCCCCACCGGAGGCGATGCGCATACGTCACCTTCGACGAAGCTGAACCGCCGGTGCTCAGCCAGGCGCTCGAGGCTGTCATGGTTGCTGGTCGCGAAGTTGTCCACGGCGACGACCTCGTCACCGCGGGCCAGGATCGCCGTACAAAGATGGGATCCGAGGAAGCCGAGGGCGCCGGTCACGAGCACTTTCATGCCGCGACCTCCTCGTCGCGTTTGGCAGCGACACAGATGCCGATGCCCGCGTAGACGAAACCCTCGTCGGCGGCCGCAACGGGATCGAGCACGTTGCGAGCGTCCATGATGACCCGGCCGCCCATCACCGCGGCGAGCGCAGCGAGGTCGGCGGACGCGAACTCGGGCCACTCGGTACCGATGATCAGGGCATCGGCGTCGTTACAGGCCGAGAACGACGACGAATGAACCTCCATCCCCTGCACAGTCCCGGCTGGCACGGTCGGGTCGTAGGCATGGACCGAGGCACCTAGGCTGACGAGGCGCTGGGCGATTTCCAGCGCCGGAGAGTCCCGTAGATCGCCGGTCCCCGCCTTGAAGGCCAGGCCCCACAACGCGATGCGCCGGCCGTTGACATCACCGCCCAGAGCTTCGGTCACCTTGTCCACGACCCGCAGGGTGTGACGGGCGTTCATGGCGATCGCCGTCTCTACCAGGCGAAGGTCGCAACCCAGGCGTTCGGCGGTGTGGGCCAGGGCCTGGGTGTCCTTCGGGAAGCACGACCCTCCCCAGCCCGGCCCCGGTCGCATGAAGGCGTGCCCGATCCGGTGGTCGCTGCCCATCCCGGCCACCACCGAACGAATGTCGGCGCCAGCTGCCTCGCAGATCTCAGCCATGGAGTTGACGAAGGTCAGGCGGACGGCGAGGTACGCGTTGGAGGCGTACTTGATCAGCTCCGCGCTGGCGACGTCGGTGCGGAGCACGTGGGAATCACCGGAAGAACCGTACAGGTCAGCCACATTCCGGGCGACGTTGTCCGAGCGGGCCCCGACGACGATCCGGTCCGGGGACAGACAGTCCCGCAGTGCGCTGCCTTCGGCGAGGAACTCGGGGTTCGACGCCACGTGCACGTCGTGGCGCGCAAGCGCGCTCTCCACCATCTCACCGGTCCCCACCGGCACCGTCGACTTGGTGATCACTGTCGCACCGGGACGAAGCCACGGGCCGATCTCCGCGGCGACGGCCCGGACGAAAGACAGGTCAGCCTGCCCGTCCGCGCCCTTGGGCGTCGGCAAGCACAGAAAGACGAACTCCGCCCCGGCAGCGGCCAGCGCATTGTCGGTACCGAACCGCAGCCGCCCGGCAGCGAGCATCTGCTCGACTAGCTCGGTGAGCCCCTCTTCGACGATCGGCACGCGCCCCGCAGCAAGCTCGGCGACGCGTTCCGGCGAATTGTCGGTGCACTCCACCTCATGGCCGAGCAGCGCCAGGCTCGCGCTGAGCGTTAATCCCACATAGCCCGATCCGATGACAGTGATCTTTCGGCTGCGCACCGAAGGTAGCATATCTCGCATAATTCCATTGAACATTGTTTCCCCCTAAATCAGTTATATCCGCGATTACCGTGTGCTCGGAGAGGAATCGTTCCAAAAAGGGCGTAATCGCACCAGATCCTGGCCTAGCCGGTAGCTCCAGGGCTGGTCCAGACTACGATATGGCTTGCGTCTAAGAGGAGAATTCTGGATAACTAGTATCTTGTGTTAGAAGTAGTTTTACGTTCTGATGCGGGGGATAATGGGAGCATGTCTTTAGCTTCTGCTCTGGTGCTGCGTGCGGGTGACCGGGACCGGCTGGCGGATCTGGCGCGGCTGCNNCGCGCAGATCGCCCGGACGGTCGGGGTGTCGCGGCCGACGGTGATCGGCTGGCGGGACCGCTACCAGGTGGGCGGGATTGGCGCGCTGGAGGACCAGCCGCGATCGGGGCGCCCGGCGGAGATCGACGAGATCAAGGTCGTGGTGGCGACGCTGGCTGATGACGGCCGGCCGCCGCCGCGGCTGGGGATCACCCACTGGTCGGCCCGCTTCATGGCCACGGAGCTGGGCATCTCGTTCGCCAGCGTGGCGCGGATCTGGCGCAAGTGGCACCTTCAGCCACACCGGATCGAGACCTTCAGGTTCAGTACCGACCCGGAGCTGGGGGCCAAGATCCGCGACGTCGTGGGCTTGTACCTGGCGCCGCCGGACAACGCGGTGGTGGTCTGCGTCAGATGAGAAGTCCCATTCCTACACCCGGCACGGCAGCTCTGCCTTGTTCGCCGCCCTGGAGACCGCCACCGGGAAGATCACCGCCGACGCGTGCTACCCGCGGCACCGCCACCAGGAGTTCCTCACGTTCCTGCAGAAGGTGGCCGCCACCCATCCGGAGTTGGACCTGCACGTCGTGCTGGACAACTACGGCACGCGCAAGCACCCCGAGATTCGCCGGTGGCTGGCCCGGCCGGAGAACCAGCGGATCACCTTGCACTTAACTCCGACCAGCTGCTCCTGGCTGAGCATGGTCGAGGTCTTCGGCATCATCACCCGCCAGACCATCGGCCGGGGCTCCTTCGGCCCGGTCCGCGAACTGACCGATGCCATCGGCGCCTTAATCGACGGCTGCCAGCCATTTACCTGGATCAAGGACGCCGACCAGCTATTAGCGTCAAAAAAACTAATGCCACGCGGCACCAGTATCCCGCGCCTGCGACGCACTCGAACCCCGCATCGAGGGGGTCGGGGCTGCGGTCAGCTGCGCTTGCGCCTGGGCTTGCGCCTGGGCTTGGCCGCGGCCCGCTCGTAGGCGGCGAGCAGCCTCGGGACCTGCGACTCCCAGCTCAGCGAGCTCCGTAGCCGCTGGGCGCCGAGCTGCCCCATCTGGGCCTGCGTTTCGGGATCGTCGATGAGCTCGACGATGCACTTGCTGAGCGAGGCCGCGTCGTTGCGTGTCGCGTACAGGCTCGCATCGCCGGCGGAGACGCGCCCCTCGTGCAGGTCGAACTGGACGATCGGCTTGCCGAGGGCCATGTATTCCATGATCTTGTTCATCGTGGAGATGTCGTTCATCCGGTTGGCCTCGTCCGGGTTGACGCAGACGTCCGCGGTCGCGAGCACGGTGCCGAGATCCTCATCTGACAGCCGCCCGGTGAGGACCACCTGATCGTCCAGCCCCAGGGACCTGACCCGCTCGCGCAGCCGCGGCAGTTCGGGACCCGAGCCCACGAGCACGAACTGGATATCCGGGCGCAGCAGTTCCGTAATGATCATCCGGGCGGCCTCGATCAGGTAATCCAGGCCGTCCTGGCGTCCCATCACGCCCACGTAGCCGACCAGGTACCTCCGGCCGCGGCGCCACTTCTCGTCTGGCCGTGCGCCGGCGAACCTGGTGATCTCCGGCGCGGATCGCACCACGAACACGTCCTGGGGCGACATCGCGCCGCGCCCGAGAGCGATCTCGCGGTAGCTCTCGTTGGTCTCGATCGACACATCCGCGCAGCGGTAGGTGAGGCGCTCGAACAGCCTGGTCAGCCGGACGGCCCGGCCGTCCTCCCGGTGGCCCTTCGCGACCATCAGCTCCGGGCACGCGTCATGGTGGTCGTAGATCAGCCGCGACCCGAGCGCGACCAGCGGCAGGGCAGCCAGGAAGAGCAGGTCGGGAGGGTTGCAGATGTGCACGATGCCGATGCGGTGCCTGGCGCGGATCGCGAGCGCCAGGCGGAGCTGAGCGCCGATCGCGATGGGGTACTCGAGCAGGTAGCCCGCCAGCCGCCGCGCCTCGGGGCCGGGCCGGTAGCGGTAGATGCGCACGCCGCTGAGCGTCTCGCGGCGGAGGGGATGCTCCGCGGTCCGCGGGCAGACGACATGCACCTGATATCCGGCCGCGACGAGGGCCAGGGCCTCCTGCCAGACCCGCCGGTCGAACGGCACCGGAAGATTCTGGACCAGGATCAGGACATGCGGGCGCTCGTCGCGCGCCCTCCGTAGACGGGCGGTCATCGCACCTTCCGAAGCCAGATCGAGCTGGGTTCCGCGCGTGCCGCCAGCTCGGGGACGGACTCCGGCTGGCAGCGCCACAGCCATGAGGAGAAGAACAGCATTTCCCAGTCGGCGTTACCCGACAGGAACGCGTGCAGCAGGTAAGCCTCGGTCCAGTCGCGCCCCTGCCGCAGCCAGTTGCTGGGGTACTCGAACGGCCAGAACACGTCGTGCACGTGGACCACGACGCCAGGGGCCAGCCGGGGCAGTATGTGCAGGAAGAGCCAGATCACGTCTGAGCCGGCCTTGGCCACGTGGGTCGAGTCGATGAACAAGATGTCCTGCGGTCCGAGTTGCTCATAGAGCGTCGGCTCTACGTCCTGGACCGGCTTGCGGATCAGGGTGAGCCTGCGGCGGTCGGCCTCGGTGATGACCCCGAGCATGCGCTGGGGGAAGGGCTCTATGCAGGTGATCTCCAGTCCGGACAGCCCCTGGTCGGCGTCCGCCTCGTCGAGGACGACCGCCGTGGAGTAGCCGGAGCCCACCTCAAGCAGCCGGGAGGGCCGCAGGTAGGACAGCATCGCCCGGTAGACCGCGGCGTCCGCGGGACCGTAGAAGCGGTTGCCAGGGGCGAAGCGCGGCCCCGGGAACGGCTCAGCCAGCACGGCCTGCAGCCGCGCCGCGAGCGCAAGCTGGCCTTCCTCGGCCAGGTCCACGCCGGGCGCCCCGGTCCATCTCATGGCCCGGTCGAGGTCGGCGTCCGCGGTGAGGGGCGAGTAGAAATGGCCGGGGGTAACGTAGGGCGGTTTGGCGGCTACCGCTCGTACCGCGCGGGCCGTCCTGACCGCACGGTGGATCAACGGCTTGGACAAGGTATCTCCTTCATGGGCAGGGTCAGGCGCAACCCGGCTAGTAGGCACCAGAGCCTCGGATGACCGCGGATCCCGTCTTCCAGAGCACCTGCAGATCCAGGGCGAGCGACCAGTTCTCCACGTAGTACAGGTCGAGCCGTTCCGCTTCCTCCCGCGACAGGTCCGACCGCCCGCTGACCTGCCACAGGCCGGTCAGGCCCGGCTTGACCACGAGCCTGCGGCGCATGTGGCCGCCGTAGCAGGCGACCTCCTCCGGCAGGGCCGGCCTGGGTCCGACCAGGGACATGTCGCCCATCAGCACGTTGATGAGCTGCGGCAGCTCGTCAAGCGACGAGCGGCGCAGCCAGCCACCCGGGCGGGTCACCCGCGGGTCCCTACGGATTTTGAACAGGACCCCGTCCGCCTCGTTATGGGCGGCAAGCTGGGACTTGCGCTGTTCGGCATCGGGCACCATGGTTCGGAACTTGTAGAAGGCGAAGCCCCGGCCGTCCTTGCCGATCCTGGTCTGGCGGAAGAACACCGGGCCGTGATCGGCGAGCCTGATGGAAATCGCGATGACCGCGAACAGGGGCGCGAGTGCGAGCAGCGCCAAGGCGGCGCACGTCTTGTCGAACACGCTCTTGATGACTTGTTTGGCCCCGTCCAGCTCGGGGTGCTCCACGTGCAGCAGGGGCAGCCCGGCCACGGGGCGGATGGTCGTCCGCGGGCCGGCCACATCGAGCAGGGCCGGCGCGACGAACAGGTCGGTGTCGGTCTTCTCCAGTTCCCAGGCCAGCTCGCGCAGGCGGCCGCCGTCCATCTCGGGGCAGGCCAGCACCGCGACGGTATCCGCGCCGAACCGGCCCACCGCCGCCGCGACGCCGTACAGGCCGCCGGCCACGGGCACGCCGACCGCGGGCGCGCCAGCCACGGGCACTTCGGCCGCGGAGGCGCCGGCGACGCGGTCAGGCCCGGCCCCCTCCGGCGCGTCGACCAGGCAGGCGGCGACCACCGCAAGGCCGTGGTATGTGTCCCGGCGCAGCACGGTGACCAGGCGAGCCACTGCTGCCGCATGGCCCACCGCGACGACCCGCCGCACGCACCAGCCCCGGACCCGCTGTCTGTGCAGGCGCTTGCGGAGCAGGTACCTGACCGTCAGGTCCATGACGGCCAGGCACGGCAGGGCGATCGTCACGTACCCGCGGGCCAGGTCGAGCTTGGCCACGTAGGAGATAACGGCCACGCCCGCGGTCAGGTTGACCGCCGCGCTGAGGATC
The DNA here is from genome assembly GCA_003136255.1 of Actinomycetota bacterium. Taxonomy (GTDB): domain Bacteria; phylum Actinomycetota; class Actinomycetes; order Streptosporangiales; family Streptosporangiaceae; genus Palsa-504. The sequence continues at coordinate 38,323 of PLDT01000095.1, forward strand.
CGGCGGAACTCATCGGAGCCGAGCCCGATGAACCGGGTGTCGTACCCGCCGGCGAGCAGCACCGACAGCCACCACACGACGGGCAGCCCGAAGGTGAGGCTCAGGTAGGTGGTCGGCAGGTAGGCCGGGGCCCCGAAACGGACCCTGGCCGCCACCGCGCCGGCCGCCAGGGCGCACGTCCAGTCGGCCAGGGCCGCCTGGCGACGGTAGGCGCTCGTCCACGTCCTCGTGCCCGGGATGGCGGCATTCCTGTCGGTCGGCATCCGGCTGCCGGTCTCGACCGCACTTTCGGTTACGCTCATGCCGCGAACCACTCCCCAGCGTCCTGGTCCCGCCAGCCAGCTATATGCCGCAGAACGCGCAAGGCTCGCTCAATCAACGCAATGGTTCCTCTCCGAACCTAAAGCCGATGTGTCCGTTATCGTCAGGAAATCACGTAAGGCAGCGTGATTTGATCTGCAGTCTGTACATACGATTCCCCGGCGTTAGTCCCCCCGGTGCCGGGCATGGCAAACACTAGCAAACCCGTGGCGCCCCACTACCCAGAGGGGTGATTTTCGCTTCGTCTTCTCCGGGCAAAGCGGATATCCTCACGGCTGGATGTATATCGCGCCACTGGCATAGGGTGTCCGTAGAATCCAGAAGGAGGCTGAGGCATGTTCTCTGCTAGGTCGGCGGCCATTGATGCCGACTACCCGCGAGCCCGATCTGCCGCGGGTAAGAATGTCGCAGTAGAGGCCTTTATTCGGTATGCCGCATTTAATACTTATCCCACTTGTGCGGCCATTGCGGCTGCAGGCGAGTGAGCGGCCGCGGCGCTAGCGCCGGGGCCCCCGGGGCCGGTCCGAGGCGTCGGTCCCGCGTCCGTTTCCGGGCGGTGGGGCGACGCCACATGCGGCCCGCGGGCGGCTCCGGGCCGGCCGACAAGAACACCCTGGGTGCCACGGCAGCCCGGGCCCTGGGCTGGACGTTCGTCAGCAATGCGCTGAGTAAGCTGGGCACGGTCGGGATCGGAATCGTCCTGGCCAGGATGCTCGGCCCGCACGTTTTCGGCACCTACGCCGTCGCGTGGGTCGCCCTGCTGGCCATGCTGAGCCTCAACGACCTGTCGGTAAGCCTGGCCATCGTCCGCTGGCCGGGTGATCCGGCCGAGATCGCGCCGACCGTCACGACCATCGCCGTGACGGGCAGCGTCGCCATGTATGCCGTCTGCTTCTTCGGCGCGCCCAGGTACGCCGCGGCCATGGGGGCGCCGGCGGCCTCTGACGTCATCCGCGTTCTGGCGCTCAACATCGTGCTCGACGGGCTGGTCTGCACGCCGGTCGGGCTGCTGGACCGGAACTTCCGCCAGGACCGCAGGATGATCGCGGACCAGGTCAGCGGGTGGCTCGGCGCCCTGGTATCCGTGGGCCTGGCCTGGGGCGGGATGGGCGCGATGAGCCTGGCCGTGGGCCGGATCACCGGCGCGGCGGCGGCCGCGGTCTTGTACATCGCGTTCTCGCCCGAGCCGCTACGGTTCGGCTTCGACCGGAGCAGGGCCCGCGCGCTGCTGCGGTACGGGACGCCGCTGGCCGGGTCGACGGTGGTGGCGTTCGCCGTCACCAACGTGGACCAGCTCGTGGTGGGCCGCATGCTCGGCGCCACCGCCCTTGGCTTCTACGTGCTCGCGCTGAACCTCGCCACCTGGCCCGTCGCCATGTTCTCGCTACCGGTCCGCAATGTCGCGCCTGCCGCGTTCGCGCGCCTTCAGCATGATCATGACGCCATGCGCGCGGCCTTCTTGTCGTCGTCGGCGCTGCTCTGCGCCGTGGCGCTGCCCATATGCCTAGTGATCGGCGGGTCGGCCACGCCGCTGATCCGGTTCGCCTACGGCGCGCGCTGGCTGCCCGCCTCGCGGGTCCTGCTGTATCTGTCCCTGCTCGCCGCGCTGACGATCTTCTTCCAGCTGGCCTATTCCTACTTCGTGGTGCTGGCCAGGACGCGCGTCGTGTTCACCGTTCAGCTTGGCTGGCTGCTGGCGCTGCTCCCCGCACTCATCGTTGGCGCCCGCCTCGACGGAATCCTCGGCGTCGCCGTGGGCGAGACCGCGGTCGCCGGCTGCGTGATCCTGCCGTGGTATCTGCAAGAGCTGAGGCGGGCGGGCATCCCGCGGCGCGTGCTGGGCTCTCACCTGTGGCTTCCGCTGGCCGGTGCCGCGGTAGCGGGCCTTGCCGCGGTCGGCGCGGCGCGGGTGTTGCCGAACGACCTGGCCGCGCTCGCGGTCAGCGGCATGGTGGGGCTGGCCATCGTCGGCCTGCTGGTCTTCCGGATGCGGGCCGCGCTCACCCGGCTGCGGCAGAGCCGCGCTGAGACGGCCGCCCCGAAGGTCCCGGCCGTCGCGAGCGGCACCCTGGTCTCCTCAGCCGCTATGAACGCCGGGACCGGTCCCCTGCATGCATCCGGCGGCACTATCGCCCAGGATCGGCCAGCGCCCAGGCCCCAGACAGGCGGCTTGGCCGAACGCCGGTCCGATGAGACCTACCCACCGGCGCTGACGCGGGACCTACTGCCGCCATGGCCTGCCTACGGGGACGCGACGGGACCGCTGCCCATCTTCGACTACGTCGTCAAACGGAGGTTCCCGCACCGGGGTAACCATGCGGCACCGCTGGGCCGGCAGCCGGCCACCGACATGCGGCCCGGCGACCTGGACTCGGGCCCGGCCGGGGAGCTAGGGCGTGGAGGCTGGCGGTAGCTCGATGATGATCGCGGACGGCGGTCGCGGGCGGCTCGCGTACCGGCAGCAATCAGGGCATTCCCTTGTGAAGGCAGCATTTCGTGCCGGATAGCCAAATATGCCAAATGCAGACGGATTTCGCATAATAGAGTGGGATGGGCCTGCCCGAATATCCCGGTAAACGTCTGCATATTCCGGACTATGTTCTCTGTGGTCGCGGAAATAAATCTCCTCCCGCATTACTAATTGCTGGCCCCGGCCGCTGTCGTCGTGCATAATCCATTGAGTGACAACAGTCGTGATTCCCGCACATAATGAGGGCCCAGTAATCCGGCGCCTCCTCGAAAAGCTAATAAACGGCGCCGACCCGGGCGAGATGGACATAATAGTCGTTGCCAATGGCTGCACAGATGACACCGCCGAGGTGGCGGCCTCTTTCGGGTCGGCCGTCCAAATCGTGACCCTTCCCGTCGCCTCCAAGCATGAGGCACTGACCGCTGGAGACCGGGCTGCCACAGGCTTTCCGCGCATTTATGTCGATGCAGATGTCGAGTTGCGGGTAGACGACGTCCGGGCCCTGGTGGCGGCGCTGGGCCAGCCGGGAGTGCTGGCCGCCGCGCCGCGCCGAGAACTGGTCATGACCGGACGGCCGTGGCAGGTGCGCTGGTACTACGACGTCTGGACGCTGCTGCCGGGGGCCCAGCGCGGGCTGTGGGGCCGGGGAGTCATCGCCGTGAACGAGGCCGGGCACGCGCGACTGGCCGGCCTGCCGCCGCTTCAGTCCGACGATCTTGCCGCATCGCTGATGTTCAAACCGCACGAGACGGCGCTCGTGCCCGGCGCTCAGGTCGTCATTTACCCGCCGAGGACGTTCGCCGGCCTGCTGTCCCGTAGAGCCCGCTGCGTGACCGGGGGCGTGCAGATCGAACGCGCGGAGGGTCTGGATAGCTCGGGTGACCGGACGCGGATCTCCGACCTGACCGCCATCGTCCGGCGTCGGCCAGGCCTGCTGCTGCAGGTCGGGTACTTCCTGTCGGTGGCCCTGTTCGCTCGGCTCAGGGCCAGCCGCGCCCTCGTCCGTGGCGACTACCAGACCTGGCTGCGCGATGAGAGCAGCCGTCCGGCCTCCGCCACGGCGCCCGCCCGCCCGGCCGCGCAGCCGTCCGTGGCCAGGCCCGCAGTCCCCCTGGCCGCCGCGGTCCCCGTGACCGCCGCGGTCCCGGTGGCCGGCGCGGTCCCCGTGGCTGGCGTGCCGCGTCAGCTGGACCGCAGGGACCGTGTCCAGGACAACAGGTAATTCGTCGGTGCCCGTCAACTCGATCGCAGAGAGCATCGCCGACCAGGAGATCCGTTGACCGAAGAGAATCATTATTTGGTCTGGATGGCGGCCGTGTCATGGGATGGTATCCGTGGTACCGACCGGCACATGGCGACGGCAATGGCGTCCCATACCCGTATTCTGTGGGTCGATCCGCCAGTCTCACCAGTTACGGCGGCGTTGCGGCGCAGCGCGACTCGTTATTCGCTCAGACCGGAAATCTCTGTCGTAAATCGCCAAGTCACCCGCCTCACGCCAAAGGCCATGCCGGGGTTGAGCCGGCCTGGTGTGCGCGTGACGACGGCCGCACTTGTGCGGCTGCAGACGAGGTGGGCTTTGCGCCGACTCGGCATCCAACCGTTTGCCGTCGTGGCAACCTATCCTCGTGACCTCCTCGGTTACTGGGGCGGTAACGTGGTAAATGTTTTCTATGGTACCGACGACTACGTGGCCGGAGCCGAGCTCATGGGCCTATCTGCGCAGTACCAGCGACGGCAGGAAATACGAGCTGTGGGCCGGGCGGATGTGGTGGCGGCGGTTTCGCCACGGCTAGCAGAGCGGTGGGCAGGCTTCGGCGCCAACCCCGTTGTTATCCCTAACGGCTGCTGGCCGATCAAGGTCGGCGAGCGGGCCGCTCTGCCCGAGTTGAAGGATCTGCCTCAGCCGGTTGTAGGTCTCATAGGGCAGCTAACGGATCGGATCGACCTGTCGGTCCTGAATGCAATCGCCGACGCCGGACTTTCGCTCTTGATCGTCGGCCCGCTGGATCCGCGGTGGGAACAGCAACAACGGTTCAAAGAATTGATCAACAGATCGCACGTCCATTATGCGGGCCCGGTCCCAGCTGAGGCGGTTCCGTCGTATCTGGCGGCTATCGATATCGGGATTACACCGTATCGGGATACACCTTTCAACCGGGCATCATTTCCACTGAAGACGCTCGAGTATCTTGGCGCGGGCGTCCCAGTGGTCAGTACGGACATTCCGGCGGCCCAGTGGTTGCGCGCTGACCTCACTCGTGGAGAACAGGCCCGATGGGCCGACCGTATCATGCTGCTGGCCAGCAACAGCGCTGCCTTTGTCAATGCCATTCACCGGATCGCGGGGAGCAACAGTCCCTCTACGGCGGGCAGCGGCTTCCCCGGCGTCGCGACAAAGGACCCCACCAGAGCCAGTCAGTGCATAGCATTCGCCGCCAGGCATACCTGGGAGCGCCGCGCCAACTCGTTTGCCTCTGTAATCGGCCTGCCACAACAAGCCTCGAACCAGTCCGATGAGGTACTTAGCCGTTTATAGCAGCGTCGTCTTATAGCAGCGTCGTCGACCAGACTCAAATGTTTGACTACCCAGCCGTACGTAGTCAAGGCTTGAAGGGGCGTGTAGGTGGATCGCAAGAACCGTGTTGTTAGAAAGCGCTCTCAGGAGAAAATCCTTAAGGTGCTGATGAACCCCGGACCGGATAAGCTGACGGACAATCCTTGTCTACTGTTGCTCTTCAGCGAAGTAATGAGGCACGGCGTTAAGATCGGCTCGTACCACAAGAAGAAAGATCTTCTGAGCCGACCTGACGTGATACATATTCATTTTCCCGAATGGTTTGTTCGCTGGAAACGCCCGTGGCTTGCGCCGCTCGATGTCGTAGCCATCTTGGGTCTGCTTTGGCTCGCCCGCCGCCGTGGTGCGGTTCTCGTATGGACGGGGCACGATCTAGAGCCTCACGAGCTTTCTCGCCCTCGGCTCTGGCGAGCCTACAATAGG
>PLDT01000398.1:0-13733 GCA_003136255.1 Actinomycetota bacterium
CCACCGGGGAATTAACCCCGCTAACCAGCTTGGCTGGCACATCGCCACTGAATGCTTGTGAGGCATGTTCTACTTCAGGCCACAACTCTCGAATCCGCACACGACGGCGCACGCCGAGCCAGGGCCACACTTTCAAGGTCAGCCACTCCCTGTGGGGCTGGACAGAAACCTGCCACGCCCAGGCCATCTTGTGCTGGGGACGGCCTCGGGCCGGAGAGATACGGCCGACCCCGGTCAGGTGCTGAAGTTTGAGGATCACGTCCTCGTCCGTCATCCGCACCGCCACCCACCACCTGCCCTGCGTGGAACGGCTGACAGTCCAGCATCCTTCACCCTCCAGGATGCCAGCAACCCAGGCTACTTCAGCGTCTGAGATCTCGTAGCGCGGGTCTGGCACATTTTCATACCGGCAAGCACTGCACTGCCGTCGGTTCATACTCTTAGGTCGGCCGCACAGGCAAAGATCTTTGCGGTTACGGTCCAGGTCGCTTTTGCAAATTTTGCAGACCGACTGGTGCCGCCCTCCGCCGCGACGGTGGAAATCATCCAGCGACTTCTCGCGCCGGCACCGCCCGCAGATTTTTCGCCCTGGCGCTGACGGCGGCCCCAGATGTTTCCTGATCCACGCCTGCCCCGTAAAGTGTGACGTGTCCAAGTTCAGCGCGGCGATGTAGCGCGTCACGGTCCTGTACGACCCGCCCGCGGGCACGAGCCCGATCGCTCTCATGACTTGCGCGATACTGGCCGACTCGGCAACAGCGGAACGCAACTGATCTTCGGTCCACTTACGACTGCTAGCCACGATGCAAGTCTACCGGTTCGATGCGTCTCTACCACTCAGGACGCGCTGCGCCCCTTGGAAGGCTGGAGCTCCGCCATTGAGCCACGTCCGCGTGCTGTCTCTAGGAGCCGAACCTGGGGCCTTCCGGGTTCAACCGGACGCTCATGCCAACTGAGCAAGACGGCGTGGTCGGGATGGTCCGAACCGAACGGACGACCTCGCGGGCCCAGGCCGCGCGCTCTGCCACTGAGCTGCACCCCGGTCGGGCTGGACGGACTCGAACCGCCGGCCTCGTGCTCCCCGAGCACGCGCGCTACCTACTGCGCTACAACCCGTCACGTCGGGACCCGCGGAGTCGAACCGCGTTTCTCCTGAATCCGAATCAGGCAGATTACCGTCTTCCTCGATCCCGACATGTGCTGCGCCGCCCTGGCGCCCGCTAAGCGCTAGCCTTTACCCCGGCATTTGAACCCGGGTCCAGGGCGTGTTCCCGGAGAACGCTCACGCAGCACAGTGGAGATGGCGGGAATCGAACCCGCTGCGACGACGCTTGCAGGGCGTGTCCGCTACCTCAGCTGTCATCCCCCGTGGGCGATGCGGCGCCCGGTACAGTCAGTCCCCGGGTGTAGCTGGGCTCTCTTCCGTCGCATCGCCAAGTTCCGGCAGGCATGGCGGGCCTGCCGATAATGGTGCTCACGCTATTGATGTGTCAACAAACAAGCACGTTCACCCTCGGGTGGTGCTCCGCGGGGACCGCAGGAGTTGAACCCGCATTACGCTCGGGTTGGAGTCGAGCCGCCTATCCGCTGGCTGATCCCTAGGTAAATGAAAACCGCCCCTCGGGATATCCCTCGGGGCGGTTACCTTCTCTGGCTTAGTGGCGTAAGAAGGCAACCGTCCTGGTGCTCAGGGCAAGCTGACGCTGCGAGCACGGCTTCATGTACTCGCCTCGTTTCGCGGTCTGCCAGAACGTCATAATTCGATGGTAAGAGATACGCACAAACGGGGCAACATAATTTTCGCGCATCCTCTTCCCGGGCCCATGCCCCAGAACGCGGTCAGGCGGGTTCGCAGTAACACTGTCTCGTGACGGTAGACGGGGTGGCGCTGACGTGCTTCCTTACCGGAGGCGTCGCCGACACCCTCCTTGGCGGCCGGCTCGCCAACCGGTTCGGGCTCACCCGGACGGTCCTGGCCGGAAACGTGGCGACACGGACGTGCCGCGACGCGCGGCCTCGACGGCAGCCCGCGCCCGGAAACCAGCACCGTCGCGCCGACTGGGGCCGTTGGTTGCGGTAAGGCGGGGGAGTCGACCTGAAGGTTCATTGCCTGGGCCGCGTCCAGGAGCCGCTTGTCATATGTCACGAAGGAGGTGAGCTGCCGGCGAGAATAAAGAGCCGTGCCAAGGTGGATCGCATCCAGGCTGCGGACTGTAACTGGCTTGACCGCCCGGGCTAGGACGCGGATGCTCGGATCTACGTCGATCAGGTCGATTTGGTCTAGCACGGGGGGCAGGCGGAAAGCCGCCTCGGGCGCGTACCGGGCCAAGGCCCTGAATGCTTCGATCTCGGTCAGTACCGAGCTGATCCAGCCGGTGTCGGCCCGCTCGTCCAGCCAGCGGCGAAGCGCCGGTGATTCCGGCTCGGCGTGAGCCAGCTTGACGACCGCCGCGGAGTCCAGGTAGATCATCAGCGCTCGTCGACGCGATCGCGGGCCAGTTCCTCCGCGACGTTGACCCCATCGGGCTGCCCGAGATCCATTCGCAGCACGGCTCGGCGCATTTCGGCGGCGCGTTCGCGGCGGCGGGCCGCCTCAAGCACGGCTTGCCGGATCGCGGCCGATCGCGAGCCACCATCGTGGGTAAGCACGTCAAGGGCGTGCTCGGTCTCCTCGTCGGTGCGGATGGTAATGGTATCCGTCATACTCTCAGCGTAAGACGCAATGTCTTACAAGGCAACGTCATTCCCAGCGGAATGTGCGCGCCGCCAGGGCGATCGCTACTACGGCCCAGACCGCCAGCGTGACGGTGTTCCCGACCGGGAACGGCACGCCGTACTGCAGGACGCTGCGCAGGCCGGTGGACAGCGCGCCGGTGGGCAGGAGCTCCAGCACGGGCCGCGCCGACGCAGGGAACTTGGTCAGCGGGAACACCACGCCGCCCACGCCGAGCAACAAGATGTAGACGAGGTTGGCCGCGGCCAGGGTGGCTTCGGCGCGCAGCGTGCCCGCCATCAGCAGGGCGAGGCCGCTGAAGGCGGCGGTGCCGAGCAGGATGAGGAGTGGGGCCGACACGATCGCGGCCGGGCTGGCGTCCGGCCGCCAGCCGATGGCCAGGCCGACGGCGAGGATCAGCACGCCCTGCAGTAGTTCCACCCCGATCACGGTCGCGGTCTTGGCCGCGATCAGGCCGCCGCGTGACAGTGGCGTGGCCCCTAGCCGTTTCAGCACGCCGTAGCGGCGTTCGAACCCGGTGGCGATCGCCTGGCTGGTAAACGCGGTGGACATTACCGCCAGCGCGATGATCCCGGGAGTCAGGAAATCGATCCGGCTCAGCCCGGTCCCGAAGTTGATCAGGGGCTCGAGGCTGAACGCGGTGAGCAGCAGCAGCGGAATGATGAGCGTGAGCAGAAGTTGCTCGCCGTTACGCAGCAGGGTGCGGGTTTCCAGGGTGGCCTGCGCGGTGATCATCCGCCCCAGTGGCGCTGCGGCCGGGTCCGGAGCAAACAAGACCGCCGGATGCCCCTGAACCGCCGCTGTCTCGCTCACGAGCGGAGTTCCTTCCCGGTGAGCTCGAGGAACACGTCCTCCAGCGTCCGGCTCTCGATCCGAATGCTGGTGGCCAGCACGCCCCGCTCGGCGCACCAGGCGGTCACGGTGGCGAGCAGCAATGGGTCAACCGCGCCGTGCACCTCGATCACGTAATGGCCGGCCGGTGATTCCTTCATCGCGCTGGTCGGCGGCAGCACGGAGAGCAGGCTGTCGCTGTCCAACCCTGGCTCCGCGCGGAACCTGAGCTGGCCAACCGTGCCGGTGAGCTTGGTTGGGGTGTCCGCGGCGACCAGCTGGCCGTGATCGATAATGGCGACGTAATCACAGAGCCGTTCGGCCTCTTCCATGAAGTGTGTGGTGAGGATGACGCTCACGCCCGCGGCGCGCAACTGCCCGATCAGGTCCCAGGTAGCGTGCCGGGCCTGCGGATCCATGCCCGCCGTGGGCTCGTCCAGGAAGACCAGCTCCGGGCGGCCGATGACGGCCGCGGCCAGAGACAGCCGCTGCTGCTGGCCGCCTGACAGCCGCTTGTACGGGGTGCGGCTGACCGGGGTAAGCCCCACCAGGTCAAGCAGCTGCGCCGGATCGATGGGGCTGACGTGAAAGCTACTCAGCAGCTTCAGGTAGTCGGCCGCGGGCACCGACGGGGGAATGCCGCCCGACTGCAGCATCACGCCCACCCGCGGCCGCAGCGCACGAGCATCCCGCGCCGGGTCCAGCCCGAGGACGCGCACCGTGCCCTGGTCCGGCCGCCGGTAGCCCTCGCAGATCTCGATCATGGTGGTCTTGCCCGCGCCGTTAGGCCCGAGGATGCCGGTCACCTCACCCCGGCCCGCGGTCAGCGAGAGCCCGTCCACGGCCGCGATCTGGCCGTAACGCTTGACCAGCCCGAGGAGCTCAACGGCAGGCGCCGTCGGGTCCGTAGAGGCCTTGCCGGTACTCACGCACGCGAGTCTACGGGCACGAAGTCCCGCCGATGCGAACCTGCTGCCGGGATAATCTCCCGGGTAGCCTGAGGTCGTTCTGGACCTCAAATCGAAAAGGCCATTGCTTCAACGGCAATGAGAGGACTCCGTGGGAACCACGACTGTCGTCGAGGCGGCTCGCCGTGCGCTGGGGCCGGTCGGCGTGTTCCTGCCGTTTTCGCGTACTAGCGCAGTATCCGCTGATCTGCAGCGCGAGGCGGTTCGCCGGCTGGAACGCGCCGGCTACCGCGCCACGTGGACCAACGAGGCCGTCGGCGGCAAGGACGCCTTGGTGCAACTGGCCGTGCTGCTCGCGGCCACCGAGCGGATGGTGTTCGGCACGGGCATTGCCAACATCTGGGCCCGGCAGCCGCAGACCGCGCACGGCGCGGCCGCGCTGCTGGCCCAGGCCTTTCCCGGCCGGTTCGTGCTCGGACTGGGCGTCGGCTATCCCCACCAGGCGGCCAGCACCGGCCGGGAATTCGGCAGCCCGGTGGCCACGATGCGCGATTACGTGGACCGGATGACCGTCCCGGCACAGCTGCCAGCACCCGACGTCGCCTATCCGAAGATTATCGGCGCAAACGGCCCGAAAATGCTGGCGCTGTCCGGTGAGATCGCCGACGGGGCGTTGCCCGCCATGATGCCACCCGAGTTCACCGCCCAGGCCAGGCAACTCCTCGGCCCGGACAAGCTGCTAGTGGTCGGGCTGGGCGTCGTCGCGGACGCCGATCCGGACCAGGCGAAGGCGACCGCTCGGCAGACGGTTGCCGGTCGGCTCAGCCAGCCGGGCACGTACGCGGCCACCATGGCGCGGCTGGGTTACACGGCACGGGAGATCGCCGAAGTGAGTGACCGGCTGGTGGACGCGATCGTCGGGTACGGCGACGCGGCGGCGATCGCGGCCAACGTGCGTGAGCACCTGGCGGTCGGCGCGGACCACGTGATGGTCATGGTGACCGGCACCGACTTCGCTGAAGGCGTTGACCAGCTAGAACAGCTCGCCCCGACGCTGGTCGAGCTCCCTAGTTAGCTACCCGCTGTAGCCATCCGCGCGGAGTCCGGGCGAACGCCATATACCCCTAGAGGGTATGATGTCCGCCGGGACGAGGGAGATCTTCGGAGGTGAGCCCGATCCGCGCTATCGTGCACGCGCTGTCCATCACCGGGTCGATGACGTGGGAGATCACCTGGGCGCTGATCCTCGGGTTCGGGCTGTCGGCGATGATCCAGGCCCTGGTCAGGAAGTCCACGATCATCCGCCTGCTCGGCGATGACCGGCCGCGGACGCTCNNGTCGCGCTGGCGCGCTCGCTGTTCCGTAAGGGGGCCAGCTTCACCGCGGCGATGGCGTTCGAGATCGCCTCGACCAACCTGGTGATCGAGCTCGGGGTAATCCTGGCCCTGCTCATGGGCTGGCAGTTCACCCTGGCCGAGTTCGTCGGCGGNNGACCGCGGCCTGACCGGCCTGATGGAGGGCCACGCCGCGATGGACATGTCCGTCCAGCGGCCGGGCTCGTTCGCGAGCCGCCTGTTCTCACGCGAGGGCTACACCGCGGTCGCGCACGTGTTCGTGATGGAGTGGGCCGCGATCCTCAGGGACCTTATTATCGGCCTGTTCGCCGCCGGGGCGATCGCCGCCTGGGTGCCAGACCGCTTCTGGCGGGTGTTCTTCTTCGCGGGCCACCCGCTGGCCGCGAAGATCTGGGGACCGCTGATCGGACCCGGCGTGGCCATTATCTCGTTCGTGTGCTCGATCGGGAACGTGCCGCTGGCCGTGGTGCTGTGGAAGGGCGGCATCAGCTTCGGCGGCGTGGTCGCCTTCATCTTCGCCGACCTCATCATCGCGCCGATCCTGAACATCTACCGGAAGTACTACGGCGCCCGGATGGCACTGTTCCTGCTCGGCACGTTCTACGCTGCCATGGCGGCGGCCGGCTACGTGGTCGAGCTGATCTTCGGCGGGCTGGGCCTGATCCCGAACCCGGCCCGGGCTAAGATCCCCGACCAGGGAGTCTCCTGGGACTACACCAGCTGGCTGAACATCGTCTTCCTGATCCTCGCCGCCGCGCTGCTCATTCGATTCGTCCGCACCGGCGGGGTCGCTATGCTGCGGATGATGGGCGGCTCGCCCGACAGCCACGACCACATGGACGCGCATGTGTCCCACACGCATTAGGGAGGACGGCCAGATGGACCAGGACCGGGCCCGCAGCCTGCTCATCGCCGAACAGGACGAGGTACGCAGCCTGCTCAAGGGGACCGAGGCCGCCGGCCAGGCCGACCGGGTGGCGGAGGTGGAGAGCGAGGCGGAAGACGAAGAGGACGCCGCTTTGGCGCTTACCGAGGAAGGCGAGGACGACGCCATCGCGGAGAGCCTGCGCGACCGGCTGGACGCCATCGACCGGGCGCTGCACCGGCTGGACGACGGCACCTACGGCCGGTCGATCCGCAGCGGCGAGCCTATCCCGGACGAGCGGCTGGAAGCCGACCCCGCCGCGGAACTCACCATCGAGGAAGCCCGGGCCGCCGAGCGCGCCTAGCCGCGACGCGGATCAGGGCCTCAGCTCGACGCGGATCAGGTAGGAGCTACCCGGGCGGGCCGGGTCGGCCGGAAACGGGCAGAGCCTTCGTCTGGTCGGCCTTGCTCGGCTGGCCGCCGTCGGCGGCGCGTTTGTCTGGGGGCGGCCAGTCGGGTCCGGCCGGCCAGGTCGCGACCCGGGCCGGCACGTCGGAGTGCGGGTCGCGGCCGTGGGCGACGAACCGCTCCATCCTGGTCGCGCCGGGCAGCTGAACCCGGGCCAACACCAGCTCGGCCTGGCCTGCGGTCACCTCCACCCAGCAGATCTGCTGGTTGCGGACGTAAGCCGGAGGAAGGCCGAACTTCCCGCCGATGCCCTCTACGACCGAGGTGCACGAGCCGGAGTTGGCGTAGAAGCCATCAGCTGAAGCGGCCAGCTCCGGATGGTGGGTGTGCCCGGAGATGAACCCGTGGTAACCGTCGGCGACCAGGTCGGCGGCCCGCTGGCGGGCGGCCTGGTTCTGCCCGTAGCCCCGCTTGTCGAGGGCCAGCGCGCTGATCGACACCCACGCGCGCCGGGCCAAGATGGCGACCAGGGCGGCGATCACGATCAGGTCTGCTATCGCGCCGTAGCCGAGAATCTCGGCCCGGTGTACCCATACGTCCGTATCTGGGTACCGGGACCTGAACGCGGTGAACTCGGGTATCCGGACCAGGACCAGGATCACCAGCGGGATCGCGATCAGCCACCACAAGTGGCGGCCCAGCTTGCGGTAGACGAGCCGGGAGCCGATGAAGGACGGGAAGTCGGTCGGGTCCGCCATCTCGTGCGCGCCGTCGACCCAGCCGCGGCCGAGGAACTCGATCCGGGGGATGACCTCGCGGACGATATGGTGACCCACCGGGGTATCCAGCGGATTGCGCGCATCGCAGAAGCAGTTGTACGGGTCGAGCTGATGCCCGTGCTCCACCCGGATCTTCCGGCCGTCAGCCAGGATCAGGTCCGCGGCCAGGCACAGCCGGGCCCCGGTCATCTCCCGTACCGCGTCCGCCGCCTTGACGTCCCAGGCCAGGTCGCTGTCGTGGTTGCCGATGGTGTAGATGACCTGCCCGCCGCGCGCGGTCACGCCGAGCAGCGCCGCGCACAAGTCCTCGTGCGGGCGCAGGATGTCGGTGGCCGTCGACCCGGGGGAGCCGAGCAGCTCGATCACGTCCCCGGCCAGGACCACGGTGGGCATCCCCGGCTCCTCGGCGAGGTGGCGCGCCAGCATCTCGCAGGACCGCCCGGATACGTCCGTCCGGACCGGGGGCAGGTGCAAGTCGCTGACCGTGATCACCTTGACGTCGGGCGGAACATCCACCTCGAGCAGGTCGGCGATGTCGGGGCGCGGGGCGGGCATGGTGGCGCTTGTCTCTATCTTCCTGGGCCTTCTCGGGGGGTCGGTTGGTTCGTTCGTACCATGTTCATTCCCCGGCACCTAGCTGCGGCATGCGGTACCCGCAAAGAATTCACGGCACCGACTCCTAAGACTCATCCGGCCGTCCCGCGGTTCGCTCGTCAGGTCATCGGAGGGGAGAACCACGGCCGTTCGGCCAAAAATATTTAAGCAGCACGTTCCGAAACAGATACCTTCCCTACCTATGGAACCCGGCCAGTACGACCACCAAGCCGTCGAGGCGGCTGCCCGCGCGCTGTGGGAGACACACGACGTCTACCGGTACGAGCGTGACGGACACGGGCCGGTCTTCAGTGTAGATACGCCGCCGCCGTACGTATCGGCGGCGCACCTGCACGTCGGCCACGCGATGAGCTACTCGCAGCCCGACTTCATCGTGCGCTACCGGCGGATGCGGGGCGAGCGGGTGTTCTACCCGATCGGGTTCGACGACAACGGGCTGCCCACCGAACGGTACGTGGAGCAAGCCTACGGGGTGCGCGCGGTCGACATGCCGCGAGCCGAGTTCGTCGCGCTGTGCCTGGCCGAGACCCAGCGCACGGCCGAACGGTATGAGGACCTGTGGCGGCGGCTGGGCCTGTCGCTCGACTGGTCGCTGCGCTACTCCACCATCGATGCCCGCTGCCAGCGGACCGCCCAGACCAGCTTTGTCACGCTGCACGAGGCGGGCTACCTGCGGCGGGCGCAGGACCCGATCCTGTGGTGCCCGGAGGACCAGACCTCGCTGGCCCAGGCGGACGTGGAGGACCTAGAGCGGACCAGCCGGCTGCACACGATCAGGTTCGGCGGCGAGCGGGACCTGCAGATCGCGACGACCCGGCCCGAACTGCTGCCGGCCTGTGTGGCGCTGTACCACCATCCCGCCGACGACCGCTACCAAGGACTCAGCACGGCGCGGGTGCCGCTGTTCGGCTACGAGGTGCCGGTTCTGACCGACCAGGACGTGGACCCGGAATACGGGACCGGGCTGATGATGGTGTGCACGTTCGGGGACAGCGAGGACGTACTGCGGTGGCGGCGTGACCACCTGGCCTTGCGGCTGGTGGTGGGACCAGACGGGCGCTTGGGCGAGCTGGCGGGACCGTTCGCCGGGTTGACGGTGACCCAGGGGCGTGCGGCCGTCGTGCGGGCGCTCGACGAGGCCGGGCTGCTGGTGTCCAGTGTGCCGGTGCGCCAGGTGGTCGGGGTGCACGAGCGGTGCCAGACTCCGGTCGAGTTCCAGATCAGGCCGCAGTGGTTCATCGCGGTGCGGGAGAACGCCGACCGGTTCCGGGCCCGGGCGGCCGAGCTGGAATGGATCCCGCCGTTCATGCGGCGCCGGCTCGAAGACTGGATCGACGGGCTCAAGTGGGACTGGAACATCACCCGGCAGCGGCGGTATGGGGTGCCGTTCCCGGTCTGGTTCTGCGCCTCGTGCGACGCACCGGTGCTGGCCCGCCTCGAGGACCTGCCGGTCGACCCGCTCACCGACAAGCCGCCCCGCCAAGCCTGCCCGTCGTGCGGTCACGGTGAGCTCGCCGCCGACCCGGACGTGATGGACACCTGGATGACCTCCTCGCTGACCCCGCAGATCAACGACGGGTGGGCGCTCGGCGGGACCGACCCCGCGCTGGCCCCGATGTCGATGCGGGTGCAGGCGTTCGAGATCATCCGGACCTGGCTGTTCTACTCCGTGGTGCAGTCCGAGCTGCTGTTCGGCCGGGTGCCGTGGCGGACCGCGCTGATCTCGGGCTGGGGGCTGAGCGAGCAGGGCAAGAAGCTGTCCAAGCGAGATCTCGACAAGTCGACAGGTCCGGACGGCTACAACCGGTATGTGCCGGACGACGTGATGGCCAGGTACGGTGCGGACGCGCTGCGGCTGTGGGCCACCCGCGGCCGCATCGGCACCGACCTGCGCTATAACGAGAAGGACGTGCGGACCGGCCGGAAGTTCACGGTCAAGCTGTGGAACGTGGGCCGGTTCGTATCCCTGCACCTCGGTGAGCTGTCCGGGCCGGCGCCCGCGCCGGGGGAGCGGGACATCGTGGACCGGTGGGTGCTGTCGCATCTGGCCGACGCCATCGACGAGGCCACCGCGGCGTTCGAGGCCCACGACTACATGCAGGCCCACCAGGCCGCCTCCCGGATGTTCTGGTCGATCTACTGCGACCGGTACATCGAGATGATCAAGGACCGGGCGGACCAGGACAGTGTCCGGTGGACGCTGTGGGAGTCCTACCGCGTGCTGCTCGGGCTGTTCGCGCCGTTCGCCCCGTTCCTGACCGAGCACATGTACCAGCGGTTCTACCGCGCTCATGAGGACGCGATCTCGCTGCACCTGACCCGCTGGCCGGCCGCCGACCCGCGCTGGTCCTCGGACCGTTCGGCGGTGGATCAGCTGGCCGTGATCCTAGACGCGACCCGGGTGCTGCGCAGCGGGCTGCGGCTGGGCAACTCGGCCCGGCTCAGCCAGCTGATCGTGCAGCCGCACGACGAGGCGGCCCGCGCGCTGCTGGACCAGATCGCCGAACCGCTCCGGATCGCGGCCCGGGCCGACAAGGTGGTTCGCGGTCCCGCCGAGCATCCCAGCGGCGTGGCCGGGATCACGGTCGGCATCACCCTGTAAGACTGGGTGCGGTGGCGCAGCCTGTCTGGAATGCCGGCCAGGTAACAATGCTCTCTCCGGCATCACCGCGAGCTGAGGTCACACGAGGCTTGCCGTCTAACGGTAATCGAACAGATATCGGGGAGTGTTTGGGCTTAGGGGTGCGCTGTGGGGTCTATGGTGCACAAACGGCTCCCGCAAGCCCAAATCCTCCCGGACGATGGCCGGCCTACTGGTACGGGAGTGACCTGGCCCTACCGTTGAGGCACGTGGTTACGTGCAGGTGCGGCGGTGGGTCACACCAGGCGCCGATCCCCGGGTGCCGCACTCCTCATGCCGACGGTAGCCGGGTACGACCGTAGCCGGTGCGACACAATAGCCGGGTGCGGACGATTGCGCTGGAAGAGCACTTCTGGACGGCAGAGCTCGCGGCGGCGCCGGGCACCGGCCAGCTCGCCGTGTGGGGCCCCCAGGTCGGCGACCGGCTGCGCGACCTCGGTCCGCTGCGGCTCGCCGACATGGACGCGAACGGTATCGACCTGCAGGTCATCTCCCACGTGGCCCCGGCCGCGCAGGAGCACGCCGGGGCCGAAGGCCTGGCCCGCGCCCGCGAGGCCAACGACCAGCTCGCCGCTGCGGTCCGGGCCCATCCGGACCGGTTCGCCGGCTTCGCCACCCTGCCCACTGCCGACCCGCAGGCCGCGGCCGACGAGCTCGAACGCGCTGCCACCGGACTCGGCCTCGTCGGCGCGCTGGTCAACAGCACCCTCGGCTCCAACGGGGCGTTCCTGGACGACCCGAGGTACGAGCCGCTGCTCGACCGCTTCGAGCGGCTCGACGTCCCGCTGTATCTGCACCCCGCGCCGCCTCCGGCGGCGCTGCGGGAGGTGCTATACAGCGGACTGCCGCCGGACGTGGCGGCCCGGCTGGCCACCGGCGCGTGGGGCTGGCACGCCGAGGCCGGCCTGCACGTGCTGCGCATGGTCGCCACCGGGGTCTTCGATCGCCATCCCGCGCTGCGGATGATCGTCGGGCACTGCGGCGAGATGCTGCCCTTCATGCTGGCCCGCATCGACGCGATGCTGCACGTGGACGGCCTGGCCATGAGGCCGTCGGAGTACTTCACGCGCAACATCTGGGTGACCACCAGCGGGCTGTTCAGCCTCCCGCCGGTCATGTGCACCGTGCAGGTGCTCGGGGTGGACCGGGTGCTGTTCAGCGTCGACTACCCGTTCGGCTCCAACGCGGCCGGCCGCGCCCTGCTCGACGCGCTGCCGCTCAGCCCGGACGAGGTGGCCAAGATCGCGGGGGGCAACGCCGAACGCGTCCTGGGTCTCAAGCCGACCGCAGCGTGATTTACGTCACGTCGGCGTTGCCAAAAGTTTGCGTCCGGCGGACTATTTACGGCACAATGTTGTTGTGAAAAACGTGCGATCGACTGACGGCCCCACCAAGGGCCAGGTCGCGCGGCTGATCCTGGAACTCGGGCCATCGACCGCCGCGACGCTGGGCAGCCGGCTCGGGCTCACCCCGGCCGCCATCCGGCGGCACCTGGACAACCTGCTGGCCGAAGGCCTCATCGAGACCAGGACGGCCAGGACGTACGGGAACCGGGGCCGGGGCCGGCCGGCCAAGGTCTTCGTCATCACCGACGCCGGGCGCAGCGCGTTCGAGCACGCCTATGACGACCTGGCCACGGGCGCGCTGCGGTTCCTGGCCGAGACGGCGGGCCCGGACGCGGTCGCGGAGTTCGCCCGCAGGCAGCTGGCCGACCTGGAGCGCCGGTACGCGCCGGTGGTGGCTCAGGGCGAGCTCGCCACGCGGGTCCAGGCGCTGGCCGAGGCGCTGTCCGCGGACGGCTACGCCGCCTCCGCCGGCCCGGCGCCCGCGATCGGCGGCCTGGTCGGGGGAACGTCGGGCGAGCAGCTCTGTCAGCACCACTGCCCGGTCGCCCACGTGGCGGCCGAATTCCCGCAGCTNNGGCGCCGGGAAGGTCGGCCCAGTGAAATCTGTTATAGAACATGGCGTACCTATCGAAATAACCTCAGGGTCCGGAGGGCTCTTGACATGACCACCACCGCACAAGAACAGCTCGAAGGGCTGGGCACGTACCGGTTCGGCTGGGCCGACTCGGACGTGGCAGGCGCGTCCGCGCGCCGCGGCCTGTCCGAAGAGGTGGTCCGCGACATCTCGGCGCGCAAGAACGAGCCGGAATGGATGCTCGACCTGCGCCTGCGGGGCCTGAAGTACTTCGGCCGCAAGCCGCTGCCCACCTGGGGCGCCGACCTGTCGGAAATCGACTTCGACAACATCAAGTACTTCGTCCGCTCCACCGAGAAGCAGGCCGCGAGCTGGGACGAACTGCCCGCCGATATCAAGAACACCTACGACCGGCTCGGCATACCCGAAGCCGAAAAGCAGCGGCTCATCGCCGGGGTGGCGGCCCAGTACGAATCCGAGGTCGTGTACCACAAGATCAGGGAAGACCTCGAGGAAAAGGGCGTTATCTTCCTGGACACCGACACCGCGCTGCGCGAGCAGCCGGAACTGTTCCGCGAGTACTTCGGCACGGTGATCCCGCCGGGCGACAATAAGTTCGCCGCGCTGAACACCGCGGTATGGTCCGGCGGCTCGTTCATCTACGTGCCGAAGGGCGT
>PLDT01000398.1:13748-17421 GCA_003136255.1 Actinomycetota bacterium
ATTTACAAGTCCGACTCGCTGCATTCCGCGGTGGTCGAGATCATCGTGAAGAAGGACGCGCGCTGCCGTTACACCACGATCCAGAACTGGTCGGCCAACGTCTACAACCTGGTCACCAAGCGGGCCGTCGCCCAGCAGGGCGCGACGATGGAGTGGATCGACGGCAACATCGGCTCCAAGGTGACGATGAAGTACCCGGCGGTCTACCTGATGGGCGAGCACGCCCGCGGCGAGACCCTCTCGGTCGCGTTCGCGGGAGCGGGCCAGCACCAGGACGCCGGGGCCAAGATGGTGCACTGCGCGCCGAACACGTCCTCGACCATCGTGTCCAAGTCGGTGGCCCGGGCCGGCGGCCGGACCTCCTACCGCGGCCTGGTCAACGTGCAGGAGGGCGCCGAGCACTCCAGGTCCAACGTCAAGTGCGACGCGCTGCTGGTCGACACGGTGAGCCGCAGCGACACCTACCCGTACGTGGATGTCCGCGAGGACGACGTTGAGATGGCCCACGAGGCCACCGTGTCCAAGATTTCCGAGGATCAGCTGTTCTACCTGATGAGCCGCGGCATGACCGAGGACGAAGCGATGGCCACCATCGTGCGCGGGTTCGTCGAGCCGATCGCTCGCGAGCTGCCGATGGAGTACGCGCTCGAGCTGAACCGGCTGATCGAGCTGCAGATGGAGGGGGCGGTCGGCTGATGTCAGCTGGACTGCAGGGAGCGATTGAGTCCGCTCCCGTGACGAGGCTGCACGAGCACCGGTCCTACGATCCGGCGGACTTCGGCGTGCCCACCGGGCGCGAGGAGGAGTGGCGGTTCACCCCGCTGCGCCGGCTGCGCGGCCTGCACACCGATTCTCCGCCGGTACCGTCGCCGACGGCGCCCGTGGAAGTAGACGTGGACCCGGCCCCTGAGGTGAAGACCTCTTCGGCCGAACGGTCCGTGGTTCACGCCGCCCGCACCTTCATCCCGGCCGACCGGGTCAGCGCCTTGGCCTACGCCTCCTTCGAGGAGGCGACGGTGATAACGGTGCCCGCCGAGGCCGACGCGTCCCGGCCCACGGTCGTCACCGTGACCGGCCACGGTGGCCCGGGCTACGGCCACGTGCTGGTGCAGGCCGAGCCGTTCTCGCGTGCGGTGGTGGTGCTCGACCACCGCGGCAGCGCCACCTACGCCGACAACGTCGAGCTGGTGGTGGGCGACGGCGCCTCGCTGTCGGTGGTCAGCCTGCAGGACTGGGCCGACGACGCGGTGCACGTGTCGCACCACTACGCCACGCTGGGCCGGGACGCCCGGCTCAGGCACGCCGCGGTCACCCTCGGCGGATCGGTGGTCCGGCTCGGCACCGAGGTGCGCTACGGCGGCCCGGGCGGCGAGGCCGAGCTGACCGGCCTGTACTTCGCCGACGCGGGCCAGCACCTGGAGCACCGGCTGTTCGTGGACCATGATGAGCCGTACTGCCGCAGCAGGGTCACCTACAAGGGCGCGCTGCAGGGCACCGACGCGCACGCGGTCTGGATCGGCGACGTGCTGATCAGGCCGGAGGCCACCGGCACGGACACCTACGAGTACAACCGGAACCTGGTGCTGACCGACGGCACCCGGGTCGACTCGGTGCCGAACCTGGAGATCCTCACCGGCGAGATCGTCGGGGCCGGCCACGCCAGCGCCAGCGGCCGGCTCGAGGACCACCATTTGTTCTACCTGATGGCCCGCGGCATCCCGTTCCACGAGGCCCGCAGGCTCGTCATCCGGGGGTTCTTCGGTCAGCTGATCGACACCATCGAGGTGCCGGAACTGCGCGGCCGGATCACCGAGGCCGTCGAGGGAGAGCTGACCAGGTCGCTGCCTTCTGGAGCGGTGCGATGACCGAAACGAACACCCCCATCTACACCCGGGCCTGCGCGCTGTCCGACCTCCCCGTCGAGGGGGTCATCGGCGTCGAGGTCGCGGGCCAGCCGGTCGCCGTGGCGCGGGCCGGCGGCGAGGTCTTCGCGCTGCGGGACGTGTGCTCGCACGCGGAGGTGCCGCTGTCCGAGGGCGAGATCTACGACCACACGGTCGAGTGCTGGCTGCACGGGTCCTGCTTCGACCTGCGCACCGGCCAGCCCACCGGGATGCCGGCCACCGAGCCCGTGCCCGTTTACCCCGTCAAGATTGACGGCGACGAGGTCTACGTCGCCATAGCTAAGGAGTCATAGTGGCCACCCTCGAGATCCGCGACCTGCACGTCAGCGTCGAGGAGGCTCCGTCGTCAAGCCCAGGCGGCGTGCACCGGGAGATCCTGCGCGGCGTGGACCTGACCGTCGCCGAAGGGGAGACTCACGCGCTCATGGGCCCGAACGGCTCAGGCAAGTCGACCCTGGCCTACGCGATCGCCGGCCATCCGAAGTACCTGGTCACCAAGGGCACCGTCACGCTGGACGGCGAGGACGTGCTGACCATGCCCGTGGACTCACGCGCCCGGGCCGGGCTCTTCCTGGCCATGCAGTACCCGGTCGAGGTACCCGGGGTCACGGTGTCGAACTTCCTGCGGACCGCGGTCACGGCGGTGCGCGGCGAGGCGCCGAAGCTGCGTGACTTCGTCAAGGAACTGCGGGCCGCGATGGCCGCGCTGTCCATGGACCCGGCCTTCGCCGAGCGCAACCTGAACGAGGGATTCTCCGGCGGGGAGAAGAAGCGGCACGAGATCCTGCAGCTCGAGTTGCTCAACCCGAAGGTCGCGATCCTCGACGAGACCGACTCCGGCCTGGACATCGACGCGCTCAAGGTCGTGGCCGACGGCATCAACCGGTTCCGCGGCCAGCCCGGCCACGCGGTCCTGCTGATCACCCACTACCCCCGGCTGCTGCGACTGGTGAAGCCCGACTTCGTGCACGTTTTCGTGGGCGGGCGGATCGTCGAAGAAGGCGGCCCCGAGCTGGCCGAACGCCTGGAGAACGAGGGCTACGAGAAGTTCTCTGCCCTTGCCCATGGGGACGACGCCACGGAACCCCCGCGGACCACCAGAAGGGTCCCAGCGTGAGCGGCTTCCCGGAGCACCTCGACGTCGAGGCGATCCGGGCCGACTTCCCGGCGCTGTCCAGAACGGTGCGCAACGGGAACCCGCTGATCTACCTGGACTCCGGCGCGACCTCGCAGAAGCCGGTCCAGGTGCTGGAGGCCGAGCGGTCGTTCTATGAGCTGCACAACGGCGCCGCGCACCGGGGCGCGCATCTGCTCAGCGAGGAGGCCACCGAGATCTACGAGGGTGCGCGAGCGAAGGTCGCCGCGTTCCTCGGCGCGGACGTCGGCGAGATCGTGTTCACCAAGAACGCGACCGAGGGGATCAACCTGGTCGCCTACACGCTGAGCTCGTCGATCAAGCCTGGCGACGAGATCCTCATCACCGAGATGGAGCACCACGCCAACCTGGTGCCGTGGCAGCAGCTCGCGGAGCGGACGGGCGCGACGCTCCGCTGGTTCAAGGTGCTGCCCGACGGGCGGCTCGACCTGGACCCGCCGCTGATAACCGAGCGGACGAAGATCGTCGCGGTGAGCGGGCAGTCGAACGTAACCGGCGTGATTCCTCCCGTCGCCGAGCTCGCCAGGCTGGCGCACGAGGTCGGCGCGCTGGTGCTGGCCGACGGTGCGCAGCTGGTGCCGCATCACCCAGTAGACGTGAAGGCCCTGGACGT
>PLDT01000415.1:0-5454 GCA_003136255.1 Actinomycetota bacterium
CCGTAGGCCAGGTGCGTGCGGGCGGTCTCGAAGGCGTCCGCGGTCCGACCGTGCAAGGCCAGCGCGGTTTCGAAGTAAGGATCGGACTCGCCCTCGGCGGCGAGTAGCCCGCGGCATCGCGCGGCGCGCGCCAGCGCCCAGGGCTGGCCCTTGATATCCGCGTCGCGGGTGAAGTCTGCGGCTATCTTGGCGGCCTCCGGTCCGCGCCCCAGACGCAGGTAGATCTCGACAAGCTCCGGCACCGGGGACAGGTCGGCGTCCTGGATGCCGCGTGAGCGCAGCACGACTCGCTGCTCCTCGAAATGAGCCAGCGCGGCTTCGGGCCGGCCCTGGCCCAGCTCAAGGTCACCCAGGGCAGCGATGGCCCACACTTCTGCCAAGCCCACGCCCAGCTCGCGAGATAGGCGCAGCGCCTCGTCAGCATGCCTGCGGCTCTCCTGCGACCGGCCCAGCCTGGCTTCGAGCCGGGCGGAAAAGCCCAGGGCCACGCCGAGGTCGCCATACTGACCGGTTTCCCTGGCCAGTCCGATCGCTTCGTGAAAACCGGCTTGAGCCTCGGCCCATCGATCCGTGCCCGCCTGATCGGTCGCTACGTGGAGCATCAGGAAGGGCAGCGCGCCGATCGCGGATTGGCGGCGAGCCGCGTCGAGCGCACGATAAAGGAGTGCCCGCCCGGTGTCCGCTTCGCGCAGCCAGATCGACCCCATGGCCGCCCAGGCCAGCAGCCGGGGCTCATCCCGGAGTTCGTCCGAGCGCTCGAGCACGTCGACAGCCGCGCGGATAGCCGGCGCGCCAGGCTCGTCTTGGCCCGAGAAGATCAGCGCCATGCCCCGCGTGATCAGCGCGAAGAAGGCGATACGGCCGTTCGGGTCGGACGGGGCGAGCGAGGCAGCCCGGTCGGCGGCCACAAGCATGGTCGCGGCATCGCCGGCGGTAAAGGACGCGTACGCCGCTTCGGCGAGCATCACGACGGTTTGTTCCGGATCGACCGACGCGGCATGCTCGGCGGCGGCCAGGAGGATCTGCTGCCCTTCGGTAACCGGCCCGCGGTGGATGGCGATGTGGCCGCGGAGGTGTTCGATCGCGACGGCCAGACCCGGACCCGGCACGTGCCGGACTGACTGGTCCAGCAGGGCCACGGCACGATCAGCGAGCCCGCCCAGCCAGGCGGCCTCGGCCGCGGCGTACATCAGCCGGCCCTGCCGGGCCTCGTCCGGGGCCAGCAGGGCCGCGCGTTCGAACGCTCGCGACGCGACGTCGTAGGCGCTGCGCTGGTAGGCACGCTGCCCCGCCTGCTCGAGCGCCGACGAGGCCGCATCGTCGGGGCCGAAAGCGGCCAGCGCGAGATGCCAGGCCCGGCGGTCGGCCTCGGTATCTGGCAGGGCGCTGGCCACAGCGCGGTGCACCGCACGCCGCTGGTCGGCCGGGGCGTCGCCGTAGATGGCCGACCGGGCGAGCGGATGCCGGAACTCCACGCGGGAATCGCGCACCGTAATGAGCGCCGCAGCCTCGGCGGGAACAAGGTCGGCGAGGTCCAGCTCGAGCATCGGCGCGGCGCGGGCTAGCACCGGCACGTCGCCGCCGTCGATAGCTGAGGCCAGGACAAGAGCGGCGCGGGTGCGAGCCGGAAGACTCCGCGAGCGCTGGAGGTACACGCGAGCGACGCTCGTCCCGGCCGCGAGCGGCGCGCCAGGTGGCAGGCCGGCCAGGCGCTGGCGCTCCTGGCCGAGCTCCAGGAGCGCCAGCGGGTTCCCGCCGGTTTCACGGTGGAGGCGGTCGGCTAGCTCGCGGCTCAGCGGCTCGTCTGCCTGGCGCTTCAGCAACTCGCCGGCCGAAGCCCGGTCCAGGCCGGCCAGGCGCAGGGTCGGCACGTCGGCGCCGTCGAGCAGTGACGGCTCGCCCTGGCGCACGGCCAGCACGACCGCGACAGGATCGGCGACGAGGCGACGGAACGCGAAAAGCATGGCATCCGCGCTCGACCCGTCGAGCCAGTGCGCGTCATCCACCAGCACGGCTACCGGGGTCTCCTCCGAATAGGCGGCCAGCAAGCTGAGGGTCGCCGCACCGACGGCGAAGCGGCCCGGCGCGCTGGCGGCCGGCCGGAGCGCGAGCGCGCTCTCCAGCGCCGCGGCCTGCGGGTCAGGGATCTGCTCGATCCAGGACAGCGCCGGCCGCACGAGCTCGAGCAAGCCGGCGAACGGGATCTGAGCCTCCGACTGCACCCCGCGGGCCCGGAGCACGCGCATGCCGACCGCCTGCTCCTCGGCGTAGGCGAGCAGCGCCGACTTGCCGATACCGGCCTCCCCGGCAAGGGCCAGCACACCGCTGCGGCCCGCGCGCGCATCGTCAAGCAGACCGGCGAGTGCCTGCTGCTCCTGGTCGCGGCCGAGCAACATGTCAGCGATCCTACGGACCCACCCGGTACGAAGCTATGCCCGCCGAGGTGCGGGCTAGGGGCCTGCCCGGAAGCGAGGGAGCCCAGTCGGCCCTTACGTTCCGGTCAGGAGCTCAGCCACGAAGGGGGCACAGATGACCACTACCAAGGAAAAAGGTATCGATGATGAGTGACGTTGCATGCTTTTGCGGCCGCCTCTTCTCGTTCAATGGCGGCGCGGGGGCCTGTCCCAAGTGCGGCAGGGTCGCGAGTGTGACGGCCGGTCCGGTGCTCGAACGCCCCGGACACAACCGGCCCGAGCATCCGGTACCGGTCATGAACGGGGCCGGGCATGCGCAGGCCGCCTGCCCGGAACGGGTCGAAGTCGGCACCCAGTCACGCTAAGCGACTGAGGCTGGGGCTGGTCGACGGTCAGCTGCGATATCCGCCTGTCGCGGCCGTCCCAGTCATCTCCGCGTGATCTGGTGCGCCGATCTGTTCGCGGAGCGTCGCCTACCGGAACCTAGGACATACGCCGGCCGCCGGAACGCGGCACGTCGCCGCACGCGGGTCCGGCTTGAAGATGCGAACGTCCGAGCAACGAGACGGGCACCGTGAACGCTCGCGGCGTCGGTCCCTCAGGCCGGTTTCGATTACGGTGCGTGGTCACGTCACCGTGGCAACCCGCACGCGTACCCGCCGTTATGGTCGGCCGAGCCCTTTGCCACGGTGTCTGATGGTTGCGCACAGATTCGGTCGTTCTGGATAATAGCCAGCGGGTGGCGGACGGAACCGGATAGCCAGCTCGACGGGTAACCGGGAAGCCGGGCGGGGCTAGCCGACGACCAGCGATGCCTGGGTCGGACCGGGCTTGACGACCGCCAGCGATAGTGCGCTCGCGCCGGGGTGCCAGGACGTCAGCAGCAGGGTGGACGCAACGTTGAACTCGGCGACCAGGCTGTCGCCGCCGGACGGCCAGCCGAAGCCGGCCAGCGCGTTGCTGTTGATCCAGCTGCCCGGCATCCTGGTCAAGCGGCCGCTGGCGACCGTCGCGACCTCCACTGGCAGGGCCAGCTGGCCGTCGCTCGAGGCCAGCTGGAGCGCGAGGAAGCTGCCGCTCGGGCTGAGCGCGCCGCCGCTGGCCAAGATCCCCGCGGGCAGCCTGACCACGGTCTGCCGACCGGTCGCCAGGTTGAGCACGTCGACCCGGCAGGCAGTCGCGCAGCCCCCGCCCCAGGCGATCTCGGTCGCATTGGCCGCGATCACTTGGTCGAACGTCCGGCTGGGAGACGACGCGGAGCCGGCGGCCGACGGGGGGGCCGACCGGGCGGCCGGGTCCCAGAGCCGGTCCACCACCACCCCCGACTGCGGGCCGGCCGGCGTGAGCAGCAGGCCCCGATCGGTTCCCTGCGCGATCTGGTACCCGGCCGGCAGCGTGATGGCCGGCCCCAGCGTGGCGCCTGACGGCCCGATCTCCCGCGCCGTCCCGCGGGCGGGGTCAGCCTCGGCGTCCGTCGGGTAGGTCGTCAGCCACAGATCGCCGGACACGGCGGCCGGCGCGACCTGGTTCGCCTGGCCGACCCGGACAGCCGACCGCGCGCCGTCGGCCAGGTACCACACCGGCATCGCCGGGTCGGCGCAATTGACGCAGTCGGCCTTGGCGCCGGGATCGGCCTGCACCGCCCAGCCGCCGCCCACCCGGATGAACTGGTACCCGGCGCTGTCAGCGGGCAGCCCGCCGATCGTGTCGGAACGGCCGGCAGCCGGCCGGTACCAGGCCGGCTGGGTTCCCGCCACCGGCAGCCGGACGCTATCGCTCCAAGCCAAGCCGCCGACGATGATCCCGTCGCGCTCGACCGACGGGCCCGGCTGGCCCGGCTGGACCAGGCCCAGCGACACCACGATCTGAGGTCGGAGGGTCGTGGTGCCGAGCGTTCCCGAGGGAAGGACAGCGGGGGTGGTCGGGGCTGCGGCCGAGGCGGCCGGCTGATGACGCGGCAGGGCGACGTAGACGATGCCGCCGATCACCGCGAGGGCGGCGATGGCGATCAGCCCCAGCCGGCGCGGCCACGGACGGGGCTCGCGGTCGTCGCCCTGGCTGAGGATGTCGCCATCCATCGCCCACCCCCAACACCATGCCGATCAAGACCACGTCGATCCGCATCAACTACGATACGTTGGCGCGGCCCAAATGGTTCATGCCGGCCGGCCGCCCGCCGGGGCGGGCATCCCGGCGGCCCGGGGCCCGCAGCGTCACGGCGCGGTACCGGGCGAAAAGAGCGGGGGCCCGCTGGCTGTCGTGGACGAGCTCGACGCGGCCGTCGCGGTCCTCGAGCCGGAGAAGGTGCGGCTGCGGGTCGAACCAGTGGATGCCGGCTGAGAGCTGTCCGAGCCACGGGCGGCGCGTCAGCGGATCCCGCCCGGCCCTGGCCAGCAGGTTCACGAGCGTCGACTTGCCGGAGTTGCTCGGCCCCGTGATGATGTTGAGCCTGGACAGGGTGACCGGGCGCGACGTGAGGCCCCCGGGGCCTTGCCGCTCGGTGATCATCGAGCACGGGGGGACCAGCCCTCGCATCTCGTGCGCCAGGAACGCCTCGTGGAGCTGACGCCAGCCGCGCAGGATCGGCGATGGGCAGTGCTCACCAGTTCGGGGCTGATGCTTGAGCAGCATGGCTACCGCGAGCTGTGATCAACGCTTACTTCTGCGGCTGAGACCCCACGGCGATGCGCGCTGATAACGGACCCATAATCTGAAGATCATGAGGTCCGAGCCGGGCGCCGTAATGAATGATCTGAGCTGGGTCCGCCGCGCGGTCCTTCAGGCTACCGGCCGATCGTATTCGGCGTTCGGTTTGCTCACTGTCTGGACACTAATCGCAGAGGGTGACGATTGCCGGTGTCGGCTGCGGCGCGAGATAAGATTCCTGCCGATTGCCCGGCAACGGGGTTGCCCGGGTGATGGTTTATGCCATGCGGGCGGCGTTCCTCGGCGAGGCGGAGAATGCGGCCTGAAGATCACCCGAGCCGCTGTCGCCCGTTTTGGTCGAGGGTGGCGATGAACCCGGCGATCGCCTCGGCGA
>PLDT01000170.1:0-3746 GCA_003136255.1 Actinomycetota bacterium
TGGGTGGCCAGGCTGGTGCCGACGAGCGTGTAGATGAGCCGGGAGGCGTCGGCTCCGTCCCGGCCCGCGACCAGGCCGACCGCCCACTCGATGCGCGCCGCGACGTCCGCGCCCGCCACCCAGTGCCCGCGGCTGGCGCCGAGCCGGGCCGCGGCCGCAGCGATCATCGTGGCCTCGGCCATGGAGGCGCCCGCTATACCCGCGCTGNNCCGCCGCGGCCACCGCGGCGGCGCCAGCCAGCGCGAGACCGGTGTTGTGCGTCACGTAACTCACCGCCACGACCTGGTCGACAAGGGTCGACAGGCTGGACGGGGGCGCGGGGCCGGTTGGGAGCGCGGGACCGGACGGGGACACGGGGCTGGACGGAGGGATGACTTCCCGGAGGTCGAGCGGCACTGCGATGCCTACGGGGGCGATGCGCATGGCGGCGCCGTTGGTGTCGCCGGAGGTGCCGGCCTCCTCCGGGGGNNNTGCTCGGTGTCGTCGGTGACCGTGCCCGCGGGCAGGCCCGCGGCGATGGTATGACCCAGAGGCGCGGGCTCGAAGCCCAATAGCTGCTCACCCCAGCGCTCGATGATCTCGCGCCGGGACAGCAGTTGCGTCGGCATCCCCAACGCATCCCCGATGGCCAGCCCGTACAACGCGCCGCGAGCGCGGTTTTTCATGATCGCGAAGGATCTGGTACGGCTAGCGGTACAAATTCCTTCGTGATCATGGGGGGCTAGAGCACGTGGCTGCCGTACATCTCGCCTAGGGGCTCGGCGAGGAGTTCCAGGCGGGCGCCGTCGGGGTCGCGGAAGTAGAGGGACGCGCCGCTTTCCTCCTGGTAGGGGATCTGGGCCGCGTCCAGGTTGGCGCGCAGGTGGGCCCACTTCTCCGGCGTGACGGAGATGGCCAGGTGGTGCAGGCCGCCGAGGACCTCCGCGTAGGGCCCGAGGTCGAGGCCGGGGAAGTCGAAGAAGGCCAGCAGGTTGCCGTGGCCGACGTCGAAGAAGAAGTGGTTGGACCCCTCGTAGTCGCGGTTCTCGATGATCTCGGTCAGCGGGAACTCCAGGATCCCCTGGTAGAACCGGATGGTCCGCTCCACGTCCGAGCTGAGCAGCGCGGTGTGGTGGATGCCGCGGGCGCTGCTCGGCGGCCGTTCGTCGGAGATGTACTCGGCGTGCAGCCGGGCACGCACCGCCTCGATGGCGGCGAGGTCCATGTCGGGCATGGGCCAAATCCTATCGATCGTGGTTGAGCGACACCAGCAAAGACGGCAGCCCCGGCGGCGGCCCGCCGGAGATCAGCCTGCTCAGCGCCTCGGTGTCGAGGTGATCGGCGACCAGGTCGCCGAGGACGTCCAGTCGCGCCTGGCGCAGCGCGGCGAAGTCGGTGCCGGGCGCGGGCGTGAAGTCCCGGCCCGCCAGCGCCGCCACTTCGGCCAGGAACGCGCGCCGGAACTGGTCGTTCTCCAGCACGCCGTGCCAGCTCGTCCCCCACACCGCGCCGCGGCGGCAGCCGTCCAGGAACGGCTCGGACCCGTGGCCCGCCGGGTCAGTGACCTTGGCGATCCCGTGGTGGATCTCGTACCCGGTCACCGGCGCGCCGAGCGCCCGGCCCGTGGGCCGGCCCAGCCGCTTGGCGGGCCCGAACACCACCCGCACCGGCAGCAGCCCGAGTCCGTCGACCCGGCCCTGGCGCGATTCCACCGGGTCGTCGATCACCTCGGCCAGCATCTGGTATCCGCCGCAGATGCCCAGCACCGGCTGGCCAGCCCGGGCCCGCTCGGTGATCGCGCCGGCCAGGCCGCGCTCGCGCAGCCAGGCCAGGTCGGCCACCGTGGCTCGAGATCCGGGCAGCACGACCAGGTCCGCGTCGGCTAGATCGGCCGGGCGTTCGGCGAACCGGACCAGTACCCCGGGCTCGGCGGCGAGCGCGTCGGCGTCGGTGAAGTTGCTGATCCGCGGCAGCTTGACCACCGCGACACGGAGAAAGTCTTTGGCGCCGAACGAAGCGTGGTGCGTGCCCTGGTCCAGGCCCAGCGAATCCTCGGCGTCGAGCCACAGGCCGTCCCGCCAGGGCAGGACGCCGTACACCGGGCGGCCGGTAAGCCGGTACAGCAGGCTCAACCCGCTGTCCAGTAGTTCGGGCGCGCCGCGGAACTTGTTGATCACGAAACCCGCGATGAGCGCCTGGTCGGCGGGCGCCAGTAGCGCGAGGGTGCCGAACATAGCCGCGAACACGCCGCCGCGGTCGATGTCGCCGACCACGACGACCGGCAGGTTCGCGGCCCGGGCCAGGCTCATGTTGGCCACGTCGGTGTCCCGCAGGTTGATCTCGGCCGGGCTGCCCGCGCCCTCGCAGATGACCACGTCGTAACGGGCCCGGAGCCGGGCCAGGCTGGCCAGCGCGACCTCGCGGAGCCGGGGAGCGTGCGCGCGGTAGCCCAACGCGTCGGCCTCCGCCTCGGGATGGCCGAGCACGACCACCTGGCTGCGCCGGTCGCTGCCCGGCTTGAGCAGGATCGGGTTCATGTCCGCCGTCGGCTCGATCCCGGCCGCGGCCGCCTGCATGGCCTGCGCCCGGCCGATCTCCGCGCCTTCGGCGGTCACGAACGAGTTCAGCGACATGTTCTGCGCCTTGAACGGCGACACCGAAATACCCTGCCGGGCCAGCCACCGGCACAGCCCGGCGACCAGGGCACTCTTGCCCGCATCCGATCCGGTCCCGGCTACCAGCAGCGCCCCGTGCACGAGGGAACGGTACCGGCACGGATGTTTGAGCGAGTCCGAGGGGGTAGCAGTAGGGCACTAAGGCTTACAAGGAGGCCCCGAAATGATGCTCATGCTCCTGCTCCTACTGGTCGTCCTCGTCCTGTTCGGCGCGGGATTCGCGCTGCACCTGCTGTGGTGGGTCGCCATCGCGGCGCTCGTCCTGTGGGTGATCGGGTTCGTCGCGCGCCGGTAAGGGCGATCAGTACGGCCAGGCCGGTCGCGGCCACGGTGACGGCCCGGGAGAGCCGGACCGCGCGGCGGATGTCAGCTGGCTCCGGGGCCCGTCCCTCCCCCAACCCCGGGCGGACCTCGGCGACGCCGCCGTAGACGTTGGTCCCTCCCAGGCGCAGGCCAAGCGCTCCGGCGAAGGCAGCCTCGCACCGTCCGGCGTTCGGGCTCGGGTGGCGAGCGCCGTCCCGGAGCACGGCCCGCACTGCCGCCGCGGCCGGCCCTGGCACCGGATGTCCCTCTGCCGACGGACCCTGGGCGGAAGTCCCCGGCAGAGGGACCACGGCCGCGCACACCACGGTGAGCGCGGCCGTTACCCGTGCGGGCACCCAGTTGGCCACGTCGTCCAGGCGGGCCGAGGCCCAGCCGAAGCGCAGGTACCGGGGCGAGCGGTAGCCGACCATCGCGTCGAGCGTGTTGACCGCGCGGTAGGCGACCAGCCCCGGCAAGCCGGCCACCGCGCCCCACAGCAGCGGGGCCACCACCGCGTCGCAGGTGTTCTCCGCCACGGACTCGATCACGGCCCGGGTAATCTGCGTGGCGTCCAGGCCAGCCGGGTCGCGGCCGCAGAGGCTGGGCAGGACCCGCCGCGCGGCGGGTAGATCGTGGCCGGCCAGGGAAACCATGGCCCGTTCGGCCTCATGGTGTAGCGAACGGGCTCCGGTGACGGCCCACACCGCGAGCGCGGCCGCGGCGGCCCGCGACGGCGGCCGACCCCGGGTACGGCGGTGCAGGAGCGCGGCGGGGGCGGCGACGGCCAGG
>PLDT01000617.1:0-14721 GCA_003136255.1 Actinomycetota bacterium
GGCGGCGGCAGGGAGGTCGCCACTGAGCTCGTAGAGGTAGCCGCGGACGGCGTGCCACCGGTGCCGCTCGCCGAGCACCTCGCGCAGCCGGTCGGTCTCGCGCAGCCCGGCGGCGGCGCCCAGTACGTGGCCGACCGCGACCGCCCGCCCGAGCACCGCGGCGGGGTCCTGGCGCACCGGGTCGTCGGTGAGGGCGACGAGGTCGTCGTACCAGGCGAGGATCTGCGGCCAGTCGGTCTCCTCAGCGCTCGCGGCGTCGTCGTGTAGGGCGGCGATGGCGGCCTCGACCTGGTAGCGACCGGGGCGATGAACGGCCAGCGCCGAATGCAGGACGCGCACGCCCTCGGCGATCTCGCGGGTATCCCACAGCCCGCGGTCCTGTCGGTCGAGCGTGACGATGCGACCCGCTGAGTCGAGTCGCGCCGGGAGGCGGGCGTGGTTGAGGAGCATCAGCGCGAGCAGCCCGCGCGCCTCCGGTTCCTCGGTGGCGAGTGTGAGTTGGCGGGCGAGCCGGATCGCCTCTCCGGCCAGGTCCACCCGGCCTGCGTGGCCGGCCGTGTAGATGAGGTAGAGCACGCGCAGCACGACGGCGAGGTCGCCGGGCTGATCCAGACGGCGCCCCTGAAGGGCGCGCTTGGCCCGGCTGATCCGCTGCGCCATCGTCGCTTCCGGTACGTAGAAGGCGTCGGCGATCTCCCGGGTGGTGAGGCCGCCGACGGCACGCAGGGTCAGCGCCACCTGGGAGGCAGGCGTGAGGTCAGGGTGGCAGCAGCAGAAGAGCAGGAAAAGGGTGTCGTCGCCTTCCTCGATGGCGGCGGGCCGCGGCTCGGCATACGTCGCCTCCTCGCGGCGCTGACGAGCGGCCTCGCTGCGGCGGACGTCGACGAGCCGCCGGGTCGCGACCGTCGCCAGCCACGCGCGCGGGTCGCGCGGCGGGTGCTCGGGCCACACCCGAAGCGCCTCCAGCAGCGCCTCCTGCAGCGCGTCCTCGGCGGCATCGAAGTCCTCGCCCCGGCGGACGAGGCCCGCGAGCACCCGGGGGACGAGGGCGCGCAGCGCGCCCTCATCCAGCCGTCGCGTGGGCTCGTCGGTCACGCCGGGTCAGTCGTCCGAGGGCGGCCCGGACATGACCTCCCGGACGCCGATCCACTCGTACAGCGGCTCGCCGCCCGGGCCTGGCTCCGAGGAGACGTAGGCCGCCAGCTCTACCGCGCGCTCGTATGACTCGACGTCGATCATGTACCAGCCCGCCACGAGATCGCTGGTTTCGGGCAGCGGGCCGTCGGTGGTGACCGGGGCAGCGTCCGGGCCGCCGTAGCGCACCCAGGTGCGCGCCGGCGTCAGCGCCTGCCCATCGACGTACTCGCCGTTCTCCTCGAGCATTTCGCTGACGTGCTTGAGAAAGGCCATATGCGCCTCCACGTCCTCGGGGGCCCACTGGTCCATCGGGGGCACCGGACGGTGCGGCTCCGGGCCGCCGCGGTAGTGCTTGAGGAGCAAGTACTTCGGCATGGTGGTCTCCTGCTGTCGTGGGCTGTGCCTGTCGTGGCCCCTTCACCTGATGAGCGGAGCCGGGTACAGCTTCTCGACATGAAATCACTCGTCTAGCCATTTCACCCGGGGGAGTGGTCGCGTCGCGTGGAAATCTGCTCCGGTGCGCTTGGTCGTGGGTTGGGCTGCTGCCGCGTTACGGTCGGGTCTGGTGGGTAGCTGCGGTCGTGCGTGGCGGGATAGCGAGGGCCGGCTGCCTGTGGCGCCGACGCACCTTGGGACGCGAACCCGACGTCTAGCCTGGCGCTGGGGTCTTGACCTAAGGTCGCGCACTACGCGTATGCGCTCAAGGTCGGATGGAACGTGTATGTCGTTTCCAACACGCAGTAAGTTGGCCGGCCATCTCGGCTCAGTAAGCCATACTTGGACCATGGAGGTCTCGTCCGAGCCTATCTCGCATGCCGCGGTGCTGGAACAGCGATACCGCAGCAGATTGCCGCGTTCCCTTGACGATCTGGCAGGCCCGGAGCGCGGCACGGTCCAGTTGCCGCTGCACGTTGCGTGGCGCGGGCTAACCGCCTTTGATATTGAACGTCCTTCGCTCTGCGTGAGCATGTACCACATCGTCCTGACCGAGGGACTGCGCGACGACTTGGTCGTGTTCATAAATCCACGACTGCTCGTCGGCCATTGGCCCACCCTGCGCAAGGTAGTCGGCCGCGTCATCCGGGATGTGTGGGAGTCAGCTTTTCCAGAGCTCGCTGAAGGAGCGCCAGCCGTCTGATGAATATGAACGACCTGCACAGGAGACTGCTGCGGGACGTTCTGGAAGTTGGCAACGACTTGCCATTTGCACTAACGGGTGGTTATGCGGTTCAAGCACACGGCATCGTCGACCGATTGAGCCGCGACATCGACGTAGCAACCAATAGTTCCATCCCGATGGAGATCCTCGGCTCACGGCTGATAGAAGGCTTGACGGAGCGGGGCTGGAAGGTGCACGTTATCGGGATCGAACCGCTCTCCGCACGGTTCATGGTGACAGATCCGGAGCTTGGCCAAGACTGCGAGCTGGAGGAAGGTCTTGCGGAGCGGCTGAGTTCCGCACAGTGGCGCGCGGACGAAGAGTTCGCCGCTTACGGTCTTCCCGCTCCTCGACGAGATGTTCTCGCCCGCGGTCGCCGCCGATCTTGCTGCCCGTGGCATCGACTGCCGTGCGGTCGCTGCGGATCCTGTCCTGCGGGCCCTGTCAGACCTAGAGATCTTCCAGGCGGCGCTGGCCGAGGGCCGGGTCCTCGTGACGAACAACGTCCCGGACTTCGAGAGTCTCCGACGGGCACACGAGGCGGCTGGAAAAGAGGTTCCCGGCCTTATTTACACGTCCGACCTCACGTTCCCGCGCACGAAAGCGTATGTGTCCCGGCTTGGGGCAGCACTCGCCGCCGCAGCGGCCGGCCCTAAGACAGCCCATTGCGGCGGCGTGCTCTGGCTGCGCCCCCCGCGTGATGCCGGAGGGAGTTGCACGGAGCCGACAACATAACGGCTGTCACGACGACATGTGAAAAGACAGGATGGCTGTGTCCGCTGTTGTCGCCGTTGACAACTCCGCTCGCCCCTGCGTGCGCGAGTGGCTCGCCTCGGTTCACTTGCGGGCCAGTGGATCGCCCTCCGGCGGGAGCTCAGTGGCCTGCGGCGCGGGTGAGGCGCGCACCGAGCGCGCGCAGGTATCCGGCGAGTTCTGGCGGCTGGTGCACCTCGAACTCGCAGCCGGAAAGGATCAGCCGGAAGGCCAGCCATTCCAGCGTGTCGGCATGCGTTTCGAGCCGGCAGGTCCACTCGCCGGTCACGGTGAGCTTACCTGCGGTACTGCCCAGTCGGCGGGCCACCTCTGCGGCCGGAGCGTGCAGGGTGGCGATGGCCCGGTAAGTGGGGGCGAGGGAGTAGAGCTTGCCGGTGACGTAGGCGGCAGCGTCGGCAGGCAGTGGGCGTGGCGGGTCCGCGCGCCCGTCGGCTGCAGGTCCCGGATCCGGTCGATGCGGTAGATCCGCCAGTCCTGGCGGTCGTTGTCGTAGGCGAGCAGATACCAGCGCCGTCCTGCCGCGACGAGGCGATGCGGGTCGGCTAGGCGGGTGCTGCCGGTCCCGTCGCCGGCCTGGTAGCCGAACCGCACCCGCTCACGGCCGGTGATCGCGGCTGCCAGCGTGGTCAGCTGCACCGGGTCGACGCCAGGGCCGTCGCCGGACGGCAGCGAGACAGTGGCGGCGTTCAGCGAGCGGACCCGCTGCCGCAGCCGGGACGGCAGTACCTGTTCCAGCTTGCCCAGCGCCCGCACCGATGCCTCCCCGATGCCCTGCACCGGGTGCCGGGCCGCCGTGGCCAGGCCGACGGTGATGGCCACGGCCTCGTCGTCATCCAGTAGCAGCGGCGGCATCGCCATCCCGGCGACCAGGCGGTAGCCGCCGCCGGTGCCCATCGTCGCCTCCACCGGGTAACTCAGGCCGCGCAGCCGCTCCACATCGCAGCGGATCGTCCGGCGGCTAACTTGCAAACGATCGGCGAGTTCGCTACCGGCCCACTCGCGCGGGGCCTGCAGCAGCGACAGCAGCTTCAGCAGCCTGGACGAGGTATCGCTCACGGAATCCAGGATGCCTCCAATGGAGGACAGGAGCTGGCCTACATGGCATCTAGCCTCG
Organism: Actinomycetota bacterium; assembly: GCA_003136255.1. Taxonomy (GTDB): domain Bacteria; phylum Actinomycetota; class Actinomycetes; order Streptosporangiales; family Streptosporangiaceae; genus Palsa-504. The sequence goes on from PLDT01000617.1 coordinate 4,185, forward strand.
GTGGCACCTGCCCGCACCGCATCCAGGAGGCACAGCGAAATGGCTGTCAAGCCGGTTCCCGAGGGCTACACCACCGTCACGCCGTGGATCATCTCCCGCGACACCGCCCGGCTCATCGACTACATGAAAGAGGCTTTCGGCGCCGGGGAGATCGCCCGCCTCACCGGAGCTGAGGGAAGAATCGAGCACGCAGAGGTGCGGATCGGCGATTCCGTCGTGATGATGTTCGACGCCAGGCCCGATTGGCCGCCGACGCCCGGCTTCCTCCGCCTGTATGTCCCCGATGCCGACGCCGTCCACCGCCAGGCCGTCGCAGCCGGCGGCATCTCAGTGACCGAGGTCACTCACCTGTTCTTCGGCGACCGCGTCGGGCGGGTGCGTGACCCGCTGGGCAACCTGTGGTGGATCCAGGCACGCATCGAGGACCTCACCCCGCAGGAGATGGAGCAGCGCCTCAGCGACCCGGCATTCACCAAGGCCATGGAGTACGTCCAGGGCGCCGAGTTCTTCCCGGGGCCGGGCCGCTGAGCCAGGGTGATCGTGAACAACTGCTCGCTGACGCTATCTTCCCTGGCGGGCGTCTGTGCGAGTCAGCCCAGCGGATGATGCCGGCGTTGCCCATCGCCCATTGCGGACGACGAAGCCCTCAGGCCCTGCTTCGTCGCGCGCGACGACATCGGCGGCATCCCGCAGGGCAATCTCGGTAAGGTCGCGCCGCCCGGCAGCCGTGCCGACGGCCGCGAGGGCAAATGCAATGCCGAGCGTGCCGTGCGCGATGTGATGGGAGCGGGCAGGGCCGGGGCGGAGTGCCCAGTTCACCCCGCCAGGCGTCGGGTCAGCGGTGCGGAGGTACGGCTCCGCCGCGAGGACGGCCAGCTCGGGATCGCCGGCCTGCAGTGCTCCCAGCGCGATGCCGGCGTTGCCGCCGAGCAACTCGAACATCACGCCCCAGCGCTGCCCGTCGAAACGGGACCACACCTGGTCCAGAGCGCGGCGCTCCGCTGCGCCTGCGGAGGAGTTGCCCAATTGGACGTGCACCGCGTGCAGGGCGACCGCCATGCCGGCCAGGCCGAAGTACAGCGAGCAGCTCTCCTCATCATGGGCCGCAGCGGCGATGGCCGCAGCGCCGCGCATAGCGGCGTCTCCGTAGCGGTCGTCACACGCGGCCTGACGCCTCGTGTACTGCCCCGTCCAAGGCCCGGCCCGAGGCCGTGCTGGATGCGCTGCGGAAGCGGATGGAGCGGGTCGGCGTCCGGTTGCATCCCGGGAAGACCGGATCGTGTACTGCAGTGTGTCCTGAACGCGAAGGAGGGCCTGATGTAGGAAGGCCGGATGGAGCGGTGCTGTACGGGAGATGAAGGATGGTGGCCCTTCGGAGTCGCCCTGCGGGGGGTGGCTTCAAACCGCCTCATGCTGCGTTGGCTGAAGACCGTCGTGGTGAGCGATGAGGAAAAGGCGTCGTCAAGGCGTCAGGTGGGGATCGGGAAGGCGAGCGCGAGCGAATCGTTGAGGAAGTGTCGTAACACGAATAGCTGACATCAGAACCGGGGTGTTGCAGTAATCCCGGGATAAGCCTGGCGGGTGCCCGTTTACTGGCCAGGCGGTGTCCGGCATGTAGACGACGCGAGCCCGGTCTGCGGCTTCCGTGCGGAACAGGAGAAGGCGTGCCCTGACACAGCCGGCCCTGCCTGGGCGGGCGACAGGGAGAGTCCCTCCGGGAGGAGGGGCGATGTGAGTACCGTCGCGGGGTGCGCTGGCGGACCGGCTCGTAGTAGTGCTGAGGCCCCTGTAACGGGGGTGGAGCGAAGGGGCCGGGTTGTCCGTGGCTGTTGTTTGCCCGATCAACCGGAAGTGCTCCGGGAGGAGTCGCGTGGACGAGCTGAAAGCATCAGGCAAGCCGTTCGAGATCTCGAAGCGGGCGGTCTGGGAGGCGTGGGAGAAGGTAAAGGCGAACAAGGGAGCGCCGGGGGTTGACGGGCAGTCGATCGCGGAGTTCGAGTCCGATCTGAAGAACAATCTGTACAAGATCTGGAATCGGATGTCGTCGGGGTCGTACTTCCCGCCGCCGGTGCTCGCGGTGGAGATCCCCAAGGCGCACGGACAGGGCATCAGGATTCTCGGGGTGCCTTGCGTCGCCGACCGGGTCGCGCAGACGGTAGTGGCCCGGGAGCTGGAGAAGAAGGTCGAGCCGATCTTCCATCCGGACTCCTACGGCTACCGCCCGAAGCGTTCCGCGCTCGACGCTGTGGCTGAATGCCGGCGGCGGTGCTGGGAGACGGACTGGGTGATTGATCTTGACATCGCCGGGTTCTTCGACAGCGTGCCGTGGGACCGGATGGTCAAGGCGGTCGAGGCGAACACTGACCTGCCGTGGGTGGTGCTGTATGTGAAGCGGTGGCTTGCCGCCCCGCTGGCGCTGCCCGACGGCACCTTGGTGCAGCGTGACCGGGGGACCCCGCAGGGTTCCGCGGTCTCGCCCGTGATCGCCAATCTGTTCCTGCACTACGCGTTCGATGCCTGGCTGGCCCGGGAGTTCCCGGCCGTCCGGTTCGAGCGCTACGTGGATGACGCGGTGATCCACTGCGTCAGCGAGGCCCAGGCACAGCGTGTCCTGGCGGCTTTGCGGGAGCGGATGGAAGCGGTCGGGCTGGTGCTGCATCCGGACAAGACCAGGATCGTCTACTGCGCGGACGGGAAGCGGCGCGGCTCATACGAGCACACGGCGTTCACGTTCCTGGGGTACACGTTCCGGGCGCGCGGAGCGCGGCGCAAGGACGGGGCGCGATTCACCGCGTTCATGCCCGCGATCAGCAAGGACGCCTTGAAGAAGATCAGTGCGGAGGTGCGGTCATGGCGGCTGGACCACCGTACCGGGCATACCGAAGCCGAACTCGCCCGGAAGATCAATCCGATCGTCCGGGGCTGGATGAACTATTACGGTGCATTCTACCGATCGGCGCTCTACCCCCTCCTGGGACGGATCAACGCATACCTACTGCGCTGGTCCCGCAACAAGTACCGAAGGCTCAAGGGACGCAAGAAGGCGCAGGAAGCGTGGAACCAGGCGGTAAAGCGCCGCCCCCGGTACTTCGCCCACTGGGCCTGGGTGACCTGGGTCCCTGCCGTCTGGTGACCAGGACGACAAGAGCCGTATGAATCGAGAGGTTCACGTACGGATTCTGCGGGAGCCCGGGGGTGAGATTCCCCCGGGCGACCCGACAGGACGGCAAGCGACGCGGCTTTCACGAGCACACGGAGTTCACCTTCTTCGGGTTCACGTTCCGGGCGCGAGGGGTGCGGGCCAGGCTCGGAGCGAGGCGGTGGGCTCGCGCATGGTGGGTTACTCGCGATGGAGCGAGAGTGCCAGGCTGGGAACGANNCGGCTGGAGTTTCGGCCGTTGCGGACTTGCAGGGTGTGACGTCCGGGTTCGACCGGTATGTCGATGGTCTCGTTCAGTTCCACGGACCCGGCACGCTTGCCGTCGACCATGGCGTCGTACGTGCCGCGGCGGACTTCCACTCCAATGGTCTTGTGCGTCAGCTTCAGCGTTGCAGACATTGCTGATCTCCTCCTGCTTTATCTGTTCTATCTCCTATAGAAATAATGTAACACATGTCCCCTACCTTGCTCACCGCAGGCATGCCTGCGGGGGCGGGCCAGGTAAGCCAGGACGTAACTGGTGTCGGCGCTGGCGAGTCCCCCGTTATTGAACGTGCTCTGCGGAGGCTTGAAGAACTCCAGCTGGCGTGGCGGGGGCGCTGCTGCACCGAATCCGCCCGCGCCCGCGGCAGAGGCGGCGGAACCGCTTACCGCCGGGAAGTGCACGGGGGCGTTGCGGCTGGGGCAGGCGCGAAGCGTGCGCGCCGCGCCCCCTTGCTCCACCGTCAGCACCGGAAGCGGCAAATCCGAGGGAGCACCCCCGGCAGGTAGACACGGTAGGCGAGGTAACCCGTGTGCTGGCTCGTGGTGCCGGCGGGCATCGGCGGCGTGTTGGCCTGGCCCGGTGCGGGATCCGACCGGATGGTCACCGTGAACCGGCCACCGGGCGCGGCCTGCTGCTGCCAGGGATTCAGGCTGCCGGGCTGCGGGGCGATCCGGCCCCCGCGACAGCCGAGCTGGATGGCCGCGCCGACGTACACGCCGCCAGCGCCACTCCCAGGCCAACCGCGACCCCGGTGACGCCAGCGACCCGGCCGGCCCGGTGCCGCCCCGGCCGCGGCACGACCATGACCTGGCCACTGCCTTTCCGAATGACCCGATGCTGACCAGCATTGGCGCCTCCTTCCCGGCCAGGAACGGCGGCGCGGCGATCGCTATATCCGTTATCTGTTATATAAAATATAGAACAGATGGGGCAGAAGTCAAAACTGCGGCCTCGCCTCGGCGAGCGGCCGTCGGCCGGTCGGCATGTGGGCCTGTGCGGGACGGCAGATCGTTTGACAGCAGAACGTAATTTGTTCTATAACTGCTGTCACATATGCCGCCGGGCGCCTCTTGCCGGGAGGGGAGCCAGCGATGAGCGGCGGCAGTCAGTGAGATCCTGGAGGCGTGATGCTGCTCAGCATCGAACCGGATGGTCCCGTGCCCATCTATCAGCAGATCAGGGACCGGATAGTGGAGGCGATCGCCCGCGGTCGGCAGCCGGCCGGCTCGGCGCTGCCGCCGATCCGGCAGCTGGCGGTCGACCTGGGCGTCAACTTCCACACCGTGAACAAGGGGTACGACCTGCTGCGGCAGGAGGGCCTGCTGCGGCTCGGCCGGAAGTCCGGCGCGGTGGTGCGGCGCGACGCGGGCAGCGGGCCGCCGGATCCAGCCTGGGCACAGGACTGGACGGGTCGGCTGCGGACGCTGCTCGCCGAGGCTGCCGCCCAGGGGATGCCGGCCACCGGCATCGTCCGGGAATGTGAGGCTGCCCTGGCGGATTTCGCCTTCCCCGCCGCTGTAGCGGAGGTGCGGAACCGAGGCGGAGGCTCGCCATGAGCGGCGCGAGCCTGGCCGCGGTTTCCCCCGTGCTGGTCGTCGGGGCGCTGATGTGCTTGATGCCCGCGGTGACCCGGCCGACCCTGCAGTTCGGGGTCCGCGTTCCTCGTGAGCGGGCGGGGGCGCCGGTCATCGGCCGGGAAAGGCGGGCCTACTACTGGCGGACCGCGGCCATCGGCGTCTGCTGCACCCTCGTCGCGGTGACGGTGCACGGTTACTGGCCATCGTGGCTGACCAGGATCATCCTGCTGCCGGAACTGGCCGCGGGCTTCGGCTGCTTCTGGGTCGCGCGGCGCAAGATCGCCGCCGTCAAGAACGCGGACGGCTGGTTCGCGGGACTGCGGCAGACGGTCGTCGCCGACACCAGCTGGCGCACCGATCCGCCCCGCTTCCCGGTGCGCTGGCTGGTGCCTGCGCTGGCCGTCATGGCGGCGACCGCCGCTGTCGGCGCGCTGCGCTACCCCGGCCTGCCTGCCTACATCGTCACCGGCTCCGGTCACCGGGTGTCCAAGGCTGCCGTCAGCGTCCTGGTAGCGGCTGGCCAGCTGTACTTCACCGTCATGTACAGCGGACTCATGCTGATCGTCCACCGTTCCCGGCCGGACATCGATGCAGCCGATCCCGCGGCGTCGACGCTGCGCTACCGCCGCTTCCTCGCCGCCTTTACCCGGGCACTGCTGACCCTGGCCGCGCTGATAGACACCACCCTGCTGCTGATCGCCCTGCCCGACTGGCAGGTCTACCGGCTCTCCGGGATCGGACGGGCCCTGCCCGTGCTGCCGTTCGCGGCCGGCGTACTGCTGCTGGGCGCCGTCGCCGCGCGGGCGGGCCAGGGCGGGTCGCGACTGAACGGCAACGTTCGCGGCCTCGCCCGCGTGGCCGGGACCGACCGGGACGACGACCGGTTCTGGAAGGCCGGGCTGCTCTACGTCAACCGCGACGATCCCGCCCTCGTGGTCGGCGCCCGCTTTGGCGTCGGCTGGGCGCTCAACTTCGCCCACCCGGCCGCGTGGCTGCTCATCGCCGGGACCGTCGCCTGGTGGGCCGGCCTGGCGGTGCTCGCGGCGGCGGCCGGAATCTGACCGGGCGCTAACCCGATCACCCGCCAGGCGGCGTTGCGCCTGTGCGAGGGCGGCGCGAGCAGGCCAAGCGCGCGGGCCTGCTCGACGGCCTGGCTGCGCCGTCGGTTCCAGGCCGAGACCGCCGAGCACGCCACACCAGTACGCGTGATCTGGCCCGACGGCACGCAACGCGACTGACAGCCTGGCAGCATGCGCCTGCCGTGGTCGCAGATCGACCTCCGATGGACCTGCGATGGACCCCTGATGTACCTGGCCTGGCAGCCAACCCCGACGACCTGCGCCGCAGCGGGCAGGCATCGGTGCTCTCGTGCCTGCGAGGTACACGCCAGGCACGAGGCAGGTACATCGCCGGAGGCCAGGCCAGCCGTGCGACAGCGCTCTGCCGGGACGGCCGAGTCCGCGCACGCCGAGATGGGCGGCAGAGCCGGCCGCTCGTCTCAAGTTCTTGGTGTCCGGTCTCAGTTAAGTTGGCAGGTGCTGTTCGCGTTTCCAGTAGGTATGCCAGATTGGTTGAGAACCAGGGTCTCATGCTGTCTCAGTTAACTTGGCATTTGTTGGCTGCTGCAGGCGCGGACTTCGCTGTCCCAGCTGAACATCCAGCACATCACGTCGAAGACGCGAAGCAGGGACATGTGACCCGCGCCCGCCTTTTTGCGGACTGACTCAAGCTCTTGGACGAAACCCGGGTCTTTGATGAGCTGGTCGTGCAGGTCGTACCACCACTGGTTGTCTGTGTGCGGCCTGCTGAGGACCATCTTGATGCGGCTGTCGTAGACAGGCAGCAGGTTCGGGCGCTTGCGTGCCAGGAGCTTACCGGCTGCGACGGGCCCGATTCTGTTCCTCTCGGGGCGCGGCTCGATGTCGCAGATCGCGGCCCACAGTCTCCAGGCCGGGCCGCCCTTGGCGATGTGGACCCCGGCCTCGGGGTCTTGCAGGTCGACGTTGCGCGGGATCTGGGCGAGCAAGCCGTTGAGCTCGTCGGTCCGGTAGCGGAGGATCTCCAGTGCGTGATACCCCTCGATCCGGACGCTGAGCATGGTGACGGCGAGCAGGTCCTCGGCCGTGAACTGGTCGGCGATGTCCTCACGGTCCCCGCCCCCGCCGAGCTGCTCGAAGTAGGCTCCGGAGTAGCGTGCGTGGCCTTCGGTGTCGGTGGATAGGTACCGCTTCACCAGGCAGGCGGCGAAGTCCTCGTCGCGGAGCCTGTCGGGAATGTCGATGCCCATGATGTCTCCCTTAGCGCGGCGTAACTGGGACAGGAGGTCCTGGAGCGGGTGGAGCGGGTGCGGCTGGCTGGGCATCCTCGAACGCGATCCTCGCCACCGACTCAAGCCTGGAGCTGCAACGCCGGCCACCCGGATCAGCCCAGCTGACCTCAGCATCACCGGCGGCAGGCCGGGACCCGCCCGCATCCTTTGTCACTAAACGTATCTTGATAGTAACAATGTGACAACGACGCCCGGACCAGAAAACGATAAAGTCGTGCTATGTCCCCGCCACAGCGGCCCGCCAGGTGTGACTGGGCGCCGAGTTTGGCACCTCGAACCACAGCGACATCGCTGTTCGAACGGGTCTGGGCACGAAGATTGGCACTCGTTGAGCGGGGTGGTTGGCACCTGAGTCCCCATTGGAGCGCGAGCCTGGCGCTATAGACCTCACAGCCTGGCTGTGACTGTGAGCCGTAGTTGGCCCATGTTAACCATAGTTGGCCCGAAATCAGGTTCGACTAGCTGTCGGTGTGACTGTGAGCCGTATCTGCTGGCTGTGAGGGCTAACTGGCGGATGCTCATAGCGGCACGGACGTGGCGTGCGTGCCCGGAGCCGCCTAGACGCGGGGTGGACGGCGTAGCGCTGGTTGAGGCCGGCGCGCCCCGAATCGGTTGTTCTGCGCCGCTTTCTCTCCAGGTGATCGGCGGAACGTTAGGCACGCGCATTGCGGCCTGGTGGCGGTGCCGGCTGGTCAGTGCGGGCCGCCGGCGGGCTGGGCGTGGGACGGTAGCAGCGGGATGGCTAGGCAGCTCAGCACGCCGAGGGCGATGACCGTGAGCAAGCTGAGGGTCATGGCGTGCGCCGGGCCGCCGGCGAGCGCGCCGAAGTAGATGGTGGTGATGACGGCCGCGCCGGTCGCGTTGGCCAGCTGCTGGACCGAGCTGAGCGAGCCGCTGGCGCTGCCGGCCTCGGCCCGGTCAATGTCGCCGATGGCAATGTCGTAGATGGTGGAGAACGTGGCGCCCATGCCCAGGCCGATGAGGGTCATGGCCGGGGCGAGCTCGGCCGCGCTGACCGCCGTGCCGGAGTGCGCCACGATGGCTGCCAGCACGGCTACGCCGCCCACCGTCACCACGATGCCGGCCAGGCTGAGCCGGCGGCCCAGCCTGGTGACCAGGTTCCTGCAGGCCACCGACGCGATAACGATCCCGGCCGCGGCCGGGGCGAACCCGGTCACCGCGGCCCGCTCCGGGCTGTAGCCGGCCCCCCGCTGCAGGAACAGCGAGACCGCGTAGAGCAGCCCGGCCACGGCGGCGAAGAAGACCAGGCCGAGGATGAGCCCGGCGGTGAAGCCCCGGTTGCGCAGCAGCGACGGCTTGATCAGCGGCACCGCCGCGGTCCGCTGGCGCTGGGCGAAGGCGGCGAAGAAGATCACCCCGGCGGCCAGGGCGGCGACCGGCGCGGCAGTCCACCCGTCGGTGGACCCCTGGATCAGGCCGGACAGCAGGCCCAGCATGCACGCGCCGAGCAGCGCCGAGCCCGGGGCGTCGATGCGCACCGCGCGGTCGCCGACGTCGCGCGGCAGCAGCCTGAGCCCGGCGGCCAGCCCGGCCGCGCCCAGCACGACGTTGATCAGGAATATAGGCCGCCAGCCCAGCCCGAACAGGTTGGCGTCGATCAGCAGGCCGGCCAGCAGCGGACCGCCGACAGCCGACAGCCCCAGGACCGGGCCGAAGGCGCTGAACGCCTTGCCGATGTGCTCGCGCGGGAAGACCGAGCCCAGGATACCGAAGCCCTGCGGGAGCAGCAGGCCGCCGAACGCGCCCTGGACCAGCCGGGCCACGATGATCGAGGGCGGATCCCAGGCCAGGCCGCAGGCCAGCGAGGCCGCGGTGAAGCCGGCGATGCCGATCAGGAAGATCCGGCGGCGGCCGTACTTGTCGCCCAGCCGCCCGCCGGTGACCAGCAGCACTCCCAGGGCCAGCGCGTAGCTGGCGCCCAGCCACTTGATCAGGCCCGGGCCGCCGTGCAGTGAGGAGCTGATGGCCGGCGCGGCGATGGTGGTGATGGTGGAGTCAAGCAGGTCCATGACGTCCGCGACCAGGACGATGCCGAGGACCAGCCATGCCGTCGCGGGCAGCCTGGATGCCTCGTCGGCCGGCTTAGCGGACATGTGCACGCTCATCGGAATCTCCTCGGGAGCTGGTGATTGCCAGCCGAACGATCGCTGGTCGTTTCGGGGTGCTGGGCTTGTTCTGCGGGGGTCGTCCGGCAGTTCATAAGCTGAGCCGTTGACAATGGCGGGCATTTTCATCACCTTGAAGCCGTGCTTCGCCAGATGGCCAGATGCCGGTTTATGAGTTGACCGGGGTGACCGTGCCGGCGGTGTCAGGCTCGGCGTGGCTCTGCGTGGCCGTCGTCTCCCGGCGCAGGGCGAGCGCGGTGATGACTGCCGCGGCCAGGGCCAGGATCGCGCCGATTAGGGCAACGGCGTTGAGGCCGTGGACGAACGCGGTGCGCAGCAGGTGTTCGAGGGCGGAGCGGGCCGCGGCCGGGGCCTGCGCGGTGATCGCGTGGGCGCCGCCGCCGGTGAGCTGCTGGGCGGTTGTGTGGGGGTCGGTGACGTGCCCGGTCAGGCCGGTTTTTGCCATGTCTGCCACCACAGTCGCGAAGATTGCGACGCCGATGGCGTAGCCGAGCTCCTGGAAGGTGGTGAATGCGCCTGCGGCCATGCCGGCGCGGCGATGCGGGACGGATTCGACCGCGAGCGAGACGGCGACCGGGAAGATCATGCCCATGCCGAGGCCGCTGATGAACAGCCCGGCGATGACACGGCTGCCGGTGGAGGCAGGGGTCAGGCCGGTCTGGGCCAGGGCGCCAGCGGCGACCAGCAGGAGAGCTACGGGCAGGGAGTAGCGCGGGAGGAAGCGGCGCGACCAGTGTCCGGCCATCATCGAGACGGCCATGGACGCGACGGCGCTGGGCAGTAGCACCAGCCCCGCCTGCAGCGGGGACAGGCCGGTCAGGGACTGCAGCCAGATCGAGGTGTAGGCCATGAACCCGTAGGCGGTGAACATGCCGACGAAGATCGCGATGAGGGCGGCGGTGAACGCCGGGCGGCGCAGCAGCGCCAGGTCCAGGATCGGGTGGTCGCTCGCGCGCTGCCGCAGCACGAACGCGATCAGCGCGAGGGCGGAGACAAGGAGGGCGGTGAGGGTCCCGGTGCCGCTCCAGCCCGCGGCGGGAGCGCGGACGGTACCGTAGA
>PLDT01000491.1:0-2837 GCA_003136255.1 Actinomycetota bacterium
CTAGTGCCCGCTCCTGGGCCAGGCTAGGCGCTAGCCGAGAGACATCCTGCGGGCATGCGAGCCAGGAATGGTGATACGACAATGAATTCGTTCGGGATCGCGCGCCGTCGAGGGTTGCGCAAGAAGCCGACCCAGGGGAGCAAAACGGAGCAAGCGAGCAGCCATCTCAGGCCATGCGAGGCGACATCCAGCGATTAAAGCTGCTGGTAGGGCCACATCCAGCCACATTGCGAAACGATAAATTCTTATATGGCATGCAGAAGGTCAGGGGTTCGAATCCCCCTTAGCTCCACGCTTTTACCAGTTCAGAGACGTATTCCGATCGTGAAGATGATCTTTTACCTCTTGCATACAGGCAAGCGCATGACACACTGCGCCCTGGTTCCTGGCACGGAAATCCTCGCAGCTCAGCCCGTGCCGAAGGTCGTGGCCGCAAGAAGTCACGCTGAAATGCCCTCCCCGGGGAGCAGGATGGGGAGCAAACCGGAAGCAACCAAACGATCTGCCCGTCCTCCGCGACCGCCTCGCGTGAGCCCGAATTGCCCGGCGTCCTGCGACCCTCGGCGACTCGATGCCGCGGTTGCGGCCTGTACCTGAGTTGTAACGTAATGACAGACAGATCGCGAGTATTCACGGCGATCTCCAGGCGGCTGTGGGCGCACCTATCGCCCAGGTCTGCGTCTCTCGCGGCCCGCTTACCCTGATCGGCTGGCTTGCTATGGTGCAAAGATGCTTTGACCGCTCACAGGAAAGGCGGGCGGTACCCGCCCGCTCAAGTGCGCTGGAGGCTATGTGACAGCACAGGATGAGATCGCCTTTCCCGCTGGTGCCGCCGTCTTGGACCTTGACGTCGCATGGATACACGGATCGGAGGCCGCCAAGTACAACACCGATCCCGACATCCAGGTTCACGCGTGCGACGAACACACCTACATCCTGCGCCAGAACATGGCGGTCAGCTATGAAGCGCCCTTCATGTTTCTCCTGTTCGGAGCCTCCCGGGCCCTTCTGCTCGACACCGGTGCTACCGCGAACCCGGAGTTTTTCCCGCTGCGCCAGATCGTCGATTCGATCATGGATGCCTGGCTGGCCCGGCATCCACACCCGGACCATTACGGGCTGCTCGTCCTGCACACCCATTCGCATACGGACCACACCGCGGCCGATGACCAGTTCGCCGGGCGGCCCGGCACCGTCGTGATCGGCGCGAACCGCGATGTGGCATGGCCGTATTTCGGCTTCGCCGACGAACCCGATGTGGTGGCCGAGATTGATCTCGGCGGCCGCGTTCTGGACTGCCTGGCGACGCCCGGGCACCACCACGCGGCGGTCACCTATTACGACCGTTACAGCGGGATCCTGTTTACCGGCGACACCGTCTACCCGGGGCGCCTGTACGTCTTCGACTGGCCGGCCTTTGTACGTTCGATCGGCCGGCTCGCCGACTGGTGCGCCCGGCGGCCGGTGACATACTTAATCGGCTGCCATATCGAGATGACCACAACGCCAGGAGTTGACTACCCGGTCGGCTGGAGCTACCAGCCGGACGAACCGCCCCTCGAGCTCACGACGGACCATCTCACGCAGATCCAGGACACGCTCAAGTCCCACGACCTTCAACCGGATCGCTATGTCCTGCCACAGCTCATCATCACACCAGTCGGCTGAGTCGTCCGCGTGCCCTCGGCGCGGGGGATTGCCCTCCAGTCGCCGGTCACGTCGAACATCCGCCTGCCGATGATCCCCGCGCCGATCGAGCCGATCGCCTGCTCCAGCAGGCGGCGGTCGACATCGCCCGGAACGAACCGCCTGCCTTCGTCGTCATAACGCCACGGTCCTCAGGTGTAGTTCTTAGGCTCTGTCGATGCGTTTGGCTAGATGGCTGGCATGGTCGACGAGGAGTTGCGGGAAGATTGCGCTGGTGGCAGGTGGCGCTCGCGGCACCGGCCTGATGAGAGCCTGCGGGTTCGTGACCTAGGGGCAAGGGATGTCGATGGGATCGCAATCGCGCTGGGGTCTGACGTTGCCGCTTAGCGGGCTGCCGCTTGCCGCCCACAAAGACCTGGTGGCGGGCCTGCCCGAGCTCGGCTATACCGATGTCTGGTCGGCGGAGCTGAACGGGATGGACGGCTTCACACCGTTGACCCTTGCCTCCCAGTGGGCGCCTGAGCTGCGTCTGGGCACCGCGATCGTTGGCATCTATACCCGCGCGCCCGTCGCGCTCGCCGTGCAGGCCGGCACGCTGGCCGCCCTGGCTCCCGGCAAGTTCGTGATGGGCATCGGCACCTCGTCCCAGGTCGCCGTCGAGCAGTGGAACGGCATCCCGTTCGAGAAGCCGTACCAGCGCTCGCGGGACATGCTGCGGTTCCTGCGCGAGGCGCTGGCCGGCGGCAAGGTCACCCGTGAGTACGAGACGTTCTCGGTGAGTGGCTTCCGGCTCGATCCGGCCCCCGAAGTCCCGCCTGCTCTCGCCCTAGGGGCACTGCGGCCCGGCATGCTCAAGCTCGCCGCCGCCGAGGCCGGCATCGCGATCACCAACTGGCTCGCTCCGAAGGACGTGCCCAGGGTGCGTGATGTGACAGGCCCGGACTGCGAATTGGTCGCCCGGATCTTCGTCTGCCCGACCACCGACGTCGGCACCGCCCGTTTCATCGGCAGGCGGATGGTTGCCGCCTATCTCACCGTGCCGGTATATGCCGCCTTCCATCAGTGGCTCGGCCGCGGCGACATCATCGAGCCCATGCTGACGGCCTGGAACTCCGGCGACCGCAAGGGCGCTGTCGAGGCGATACCCGACGCGCTCGTCGACGAACTGGTGATCCACGGACCCGCGGAGG
>PLDT01000541.1:0-8055 GCA_003136255.1 Actinomycetota bacterium
CCCGGGCTGCTCGTGGGCGACTGGATCTTCCTCTCGGGCCAGGGCGGATTCGATCCCGCGACCGGCCAACTGGTCAGCGACGACATCGCCGGCCAGACCGCGCAAGTGTTCCGCAACATCGAAGCCCTCCTGTGCTCGGCCGGAGCCGGCCTGGATGACGTCGTGTCGTGCCTCGTGCACATCGGGGATCTCGCCCTGTTCGACGAGTTCAATGCCAGCTACGAGAAGCATTTCCCCGGGCCCGCCAAGCCGGTGCGCACCACGGTCCGGGCCGACCTGGTAGCCGGCATGCTCGTCGAGGTGACTGTTATCGCGGTTAAGCCCCGCCGGTAACCCGGATGCCGCGGGCGACACGGCTGTTCCTCGCCGGGAACACGGTCTCGATGGCCGGGACGGGCTTGGTCATCGCGTTCACGCTCATCTACCTGCACCAGGTGCGCGGCCTGGCCCTGCCCGTCGTCGGGGCCCTGCTGGCCGCCTCGGCTGCGGCCGGCCTGATCGTGATGCCGGCCGTCGGGGTGCTGCTCGACCAGGTGGGCGCCCGGCGGGTGCTGACCGGCATCCTCGTCGGCCAGGCCGTCGCGCAGGTGCTGCTGGCCCGGGCGCACGACGCCGCGACCGCGCTGCCGGCCCTGCTGGTGTACGGCGCGAGCTGGGCTCCGATGTTCCCCGCGCTGCAGACGATGATCTCCGGACTCACCCCCGAACCGGCCAGCCAGCAGCGCGCGTTCGCGATCAACTTCACCCTCCAGAACGCCGCTCTCGGCGTGGGCACGACGGTCGGCGCCGTGGTCGCCAGCGTCCGCGACCCCGGTTCGTTCCAGATCCTCTTCCTGGCCAACGCCGGGTCCCGCCTGGTGTTCGCCGTCGTTCTCCCGTTTCTGCCCAACCTGCGTCGGCCGCGGGTCCAGGGCGAGCCGCGGTCCGGCTACCGCGACGTGCTGGCCCACCGCGGGCTGCGGCTGGTCATGGTGGCCTCGCTCATCCTCGCCTTCACCGGCTACGCGGCGTTCGACTCCGGCCTCCCGGCCTACGCGACGGTGGAGGGGCACGTGTCGGCGCACGTCGTCGCGCTGTCCCTCACCGTCAACACGGTCGTCATCGTCGCCGCGCAGCTCATCGTGCTGCGCGTCCTGCGCCGGGCCCGGCGCACCCGCGCGCTAGCCGTGACCGGCCTGATCCTGGCCGTCTCGTGGGTGGTGCTGGGCCTGGCCGCCCTCCCGATCACCGCGGCCGGGCGGATCGCCTGCGTGTTCGGCTTCACCGCGCTGTTCGGGCTGGGGGAGACCGTCCTGGCGCCGACCATGGGGCCGCTGGTCAACAGCCTGGCCGCCAACCGGAGCCGGGGCCGGGCAAACTCGCTGGCCGGATTCGGCCAGTCGCTCGCGCTTATCGTGTCGCCCGCCATCGCCACCGCCCTGATCGCGGCCGGCGCGGCCGCCGTCTGGATCGGCCTGCTGTGCCTCGGCTGTCTCGGCACGGTCGCCATTAGTGCCGTGCTACGCCGCACGCTTACCGTCGAGCAGGACCGAGTGCGGCCAGGAAAGGAGCGGAACATGATCAACAAATTCATCGCGCCGCGGAACGTCTGGGAGGCCGGCGAGAGCTGGACCCTGACCGACCAGCCGCATATGCACGTGCAGCAGGAGCGCATGCCGCCGGGCAATGCCGAACGCAGGCACCTGCACGGCGCCGTGGAACAGCTCTACTACATCCTGGAGGGCGTCGCCACGGTCCGGTTCGACGATCACGAGGAGACGCTCCAGCCCGGAGACGCCGTGCACGTCCCCGCGGCCGCGCCCCACCAGTTGCGCAACGACTCGCCAGAGGCGCTCGAGTTCCTGGTTATCTCCTCATCGCCGCCCCGCCGGGACCGAGTCGATCTCGATCGCGCGTAACCAGGGCCAGCCGAGGCACAGCAGGCCGAGAATCATGGATAGGGCGCGGTGCGGGTCCTGAGGAACAGCCCGGGCGCTCACCGGTAGGCCGGGGCGCTACGGTCGGCTAGAAGACCTCGATCAGTGAAGTACCTGATCGACACTAGCGCCCTGGTGCGAATGCTGCGCCGCCGCGGTCGTCCCCGACATCCAGCAGCAGCGGATCCTGACCGGCGAAACCGACTCGTAGGGTCCGCGGAGTTACGGCGGTCGTCGGCCCGGCCAGCCCCAGGATCACCTGTAGGCCCGGGCCTGCAGTTCGTACAGCTCGGCGTACAGGCCGCCGGCCCGGACCAGCGAGGTGTGATCCCCGCTGGCCACGATCCGGCCCTGGTCCAGCACGATGATCAGGTCGGCCATCCGGACCGTGGAGAACCGGTGCGACACGAGCAGCGTGATCGCGCCCGACTGGGCGGCCAGCTGGCGCGCCGACAGGTAGCGCTCGAACAGCGCCGCCTCGGTGATCGCGTCCAGGCTGGCGGTGGGCTCGTCCAGGATGAGCAGCAGCGGCAGGTCGCGCATCATGCCACGGGCCAGCGCGAGCCGCTGCCACTGCCCGCCGGACAGCTCCCGCCCGCCGGTGAAGGAGCGGCCCAGCCGGGTGGCCAGCCCTTCGGGCAGCTCCGCGGCCACCGCGGTGGCGTCGGCCCGGTGCAAGGCCGACTCCAGCGCGGCCGCCTGATCGATACGGGGCAGGTCGCCTACCCCGACCGCCTCGCCGGCCAGCAACTCGAACCGGACGAAGTCCTGGAAAGTCGCCGCGGTGCGCTCGCGCCAGGCGGCCAGGTCGATATCGGCCAGCGGCACTCCGTCCAGCAGCACCTGGCCGGCCGTCGGCTGGTACATGCCGGTCAGCAGCTTCACCAGCGTGGTTTTGCCGGCGCCGTTCTCGCCGACCAGGGCGACGGCCGCGCCCGCCGGCAGGTGCACGTCCACCCCGTCCAGCACGGTGCCGCCGTCCGGCGGGTAACCGAAGCTGACCTCCCGCAGCGTGATGCCGCGCCTCAACACGGCGGGCGGCAGGCCCCGGGACGCGACCGCCGCCGCGACCGGCGACGCGGACGCGACGGCGACCGCCCCGGCGCGCTCAGCCCCGGCGTAGTCCTCCAGCCACAGCAGCCGCCGGGCCGTGCGTACCGTGGTCAGCAGCTGGCCGATGGCGGCGGCGGCTTGGCCGACCTGGAGCTGGGCCCGCTGGACCAGCGTCACGGCGAGCACCACCTCGCCCACGCTGGCCGTGCCGTGCGCGGCCCGCACCACGACCACGGCGATCCCGGCCACGAACGCCCCCGCGAACAGCAGCCAGCCGGCCACGCCCAAGAGGCCGCCGAGCAGCGCGGCCCGGGCCGTGCCCGAGTTGATCCGCCGGGCCAGCTCCCGGTGCCGGTCCCGCAGCGGTCCCGTGACCCCGAACACCCGCAGCTCCTTCGCTGGCCCAGCCGACGTCGCCAGCTCGAACAGCTCGTTGGCCAGCCGCCGGTCCGGCGCGAGGCGCTCATCGGAGCGCTGCCGCAAGAAGACCGACAGCCGCTCGCCGGCCACCGGGAAGACCGCGGCCAGCGGCAGCACCCCCAAATACGGGAAGATCACGGACAGGATCACCACGATCCCCAGCGTCCGGACCAGCACCTGGATGACCAGCAGGATCTGGCGCGGGCCGTTCCCGAGCAGCCGGAGGTTCTGCTGCAGCAGGTCGAGCTCGGTCAGGTAGGCGGGCCGCTCCAGGTGGTCGACCCCGCTGACCGCGTTGAGCTGCTCGGCGATGCGCGCGGTCAGGTAGAAGGTCGTCCGGTCCGACAGCAGGGCGCCCGCGGTGCCGGCCAGCATGGCCAGCGCCCAGGACACTGTGTACAGGCCGCCGACCAGGATCACACCCACGAGAACGCCCTCCGCGTCATGCCGAAGCGCGGAGTCGATGACCAGCGCCAGGCCGACCGGGTACACCACGGTCGTGATCGCGTTGGCGACCAGCAGGGCCGCCGTATACAAAAGCCAGCCGGGCGCGGCCCGCCAGCCCCAGCCAAGCACCGACCTCCAGACCCGCCGGCTCACGGCCCGCCCTCCCCGTCCGAGCCAGAACCCGGGGCCCCGTCCGAGGCAAACCGCGCCGCCTGCAGCCCGAACAGCTCGGCGTACCGCCTCCCGGCCGCGATCAGCGACTCGTGGTCGCCCTCCTCGAGCACCCGCCCCTCGTCCAGCACGCAGATGTGATCGGCGCGCCGGACGGTAGAGAACCGGTGCGAGATGATCAGCGTGGTGGTGCCCTCGGTGATCTCCAGGAACCGGTCGAAGAAGTCGGCCTCGCCCCGGGCGTCCAGCCAGGCGGTCGGCTCGTCCAGGACCAAGATCGTGGCGCCGTGCCGCACCGCGAACAGCGCGCGGGCCAGTGCGATCCGCTGCCACTGCCCGCCGGACAGGTCGACCCCNNGCCCCGAAAGGCCGGACAGCACGTCCAGCGCCCCCGCCCGCCGGGCCGCATCAGAAAGCCCGGCCACGTCCGACAAGAAAGACGGCGACCCGAACCCGATGTTCTCCGCGAACGACAGCGGGTAGTGCGCGAAGTCCTGGAACACCACCGCCACCTGCCGCTGCCACTCCGTCGGCCGCAGCAAACTCAGGTCTGTCCCGTCCACCAGGATCCGGCCGGAAACCGGATCGTGCAGCCGGGCCAGCAGCTTCACCAGTGTCGTCTTCCCCGCGCCGTTGATGCCGACCAGCGCCGTTGACTGCCCGGCCCGCAGCACCAGGTCCAGCCCGCCGAACACATCCCGGTCCGCGCCCGGGTAGCGGAACCGCACCTCCTCGAACCGGACCTCCCGGACCGGCAGTCCAGTCCCGGCCACCGGAAGCGACCCCGCCAAGCCAGAAACCGCAGCAGAAAGCGACGTTTCCAGCTCACCCACCCGCGGCAGCCCCTGGATCATCCAGGACAGTGCCACGTCGTCCCAGGAGATGTCGCCCAGCGGCGTGGTGGCGGCCAGCATCGGCAGCATGATGGCCAGCGTCCCCAGGCCGATCTCCCCCCGGTACGCGGCCAGGCCCAGGTAACCGCACGCCACCCCGAACGCCACCAGCACCGGCAGCGACAAAAAGAGCACCGCACGGTCCAGCCGCCGCAGCACCGCCCACGGCGCGGCCATCGCCATAAGAAACGTAGACCGGTACCGGTCCACCAGCCACCCGCCCAGCCCGAACACCCGCGACTCCTTAGCCACACCCGGCGACGCCGCGAGCCGCTGCAGGTACCAGGCCCGCCGCAGGTCCTCCGAACTACCCGCGTACAGCGCACCCTGTTCCCGGATCAGGGCCAGCTGCGGGCGCCGGATGGCCATCCACATGACGAACATCCCCAGCCCCAGCCACCACTGCCACGACGCGAGCACGAGACACGCGAGCAGCCCGCTGACCCGGTTGCTCACCACCAGGGCCAGCGTCATCGGCGCGTCGGCGGGCATCTGCCCGGTCAGCTGGCCCTGGGCCAGGGCCAGGTCGTCGAGCACCTTGGGGTCTTCCAGGTGCGCGATACCGACGGGCCCGGACACCGCGGCGATCAGCCGGTCCTCGGTGCGGTAGACCAGCCGCCACTTCACCACCGAGCTGAGCGCGGACTGCACCGGTCCCAGCACCAGCGCCGCCGCGTACAAGGCGCCCGTGATCGCGAGCGCCACGACCAGCCGGTGCCCGGCCGGCGACCCGAGCCCGTGATCGGCCGCCGCGGGAATGGTGCCGACCAGATGACCCGCCGCGATCAGGACCAGGTTCGGCATAATGGAAGCGGCGATCGCGTAGCCTGCGACGGCAAAGGAGAGCGGGTGGCTGGTCTCCCACATGAGCCGCACGGCCGCCCCGTAGCCGGCCCGGGCCCCCCGGGCCCCGCGCCCCCGAATCAGACCAGCCACCGAACCACGCTACAGGGGCGAGAAAAATTTTAGAATTTCTTTTGTCCCCACCCATCCGATCCGGCTTCGGCCCCGAAGGTGCCATATGAACCCGAACGATTCGGACGCGTCCCGGTTCCGGCCGGCGACCACGGATAGGAGGGGAGAGCAGGATCTCGACGTCCTGCTCGTCCACGTGGCACGTGGCGACCAGGAAGCGTTCGAAACGCTGTATGACCGGATGGTCGGCCCGGTGTACGGCGTCATACGCAAGGTTCTTCGCGATCCGTCCCAGTCCGAGGAGGTCGCCCAAGAGGTCCTCCTCGAGGTGTGGCGGACCGCCGGGCGGTTCGACCCAGCCATGGGTGGCGCGGCGACCTGGGTAACGACCATCGCCCACCGCCGCGCCATCGACCGTATCCGCTCGACGACCGCTGCGACCGACCGCGAACACCGGACAGCCGACGTCAGCCCGCCACACGATGAGGTCGCCGAGGCCGTGGAAGCCAGCCTGGACCGGGAGCGGGTCCGGCGCTGCCTGGATTCGCTCACCGAGATCCAGCGCGAGTCGATCACCTTGGCCTACTACGGCGGGCACAGCTACCGTCAGGTGGCCGAGTTGCTGAACGTCACGCTGGGCGCGATCAAGACCAGGATCCGCGACGGGCTGATCCGGATGCGCGACTGCCTGGGGGTGAGCTGATGAGGTTCTTCCGCCAGGACCTGCACACGCTCACCGGTGCCTACGCCCTCGACGCGCTGGACTCCGCGAGCGAGATCACCAAGTTCAACCGCCACCTGAGCCGCTGCCAGTCGTGTGCCAGCGAGGTTCGCGGCTTCCGCGAGGTGGCGACGGCCATGGCCTTTGCCGCCACCACCGAGCCGCCGGCCGAGATGCGCGATCAGGTACTGGCCGCCGTGGCCCGTACCCGCCAGCTGCCGCCCGAGATCAGGACCCACGCCCGCCCGCGCCGCACCCGCAGCGCCGCGCCGCGGATACCGTGGCTGTCCGGGGCGATCGCGACGGCCGGGATCGTGGTCGCGGTGGTGTTCGGCTTCGCCCAGGCCCACACGCAGGACGAGCTCAACCAGGCCCGGTCGCATAACCAGGCGCTGGCCGCGGCCCAGGTCCGCGTCGAGGCCGAGCTCAGCCAGGCCCGCGAGCATGACCAGGCGCTAGCCCAGATCCTGGGCGCGCCGCACGTCACGTTGCTGTCCCACAGCACGACCGCGGGCGGCGTGGCCGTCGTGGTGCTGGACGCGGCCACACGCAAGCTGGTCGTAGCCACCTCCGGGTTGCCGGCGCTGCCCGCGGGCAAGGTCTACCAGCTGTGGCTGATCGGCCCGGTGAAGATCGTCTCGGCCGGCCTGCTGCCCTCGGCCCAGGCCGGGGTGACCACGCCGGTGGTGGCGACCGGGATCGTCACGGGCGACAAGCTCGGCCTGACCGTCGAGCCGGCCCCCGGCTCGAAACAGCCCACCACCACCCCGATCCTGGCCCTGCCCCTGCCGGTATAAACCACGCCCCGCAGACCGTAGCCACAGATTTTTATGCCGAACGGCCCGTGGTGCTTGCCCCCGGGTCACGCCAAACAAGACCCGCCCTGGCCCTCGACGAGCAGCCAGGGCGGGCTGAGGCCAGCCAGAGGAGGGGTTTCAGGCCGGCCAGCTCCAGTTGGTGACCCGGCCACCGGCGATGACCACGTGGCCCGCCGGACGCTGCTCGTCGGCCCAGATCGTGTACGACCCGGCGGCCAGGTCCGGGTAGACGGCCGCGTACTTGGTCCCGCTGGCCATATGCCGGGGCCGGACCTGCGAATGCGTGCGCGGGGCCACCTGGTCTTCCCGGCTTATCTCGATCTCGTGGCCGTCCAGGTCGGCTGGCGTGAACAGGACCAGGGCCCCGACGTCGGCGCCCAGCTCCAGGACCACGGTTCCCGGGCCTGACGGCCCCCGGATCTCCTCGGTCATACCGACTCCTCTAGGACGGGTTGTCGAAGCCGCTGTACGGAACCCCGAGGTAGGGGAACCGAGACAGAGGAGGGGCGCTGACGTCGGCCGGGGTCAGCCCGTCGGTGAGCTTGCCGGCCGCCGCGTCCGGGGTGTAGCTCTTGTCGATCAGCGGGTAGACGACTCCCGCGATCGCCCGGAGCTCGATCGCGACCACGTCGTCGGTCACCCGGCGGCCGTTCGGGAACCCGCCCGCGTCGCCGCCGACCAGCCCGTAGATGTTCTGCTTG
>PLDT01000252.1:0-17668 GCA_003136255.1 Actinomycetota bacterium
GATTGTGTTCAGTCACGGCTGGCCGCTGTCGGCCGATGACTGGGACACCCAGATGCTGTTCTTCCGCCAGCACGGCTACCGCGTCGTCGCCCATGACCGGCGCGGGCACGGACGCTCCACGCAGACCAGCGACGGTCACGACATGGACCACTACGCCGACGACCTAGCCGCGGTGACCGCGCACCTCGATCTCCAGGACGCGATCCACGTCGGGCACTCCACCGGCGGCGGTGAAGTCGTCCGGTACCTGGCCCGGCACGGGGAGAGCCGCGTCGCGCGGGCGGTGCTGATCAGCTCGGTGCCGCCGCTGATGGTGCAGACCGACGCCAATCCGGGCGGCCTGCCCAAGAGCGTCTTTGATGATCTCCAAGCCCAGCTGGCCGCCAACCGGTCGGTGTTCTACCGGGCNNTACCGGGCCCTTCCGTCCGGTCCCTTCTACGGCTTCAACCGGCCGGGCGTGACACCGGTGGAGGCGATCATCGACAACTGGTGGCGCCAAGGCATGATGGGCGGAGCCAAGCCGCAGTACGACGGGATCGTGGCGTTTTCGCAGACCGACTTCACCGACGACTTGAAGCAGATCACCGTCCCGGTGCTGGTGATGCACGGTGATGACGATCAGATCGTGCCCTACGCCGATTCCGGGCCGCTGTCGGCCAAGCTGGTGCAGAACGGCACGCTGAAGACGTACCACGGGTTCCCGCACGGCATGCCGACCACCCAGGCCGCCACGATCAACGCCGACCTGCTGGCCTGGCTGAAATCCTGACCCACTCGCTCTCGACGTGGGAACGAAGACCGAAACGAAGACCGTCTTAGCCGGCAGCTATGCCTCCATAGCCGGCATGTGTTGGCCGCAATCGCCAGCCGTCGTGTCTGCTGAGCATGACACGCGCCGCGGACTGGCCCGATGAGGCGGTCCCGATGAGGCGGCGCGGCTGAGGCAAGCGGAAGGAATGCCTGTCATGTTCAAGTCGTCATCCACCTCGTTGATCCTGATCGGCATCCTGGCCGTCATCTTCGGGATCTTCGCCATCGCCTGGCCGGGAGTCACGATCCTCGCGCTGGTCATCCTGTTCGCCGTCTATGCGTTCATCGACGCGGGACTGCAAGGCGCGAGAGCCTTCGGCAGCCGCAGCGCCGCCCCGGTGTTCGGTCACCTGCTGCTCGGGCTGATCGACCTGGCGGCCGGGGTGTTCGCCCTGGCCTGGCCCGCGCCTACCGCGTTCGTGCTGGTCATCGTCGTGGCGGCGTGGGCGCTGACCGGCGGCTTCGCCGAGATCTTCGCCGGTTTCCAGGCCGGGGAGGCCGCGGGCACCCGCGCCATGTTCATCCTCGGCGGGCTGGTGTCGGTCGCGTTCGGGATACTGCTGTTCGCCCGTCCCGGCGTGGGCGCGGTCACCTTGGCCCTGCTGTTCGGCCTGTACGCCCTGATCTACGGGTTCTCGCAGATCACGGTCGGCATCCAGGTCCGCCACCTGGGCGGCGACGTGAAGTCGCTGTCCGAACTGCGCAACGCAGCCTGAGCGCCCGCAGGGAGGGCGAACATCCCGTGAGCGCGGCCAGGTCCGCCCGGGCAGACACCGCGAACGCCGCGCCTGCCCAGGCCGACAACGTGACGGCAGTGCATGTCCGGCATAGACGCCTGCGGGATGCCGCGGCCAAGCGCGGCGTCCCGCTGGCCACCATCCTGGTGACCGTCGCGGTCGTGGTCCTCACGTATCTCGCGGGCAAGCTCGCGTACCGGATCCGCGATGTCCTGCTGATGATCGCGGTCGCCGGCTTCCTCTGCCTGATCCTGAATCCTGCGGTGGTGGCCCTGCAGCGGTGGGGGATCCGGCGCCGCGGCGGGGCGGTGGCCATCGTGGCCACCTGGACGGTGGCGGTCTTCATCGGCCTGCTAGTGGCGTTCGGCTATCCGCTGGCGCACGGCGTGACCCATTTGTCGCAGGGGCTGCCGTCCTACGTACAGGCCGCCGAGCACGGCCAGGGCTGGATCGGCCACCTGGTGACCCGCTTCCACCTGGAGGCCTGGGTCAACCGCAACGCACCCAAGCTCCAAAGCCTCGGAACGACCCTGGCCAAGCCCGCCCTGACCGCCGGGAAGGGCGCGGCGTCCCTGCTGGCCACGCTCGCGACCATCTTCGCCCTGGTCGTGCTGTTCCTGCTCGAGGGGCCCAAGATGCGCCAGGGCCTGCTCGGGTTGATGCCACCGGAGCGCGCCGCGTACTACACGCGGGTGGCGCGCGAGATCTGCCAGTCGGCGACCGGCTACGCGCTGGGCAACCTGCTGACCTCGCTGATCGCCGGCGTGGTCATCTTCGTCACGCTTACCATCCTCGGGGTCCCGTTCCCGCTGCTGTGGGCGCTGTGGGTCACCCTGGTCGACTTCCTGCCCATGATCGGCGGCGCGCTGGCCGGCATCCCCACCGTCCTGTTCGCCCTCGGCCACTCGCTCACCGCGGGCATCGTCACCGCGGCCGCGTTCATCATCTACCAGGAGATCGAGAACCACGTCCTGAACCCCGTGGTCATGAGCCGAACGGCCAACGTCAACCCGCTGCTCGTCCTGCTCTCGCTCCTGATCGGGACGTCGATCGGCGACTGGGTGGGCGGCTTCTTCGGCAGTTTCGTGGGGGCCCTGCTGGCCATCCCGGCTGCGGGCGCCCTCCAGGTCATCGCCCGGGAGCTGTGGCGAGCCAGCGCCCAGCCGCAATAGCGCATATCACCAGAAGGGAAGACCGAACATGGGAACCACCAAGGACACCCGCGAGGCCGTTCAGGCCGAACTCATCTTCGATCCGCTCGTCGACGCCACCGACATCACGGTCAGGAACATGAACGGGGAGGTGGGGCTGAACGGCACCGTGCCGAGCTATCCGCAGTACCTGGAGGCCGCCGCCGCCGCGCAGCGCGTCTCCGGGGTGAAGAACGTGCACAACCACCTGTCCGTCGTGCTGCCGGACGGGGACTACCGCGACGACCCGTGGCTGACGACCGCGGCCAACAACGCGCTGACGCTGAACGTCACCGTCCCGGACGGCGTGGAGGCCAGCGCGCGGGACGGCAACCTGACCCTGACCGGCCTGGTCGACTTCGGCAGGCAGCGCGCGGCGGCCGAACTGGCGGTCGCCGGGCTGACCGGCGTCCGCAACGTCAAGGACGAGATCGAGATCGCCGGCGACGCCGATCCGGTCGACGTAACCGGGCTCGTGCAGGACGCGCTGGATCGCAACGCGATCGTCGAGGACGACAGCGACGTCCACGTCGACGCCAGCGGCAACACGGTAACCCTGGGCGGGCACGTCCGCACCTGGGCCGAGCACGACGCGGTGGTCGGCGCCACCTGGATGGCCCCCGGCGTCCTGCAGGTCCGCGACTACCTCGATGTCACAGGCTAACCAGAACCCGAGCGCGGACACCCCGAAGGGCGCGAGCGCGGACCGGGCGCCGCCGAAACACGGGGGCCGGCGGCACCCGGCCGTGCGCTGGATCGTGCACGGCGTGCTGCTCGTGGCCCTGGCCGCGGGCATCTACGGACTGCTGCCGCGGCTGGGCGGGCTGACCCGCGACGCGGCGGGCCTGCGGCACGCCCGCCCGGCCTTCCTGGTCGCGGCGATCGTGGCCCAGGCGCTCTCGCTCGGCTGCTACGCCCAGCTCTACCGGCGGGTGCTGGCCGCCCTCGGGGCGCGGATCCGGTTCCGGCTGGCCGCGGACGTCATCATGGCCACCTTCTTCGTCAGCCACCTCACCCCGTTCGGCTCGGCCACCGGCACGCTGGTGAACGCCAGCGCGCTGGAGGCCGACGGCATCGCCGCAACCACTACCGGCGAAGCCATCGCCCTGACCAGCCTGACCTCCACGATCGCGCTGATCGTCCTGTTCGCGACCGGGTTCGTGGCCACGGCCGGCCGGCACGTCTCCCACCAGTACCTCGTGATCGCGGGCATCGCCGTCTTCGGTGTCGCGGCGGCGCTAGCCGTGCTGCTCGCGGTGGGCGCCCATCCCGCCATCGCCGGCCGGGCCGGGCGCTGGGCCGCGAGCGTAGCCAAGCACGTCCGGCCGAGCATCGACCCCGACCAGGTCGGCCAGACCAGCGCCCGGCTCGCCTCCCTGGCCCGGACCGCGCTGACCGGACGCGCCTTCGCGGTCAGCTTCGCGTTCGCCTCAGGCGACCTGCTCTTCGACCTGCTCTCACTCGACCTGGTCTTCCTGGCGCTGAGATACCAGCCCGGCTTCGGCCCGCTGACCGTCGCCTACGCGGCGGCGAACATCGCCAGCGCCATCCCGCTGACCCCCGGCGGCCTGGGCGTCATCGAGGTCACGCTGGTGGCCATCACCGTCGGCTTCGGCGCGCCGCGCGCCACGGCGGTGCTGGCCGTCCTCGGCTACCGGATCGTGAACTTCTGGCTCCCGCTCATCCCCGGCGCGATCGCCTATATCCGCCTGCGGCTCCGCCGGGCCCCCGACGGCAAAACCAAGCCCGCGCCCGCACCGGCCACCTAACACTGGCCGCCTTCACCTCGCAAAAGAGTTATGCCGAACGACCCCTGGTGCCCGCACACCGTCCCGATATCGCTCCCATTCCGCCCGAACGCCCGCCATATCGGTGGTCGTGAAGGCGAGCTCAGCTTCGACCCGCTGATGGATGACTCCGATATTTCGGTGAAGAACATCAACGGGGACGTGGCGCTGAACGGCACCGTGCCCAGCTACCCCCAGTACCTCGAGGCCGCCGCCGCGGCGCGGCGCGTCGCCGGGGTAAAGAACCTGCAGAACCACCTGGAGGTCGTGCTGCCGACCGGGGACTACCGGGACGACGCGACGCTGACCACCACCGCGAACAACGCGCTCACCCTGAACGTCGCCGTGCCGGACAGCGTGGAGGCGACCGCGAGCAACGGCAACGTGACCCTGACCGGGATTGTGCGTTACGGCACCGACCGGATCGCGGCCGAGCAGGCGGTGGCGTACCTGACCGGCGTCCGCAACGTCAGGGACGACNNCCAGGACGCCCTGGACCGCTACGCGCTGATCCCCGACGACAGCGACGTGGCCGTGGACACGAGCGGGAACACCGTGACGCTGACCGGCCACGTCCGCACCTGGGCCGAGCACGACGCGGTCCTCGACGCCGCGTGGATGGCCACCGGTGTCTACGACGTCCAAGACGACCTGGACGTCACCGGCTGACCGGCCGGTCCAGCGGCAAAGCTGGCCCCGGCGCACCCGCCTGCGCCGGGGCTCACGCGGCCCGTATCCGGCGAACGCCGAACTCGGCGGCTGGCCGGGCAGGCGCCGCGGGCAGCGACACGACCATGGTCAGTCCGCCGCCCGGGGTCTCCTCCGGTTCCACGGTGCCGCCCATCGCCTCGGCCAGGCCGCGGGACACCACCAGGCCGAGCCCGATGCCGGTTCGCTCGCTCGGGTCGCCGAGGCGCTGGAAGGGCAGGAACGCGCGTTTCCGGTCGGCTTCGGGGATCCCCGTCCCGTGGTCGATCACGCACAACTGCACCCGGTCCCCGAGATCCCTGGCCGTCACCAGCGGCGGCGATGCCGCGGGAGAGTACCGCAGCGCGTTGCCGACCAGGTTCGCGATGACCCGCTCCATGATCGCCGGGTCGGCCATGACCTCGCGCAGCGCGGACGGGATGTCCGCCCGCACCGGTCGCGCCTGCGGTCCGAGGGCATCGAGGCAGTCCGCGACGATCCCGCCGAGATCGGCGGGCCTGGGGAAGACCGCCAGCGCCCCGGCCTGGAGCCGGCTCACGTCCAGCAGGCTCGCCGCGAGGCGGCCGAGCAGGTCGAGGGACTCCTCGGCGGCAGCCAGCAGTTCCTCGCGATCCTCAGCGGTCAGGCGGGCGTCCCGCAAGCGCAGGCCGCTCACCGCCGCCTTGGCCGCGGCGAGCGGCGCGCGCAGATCATGGCTGACCGCCGCGAGCAGCGCCGCCCGCCCCCGGTCGGCCTCGGTCGCGAGCTGTTCCGCGGCGCAGGTCGTCATCGCGATCCTCCTTGCCCGGTATCAGCACCAGTGCAGCCCGAGACCCGCGGCGTTGGCCAACACCTGCCGCCAATAGCGCGATAGCCGACGGCTTCTGGCCAGCACGGGCGATTCCCGGTGGTCGCTGCCGATCCGGCGACCGGTGCTGGCTACGTACCGGTTCTAGGCGGGGCTTACGTTACTAGCATGTGGCCCATCGACCGGCCGCCACAGTGGGTGGGCCGCGGACCGGAGCTCGCCACCCTGCGCGCGGGTGTCGAGGCGCTGTGCCGTGACGAGGGAGCGGTGGTCTGGGTCGAGGGCGAACCTGGCATCGGCAAGTCGTCCCTGGTCGTCGAGGCCCTGGCGGGAGTGAGCGAGCCGGGGTGGGATATCGGGTGGGGGTTCGCGGACCAGCTCACCGAGCGGATGCCGCTGAGCGTGATGCAGGACTGCCTGCAGGTGCGGCCGGGCTCNNGCGGTTAACGGCGTCGAGGTGCTGATGTCGCTGGCCGAGGAGGTGTGCGCGGCCGCCCCCACGGTGCTGGTCATCGACGACCTGCAATGGGCCGACGACGCGTCGCTGCTGATCTGGCACCAGCTCGCCGCCTCCATCGACCAGCTGCGGCTGCTGCTGATCGCGACCTGCCGGCCGGCTCCGCGCCGGCCGGAGGTCCAGCAGGTGCGGGCGGCGGTCGTGCGCCGCGGCGGTGCGGTGATCACGCTTGGCCCGCTGCCAGAAACGGACGTGGCCGCCCTGGTCACGGCGATGGTGGGAGCGCCGCCCGGGGAAGCGCTGCGCCGGCTGACGGCCCAGGCGGCCGGCAATCCGCTGTACGTGCGCGAACTGGTCGACGCCTTGGTGCGTGAGCAGGCGCTAGAGATAAAACCGACCGCCGAGGTCTCCGCGGCCCGGGAGCAGTTGCCAGCCTCGTTGACCGCGGTGCTGACTGACCGGCTCAGCTCGGTGTCGGCCGAGACGGCGCGGCTGCTGCGGACCGCCGCGCTGCTGGGCGGGAGGTTCGCGGTCACCGACTTGGCCGTGGTACTGCGCCGGCCGGTGTCCGACCTGGCGGACGGCCTGCAGGAGGCCGTAGCGGCGGGCATCCTGGTCGGATCCGGTCCGGAGCTGGCGTTCCGGCATCTGCTGATCAGCCAGGCGCTGTACGGGAGCATGCCGGCCGCGCTGCGCACGGCGCTGCACGCCGAGGCGGCGCGAGAACTCGCGGCCTCCGGCGCGGACGCCCTGAGCGTCGCGAAGCAGCTGTCCGCCTCGAACCGCCCGGGTGAGGACTGGGCGCGGCGGTGGCTCATCGAATCCGCGCCCTCGCTGATCATCCGGGCACCGCGGCTCGCGGCCGACTTGCTGCGCCGGGAACTGGACGAGACGCCCAGCGGCGATGCGGCCTGGGGCGCGCTCACGGCCAGCCTGGCCTGGGCTCTGTTCACCGCTGGGTCCTACGCGGAAGCGGCCAGGCGGGCCAGCCGGGCGCTGCCGGTGATGACCGACCCGGTGCGGCGGGCCGAGACGTACTCCGTACTGGCGCGCGCCCAGGCCAGCGCGGGCGACTACGACGAGGCGATCGCCACGGTGTGGCAGGCGCTGGCGTCCGCCGACCTGCCCCGCACCTGGCAGGCCCGGATGCTGGCCTTGCTCGCGATGCTCGAGCGGGCGAGCACTGGCGACCTAGACGCGTCGGACGTGACCGCCCGCCGGGCCCTCGCCGTCGCCGAGGAGGCCGGCGACGTGTTCGCGACCGCTCACGCCCTGACCGATCTGTGGCTGAGCCATGGCGTCAGGCGCGACCATGCGGCCGCGCTTGACTACGTCGAACGGGCGCTGCGCGTGCTGCCCGACGACGCCGGCTACGCGGACCTGCGCGCGTACGCCCTTGAGGTCCAGATCTTCACGCTGCAGAACCTCGACCGCTGGCCGGAAGCCGAGCTGACCCTCCACCACGCTCGTGAGTTCGCCCAGCGCAGCGGGAGTCCCGATCGCGGCACCTGGGTCACCGCGGCGGTGCTCCGGTACTGGCTCGGCCAGTGGGACGACGCGCTGGCCGAGCTGAGCCCGGGTGAGGGCGACGATGTTCCCGCGCTGACGGCGACCTTCCTGCACGAAGGCTGGGCTGCGCTGCTGGTCCACGGTGTGACCGCGCTCATCGCCGGGCGCCGGGACCAGCGCACCACGGCCGGCCAGCAACTCCGCCAGGGCCTGGCTCTGCCCATTCAGGCGGTCGGCGACCGGGAGAACCAGGACTTCCTGGTCGCCGCGCACGCGCTCGCGCTGGAACAGGGCGGGGAAATCCGCCCGGCCATGGCGAGGCTGGCCGAGATCCTGCCGCGCCGCGACGGTGAGATGACCCTGATCCACCAGTGGCTGCCCGACCTGGTCCGGCTGGCGCTCGCCGCCGGGGACAGGCAGATGGCGCAGGCCGCGGCGCAGGCCTGCCAGGCGGAGGCCGCTGCGGAGACCCAGCCGGCCCGGGCGGCCGCGGCCAGCCTGCGATGCCGGGGACTGCTCATGTCTGATCCGAGTCCGCTGCGAGACGCGGTCGCGCACTACCGGTCGGCCGGGCCCGCGGTGGAGCTGCCGGCCGCCCTGGAGGACCTGGCGGTTGTCCTGGCCGAGCGCGGTCGCGGCGACGAGGCCAGGGTCACCCTGCACGAGGCGGTCGGCCGCTACGACGGCCTGCAGGCAGCCTGGGACATCCGCCGGGCCGACAGCCGTCTTCGTCCCTACGGCATCAGGCGCGGCGTCCGCAGCCGGCGCGGGCCGCGCGCCACCTCGGGCTGGGAGGCGCTTACTCCGACCGAGGTCAAGATCGCCGCCCTGGTCGCCGGGGGCGCGGCCACGCCGGACATCGCCCGGGGCATGTTCCTGTCCCGGCGGACCGTGCAGACCCACATCTCGCACATCCTTACTAAGCTCGGCGCGAAAGGCCGGGTCGATATCGTCCGCGAGGCGCTGCGCCAGGGCGTCTCCGCGTAGCGGCCGCCGCCGCGACGACATACGTCAACTGACGTAGCCCACTCGCCCGCGGCGCGCGGTCAGCCGCATCGACAGCGCCTAGGCCCACGCCGATGCCGTCCGCTCCCGCCGCCGGCCCGTTCGCGCCTGTTTCCGGCCAGGTCAGGACCTTCGACCGCCGCCCCCGCAACTGTCGTCAGCGGGCCGATATTCACGACCCGCCTGGTCAGGTTTCCTTGAAGAACGCCGCACTTGGCCAGCATCGTCACGCCCGGTCGGCCGCTGCTTTGAACCGCCTCGACCAACGGAAGGTGCACGATGACCACGATGGATGAGGCCCGGGCGGGATCGGCGGAGCGGCCGGATCCTGGCGGCGCGCTGCAGGGCGTAGAGCTGCGGCATTTGCGCTACTTCGTGGCGGTGGCCGACGCCGGCACGTTCACGCACGCGGCGGAACAGATGTTCATCGCGCAGCCGACGCTGAGCCAGCAGATCCGGCGGCTAGAGGAGATCGTGGGCACGCCGTTGCTCCAGCGCCGGCGGGAGGGCGTGCGGCTGACCGAGGCGGGCAGCGTGCTGCTGGACGAGTCCCGGGCGGTGCTGTCGCGGGTCGATCACGGGGTGAGCCAGACCCGGCAGGCGGCGGGCCTGGGCCGGCCGCGGCTGCGGTTCGCGGTGCCGCCCTTCCTGCCCGAGGACCTGGCCGTGGACGTCGCGTCGCGGCTGCGGGCCGCGGCCAAGGCCGCCGGCGTCGATGTGGCCTGGATCGAGGCGCCGCTCGACGGGGAGTTCTCCCCGGTCCTGCGGCGCCGCGTCGATGCCGGCCTGGGCTGGCTGGCCGCGGCGGGTGAAGACATGCCGGCCGCGCTGGAGGTGATGAGCCTGGGAGAGTTTGAGCCCGACGTGTGGCTGCCCCCTGGGATCGCTGGCCGGGTGATCGGACTGGGCGAGCTGGCGGGCCTGGACGTCGTCCACGGTCCGCGCCGGCTCAGCCCGGTCACCTACGACGCGTGGCTGGCGGTCCTGCGGGAAGTGAACCCGCACTTCGACTTCACCGACCCGCCGTTCCGGCGGTCGCTGCCGATCACGTTGGCCTTGGCCGCGAGTACT
Organism: Actinomycetota bacterium; assembly: GCA_003136255.1. Taxonomy (GTDB): domain Bacteria; phylum Actinomycetota; class Actinomycetes; order Streptosporangiales; family Streptosporangiaceae; genus Palsa-504. The sequence continues at coordinate 10,063 of PLDT01000252.1, forward strand.
AGCCGGCCCACCGCGGTGCTGACCGGCCCCCGCCAACGCCTCGGGGGCTGGCCGGGACCGGCGCAACCAGATCCGGCGGCCGACCCGGCCGACCTGGTCCGCTCCCGGATCGACGGAGCTCCCCTGACCGCCGCGGCGGCCCTGGTCTGGAGTGGTGATCTGCCACGCGTGCTGCAGCAGGTGCTCTTCGACACCGCCGACAGCGTCGTCTTCTGAACGAGCCAGTGAGCGGCCATAGCTCCGGCCAATGCTGCGACAGGTACGAACTCCGCCGCACCGAAGGCTCCTGGCGCATCGCCAGGCGCACCGTCGCCCCTCCGGCGCCGCCGCCAGGACCTACGGTCTTACAACCAGTCCTTGCGCTTGAAGACGAGGTAGAGCACCAGACCGGTCAGGGCCATGGCGGCGACGGAGACGGCCAGGCCAGCTTTCTCGCCGAAGCCTGGGTAGGGCACGTTCATCCCGAAGAATCCGGTAATGAACGTGGGGACGGCGATGATCGCGGCCCAGCCGGTGACCTTCTTGGTGATGACGTTCAACCGGTTGCCCTGGATGGTCACGTTCGCCTCCAGGATGCTCGTCACCAGGTCGCGCAGGCTGTCGGTCCGCTCGGCGGCGTGCAGCGCCTCATCGTAGACGTCCTGGTAATACGGCATCAGGTCATCGCCCACGATGCGCAGGTCACGGCGCATCAGCTCGCCGACTATCTCGCTCATGGGGAACACGATCCGGCGGAGCAAGACCAGGCTCTTGCGCAGCGCGAAGACGCGCCGCTGGACCTCCAGGCCCCGCGGCACGCCGTCGAACAGCCGGTCCTCCAGCTCCTCCATGCAGTCATCCAGGCTCTGGACCGCCTCGGACTGGCTATCGACGATGTAGTCCAGTAGCCCGTAGAGCAGGTAGCCGACCCCGAATTTGGCCAGGTTGGCCGTTTCGTCCCAGCGCTGGACGACCGCGTCGATGTCCAGCCCGTCGTCCTGGCGGATGGTGATCAGCGCCTGGCTGGTGATGAACGCGGCGACCCCGCTGGTGGCCAGCTCGCCGCTGACGGCGTCCAGCCGCGCCGCGTAGGCGGTCAGGAACAGGTAATCGCGGTAGCGGGCCAGCTTGGGCCGCCGGGTGTGCTGCAGCGCCGCCTCGACCGCCACCGGGTGCAGGCCGAACTCCTCGCTCAGCACGGCGAGGTCGTCGTGGCCGGGGTCGGGGTCCCGCAGGTCCAGCCATATGGTGACGGACTCATCAGCCAGGTATTCGCTGATGTCGGCCACCGGGAAGTCCTCAAGCTCGAGCTTCCCGTCCCGGTACAGTCGCGTGCGCGCCGCCGTCAAGGCCATGGGACCAGTGAACGCGCTGTGCCGGTGCCTGGCCAAGACGCGTGACCGATAAGGACATAGCCCACAGCTTCGGCTCGACCTGCCGGACCCGTCGGCTGCTTATATAGGGCCGGCCGATCTGGCCAGAGCCGGCATCTCCTTTGCAGAAACCGTCAGCTGGCGTGAACTGATAAGGGAGCGGCGAGCAGCCGTCCTGCCGCATTATCCGGTAACCGTGATCAGAAATTTCCGATCAGCCGGAATTATCTGGGAGAAAACAAGGAGGAGGGCTTAACCATGGCGACTGTGCCCATTGAGTATCTCGTCATCGCGTTCCCCGATGGGAACATCAGCGAGGAGATCGCTCCCGAGTTGGCCGACCTGATCGACAAGAAAGTAATCCGCATTCTCGACATCGTCTTCGTCACCAAGGACGCCTCTGGTGGCGTCAATGTTCTCGAGTTCGATGAGCTCGAGAACCTGGTCGGCTTCGCCGAGATCGACGGCGAGGTCGGTGGCCTGATCGGCCCCGATGACCTGGACTTCGTGGCTAGCGAACTCGACCCGGGCTGCGCGGCCGCCGTGCTGCTCCTGGAGGACCTGTGGGCGGCGCCCTTGGCCAGCGCGCTGGACCGCTCCGGCGGCGTGCTGCTGGAAGGAGCACGTATCCCCCAGGACCTGCTCACCGCCGAGATCGCCCAACTGGCCGCGGCGTCCTGACCGGGCCACCGCAGGCCAGAACCCGAAACGTCAGAACCCGAAACGTCACTGGCACCACGTCCGTGAAAGGAACCCGGATCATGCGTCGACGTCGTATCGCCCGCCAGGCTGTGAAGACGGCCATCATCGCTAAGGCGGCCCATCGCCTCGGCCGCCGCGCGGCAAAGCACCTGACCAAGCACTGACCGCCTGGCTATTTCGTGGCGTGGGCCAGAGGCGGGGCTCGATGCCCCCTCCGGCCTAGGCCACAGTCGTGATGCGCCTCCGGGGGTAGTCCTCGCGGATTACCCCTGAGGACTACCGCGGCGCCATAAATCGTCCGCGAGACCGATGCGCGGCGCGGCCATGCGACGGCACTGTTGGCCTATGAACGCGGGTCCCGCGACTCCGGCGGCGGATTCCCCGGTCACCGCCAGCCGTCGGCGGATCCTGGCCCGGACCCGGCTCGACTTCTGGCTCGACGCCCTCCTGCTGGTCGCCTACACGCTCGCCTACAGCCTGGGATTCACCGGGATCGCCACCCATGAATGGCTCGGCATCGGGCTTGGCGTGGTCTTGCTGGTCCACCTCACGCTGCACTGGGACTGGGTGATCCGCACCACCNNTCTTTCTGGCGGCAGATGCACGACACCACGGCGACGCTGACGCTGATCCTCGTGCCCATCCACGCCGCGCTGGACTGGCGGTGGGTCGTGGGCGTGGCCCGCCGTTTCGCCGCCTGGCGTCCGGGGCGGTCACGGTGAAGTTCCTCCGGCATCTCGCCGCGGTGGTGCTCGTGGTGGCAGTCATCGTCGGGCTGGGCGTGCTGTGGGCACATACCTCCGGCGGCGCCGGCCCCAGACCGGCACCCTCGCCCGAGGCCCTCCTGCGGCTAGAGCAGATCAAGGAGCAAATCAAGACCGGGGTGATCAGGGTCCGTTCCGACAACGGGTTCCACCTCGCCGATACCGGCAACCTAATCCGGACCTGCGAGATCGAGGCGGTGCTGGCGGTCGCCGTGATCACGGTCAGCGTCGTCCGGCGGCGGCGCCACCGGACGCGGCGTACCACCGCCAGGGCGTAGCGCGGGCCGCCCGCCAGGTACACAGCCGGGGACGAACTACTTTGCGGTTCTCTGCTGTTGCCTGGACGGTTCAGCGCGAGCTGGCCACCATCGGGCCGGGGGCGATGCGCTCCCTCGAGAGGGGATAAACGCGGCCTTGTCGCCGCGGTTTATCGGGCGTACTGTCCTGAGCATCGGGCTTCGGCGTGTGCGAGCGCTGAACCCGAGGTCAGGATAAAGCTGCCCCAGACCTCGGCGGCACCGTGCGCGTGTATGCACGCCGAGGTGGCATTATGACAGGATCTGCTGGCCAGGCCTTTCCCGCTCTGGCGATCAACATGAATCAGCCGGGCGCCTTCGTGCATTGGTCGATCTTCGACATCTCGGTGGCGAACCTGGTCCTGATCGCGGTGATGGTCGTCATCTTCGGCGCCGCGCTGCTGCTGCCGTTCCCGCGAGGGGTCCGCCAGGAGCCCACCGCGCTTGACGGCACGGGCACGGACGGTACCGGGGACGGCGGCCTGGCCGCGGCGAGCGATCCGGCTGATGACGGCACCGCTGATATGTGGAGCGCCCGGGTGCGGCGCCGCGCGCTGAAGTCGCTGCCGCCGGGCAAGCTGCTGCCCGACACCCAGCCCGCCTATGTCGCATCGTGGATCTACGTGTTCGGCGTCGGTTCCCTGGCCGCGCTGGGCGTGGTGATCGTGTCCGGGTTCGGCCTGGCGCTCGGCGGCCCGGACTGGTGGCATTACAACCCGGTCGGGCATTTCTTCAACAGCCTGCACGTGTGGAGCGTCGAGCTGTTCATGGCGCTGCTCGTCATCCACCTGTGGGGCAAGTTCTGGATGGCCGCCTGGCGCGGCCGCCGCACCCTGACCTGGATCACCGGCGTGGTCGCGTTCCTGGCCGCCGTCGTCGAGTGTTTCACCGGGTACGTGTCCCAGCAGAACTTCGACTCGCAGTGGATCTCCACCAGCGGCAAGGACGCGTTCGACTCGGTCGGGGTCGGCGCGTTCTTCAACGTGATGAACTTCGGCCAGATGCTGATGTGGCACATCGTGCTCATCCCGATCGCGCTGATCGCGATCATCGGCGCGCACGTGCTGCTGGTCCGGGTCCGCGGGGTCTCGCACCCGATCGACGCGCATCCCAAGGTCACCGGGAGCAGGCGGCTGCGGCGGCGCGCCATCGCCGCAGCCGACGCCGCGCCGTGGCGAGGCCCGAACCGGCGTTATGACCTGCTGAAGGAAGGCACCATCGCGTCGGTGGTCGTGCTGGCGCTCACGCTGGGCCTGTCCGGCCTGCTGTCCTCACCGGACGTGCCGCCGATCACCATCGCGACCTGGGCCCGGCTGGCGCCCGCCGACTTCCTGGGCACCGCCGCCAGCGAGCTGAACGGAACCAGCGAAACCGCTACCTACGGGCCGCCTTACAACAACCAGAGCGGCAGCGTCCAGAAGCTCCTGTTCTCCCCGCAAACCTGGTTCGGGGTTACCCAGCCGGTCAACGCCGCGCAAGACTTCGTCGTCGGGCCGCTGACCGCGCTCGCCGTCACCGACCCAGCCGTCGCCGGTCCGCTGGCCAGCTATAAGGCCGCCTCCGCCGCCCAGCAGCTGAGTTGGGCCACCGCGTACGGGAACGCGGTGGCGAAGGTGAAGTTCGTGAACAGCAGCCCGGTCGTCCCCGCGGCTAAGGACGGCCCGGTCCCGGCCATGATGGCCGGAGAACTCACCCTGGCGCGCAGCGGCGCGCTGGACACCGACCTGCTCGGCCAGCAGGCGTTCTACGGCACCAACTTTACCAAGCCTCTATTGTTCATCGAGGACGGCGCCTACTTCTCCAATCAGGCCCAGGCGCTGGGCCTGACCGGCAGCCAGTGGGGCGTGATGAACGAGCCCGGCAGCTACCCGGGCCAGCCGTGGCTGTGGCTGTACACGCTGTGGTACCAGGTCCCGGGCTGGACCAACTCGGCCAACATCGACATGATCGCCATCTACATGACCGGCGTGGCTACCATCTTGCTGCTGTGCGTGCCGTTCATCCCTGGGCTGCGCGACATCCCCCGGCTCATTCCCGTGCACCGGCTCATCTGGCGGCACTGGGACGGCCCGGCGGTTGAACCCGCCGCGGGAAACATCCCCGCGCCCGAACCCGCCGCAGGAAACGGCAAGGTCAGCACTGAGAGCGCAGACCAGTCAAGGTTGTGACGGGTCTACCGGACCCGCTCAGCGTAGGGTGAGGTGGCTCCATCGGCCGCTGTGGCGCAGGTCACGGTGCATCAGCTCGGCGGCTACCTCGACGCGGTCACGCGTCCGGAGGCGACGGCGGCGGTGAGGGCTTGGTGGTCACGCTCGTTCTGGTCGGCGTAGGCGGCGGCGAACTCGGCGATGGCCTGGTCGAAGACGGCGGATTGGCCGAGGTAGGCGGCGATGGCGATCCGGTCCCCGGACCGGGCATGCGCCCGGGCCAGCGTCCAGCCGCATAGCTCGCCGTAGGCGCGCATTCCCGTCGCGGTCAGCGCTTCAATGTCGGCGGAGAACTTCCCGTCCCGTAGCTGGCGGACGTAGAAGTCGTGCGGCCGGCCGTCGGGGTCGACCTGGGCGCGCTGCCAGCCGAGGAAGATGTCGCTGGCGGCCTGCATGAGCCGCTGCCCGGCCACCACCCGCTGGCCGTGGTTGGCGTATTGGCTGGCCCCGGCGAAGTCCTCGAGTACGGACCGTTCGGCCTCTTTCACCTGCAAGAATAGCGGGTCCGAGGCGTCGCGCCCGAGCATCAGGACGATCCAGCAGCGGGTCCCGACGCTGCCGACGCCGACCACCTTGCGGGCCATGTCGGTGAACTCGAACTGCTCCAGCAGGTAGCGGCGGTCGGTTTCCAGGGTGCGCCGGTAGCCGCCGATCAGCCTCCTGAGCTCGGTTTCCAGCTTCGCCTGGTCCGCCGCGCCCGCGATCAGGTCGGACAGCGGCACAACCAGGGGCGGGTCGGCCACGATCCGCGGCCTGCCGTCCACCTGCTGGGTCAGCTTGGCCAGGGCCTGCAGGCTGTCCCGGGTCCGTGCCTTGGCCACCGCCCGGTCTGCCTGTCCCTGCTCCCGGGCGGCGAGCTGGGATCCGAACTGCTCGCGCAGCGCCCCCGTTTCCGCGCGGGCGTACCAGACGGCCAGGTCGCCCTGACCGGCGAAAACGCGCATCGCCTCGCGGTACCGGGCGACCGCNNTCGCCGCAGGCCTGCACGGCCAGGCCTGACACGGGCGTGGCCGCGAGGTCGGCGGCCATCGACAGGGCCGCGCCGCGGAAGTAGCTGAACGGCGAGGCCAGCATCCGGGCGTAGCGGACCGGTACCAGGTCGGGCAGCCGCGTGACGGCCTGGCGTTCGAGCAGGCCCACCGGATCCGGGCGGTCCGCGGGCGGGTCGTAGACGGCATGGCTGGCCCGGGGCACCGCGGACCGGGCGGCCTTGCCCCGCTCGGCCCGTTCGGCCGGGGTCAGCCGTCCGGCCGCCGAGTCCAGCGCGAACCGCCGGCCGGACCCCGGCGGCACCGGGTTACGCGTAGCGTTCATGCCCTCAACCCTCGGTCGCCGCCGGCCCCGGCGCAAGCGGGTGCGCCGGGGGCCGGGCTGCGCGTGCGCCGGCCGGTCAGCCGGTGATGTACAGGTCGTCGCGGACGTCGTAGACGCCGGCCGCCATCCACGTCGCGTCGATGACCGCGTCGTGCTCGGCCCAGGTGCGGACGTGGCCGGTCAGCGTCACCGTGTTCCCGCTGGTATCCACGGCCACGTCGCTATCGTCGGGAACCAGCGCGTAGCGGTCCAGCGCGTCCTGCACGTTAAGGGTGACGTCCACCGGGTCGGCGCCGGCGCTGATGTCGATGTCGTCCTTGACGTTGCGAACTCCGGTCAGGTACGCCACCGCCTGCTCGGCCGCGGTCCGCTCGGTGCCGTAGGTCACCGTGCCGGTCAGGGTCAGGTTGCCGTCCCGCGCGGTCGCCTCGACGCCGTCGGGCACGGCGACGTTCAGCGACAGCGCGTCGTTCGCGGTCGTGGTCAGCGTCGCGTCGTCCCGGTAGTCCCCGGTCGCCAGGACGACCTCGAGGTGGTTCTGCAGCTTGTTCACCCCGGCGACGCGCCGCGCCGCGGCGGCGGCCCCGAGGTACTGCGGGTAGCTGGGCACGGTGCCGTTCAGCGCCACGTCCCCGTTGATGTTCTTCACCGAGATATCGGAGTCATTGACGAGCGGGTCGTAGCTGAGCTCGCGTTCGACGGCGTCGCGGATGTCCTTGGTCTGGCTCATAGCGTTTGTGTCCTCCCGGTAGCGGGCCAGGGTGCATATTTCTTCACTTGCCAGTCCACCCGCCCGGCCGGGAATCGGGAAAGCGATACTGCCTGTGGCGCCATAGGCCCGCGCTATCAGCCAGCGCGGGACAGGGATGCTGGTGCGGGCCGGGTCGCGCCGTCGGCGGTGTCGAACAGGATCTGCTGCAGCGGGCGGGGCAGGTCGCCGTTCCAGACCAGGGCCGCCGTCGCGGTCAGCG
>PLDT01000252.1:17765-22556 GCA_003136255.1 Actinomycetota bacterium
AGCGTGTCGGGGCTGACCGTCAGCCAGCCCAGGCCGGCGTCGGCCCGGTGCTCGCGGATCGGCGAGAACTCCGCGTCCAGCGGGGTGTCCATCCAGCTGACGGCGACCCCGGCGGAATCGGCGGCCGAGCGCAGCCGGGAGGCGGTCTGGACGGCCAGGGAGTCCGGCAGATCCGCCGGCAGGACGACCCGCAGCCGCGCCCGTCCCAGGCCCGCCGCCTGCCGGGTCTGGCTGACCGCGTGGTCGACCGCGGCCTGCGCGTCCCGGGCGGCGTCCAGCAGCACGGCGCCCGCCGCGGTGAGCCGCACCCCGTCGGGCCGGCGGTGCAGCAGCGGCGTGCCGACGATCTGTTCCAGCCGCCGGATCTGCTGGCTGAGGGTCGGCTGGGCGATGAACAACCGCTCCGCGGCGCGGGTGAAGGTGCCGGCGTCGGCGACCGCGACGAGATATCGCAGGTGCCGCAGTTCAAGACCCTGCGGCGCCTGTGCGTCCGCCCGGGGCAGCCGGACTGGTTCCGCCTGTGCTTGCTTCATGTCCCTCACCTATGCCAGGCCGTGGTGTGCTTGTTCTCCCTGGCCCTGACGGTATAGATGACTCTGCCGCGGAACATCACCCAGCTGGGTATGACTTCTCAGCGTTGCTGGCGGGCCTGCGAGTGGCGGGTTGCGAGCCGGGCCAGCTCGGTCCGGTTGGCCACGCCGAGCTTGGCGTAAGCGCGCGAAAGGTACACCTTGACCGTATTGCGAGAGATGAACAGTTCCCTCGCGATGTCAGGATTGCTCAGGCCTTGGCTGGCCAGCTCGACCACTTGCCGCTCCACCGGGCTCAGGCTGGCCCACCCGTGCGTGGCGTCCGCGTGCTCCCCCCGGCCCCGCTGGGCGTAGGCCACGGCCTCCTGGACCGACAGCCGGGCGCCGTCCTGCAGCGCCCGTTCAAGATTCTCCTCGCCCAGTGCGGCTCCGGCCGGGGCCAGGTTCCGCTCAGTTCGCTCCCTGAGCATGGGGAAAGCCACCAGGCCGAGCGTGGTCCGCTCCTTCTGGGCGGCAGCCATGAGCCGGACGGCGCGCTCATGCCGACCCGTGAACAAGGCGACCTCAGCGATCACATCGAGGGCGTCGATCACCCCCGGACGCCACCCGTTATCCATGAGCACCTTGAGTGCGTCGTGCGTGACCGACTCAGCCCGCTCGTCGTCACCCTCGAGCAGGAGGGCCCGGGCCAGCCCGAGGTGGCCCACGGCCCGGGCCCGCCGGTTCCTCAAGGGTTCGGCGGCAGCCAGGAGCCGCTCGACTCCGATCTTGGCCGCTGCGCCGTCGCCGCGGGCCAGCGCCACGGCAACCAGGATCTCCTGGGCGTGCCAGGCGAGATAGCAGACCTCGGATTCGTGCTCATACAAGCTCGTGGCCCACTGTTCCGCTCGATCGAGATCGCCGGCCGCCAGGGCCGCGACGCCCAAGGCGTGCATGAGCACCCCGGTTCCGAGACGCAGCCTTTCCTGCCTGGATTGCTCCAGATCAGCTTCGGCCCGCTCGCGGGCGGCGTCCGCCGCGCCCATGCTGGCGTCGAGCAAGCACAAGATCTCAACCGCGCAGTACCGGCTCAGCGCGTCCTGTCCGGGCATCATGGCCAGCGCCCGCTCACCGTGAGCGCGAGCGCCGGCCAGGTCCCCGGCCGACCAAGCGGTNNATCGCCAACGGGGTCAGCGAGTCGCACAGCGCAGCGTCGTCTCCTGCCGTCCGGGCCAGCTCAGCCGCCCGCATGAGCATCGGATCGCCGGTACCGGGATCAGCCAATATGACCAGAGCCCCGAGCTGGCCCAGAGCGAGGGCCTGCGAGCGGATATCGTCAACCGCCGCGCCCATTTCCAGAGCCGAGGTGGCGGCGGACTGCGTGCGGGCGAAATCGCCGGGCCAGAACGACAAAAGCGACAGCTTGGCCAGGGCGAGAGCCCGGCCCGGGGAAGGCTCAGGCGGGGCGGCACGCAGGCTCTGCTCGGTCGCCGTCACCCCCTCCGCCAGTCGCCCCCGCACCCGCCAGTACAGGCCCAGTGCTCCTGCCATGGCCAGGGCATCGTCTGGCGCACGGGCGCAGCCATCGTCGATGGCCGTTCGCAGGTTGGGCGACTCATCGTCCAGCCGCGCGCGGCCGGCCGGGACCAGGGCCCACAGCTCCCGGTCGGCGCGCTGGGTCAATTCCCGGAAATAGGCACGGTGCCGGTCCGCCAACGCGGCGCCCTCGCCTGTCGCGGCCAAGCGCTCGGAGGCGTACTGGTGAACGAAATCAAGCATCCGGAAGCGCGTGGCACCTGCCCTGCGCTCCACCGCCAGCAGCGACTTGTCCACTAGGCCCTGGACCTCGTCGAGGATCTGGCCCGCAGCGATGGCCCCCCCGGCACCCACCGCCGTGGCGGCTTCCAGGTCGAAGCCCCCCGAGAAGACCGACAACCGGGCAAACAGCTGGCGCTCGGAGCCGGTGAGGAGTTCATGACTCCAGTCCAACGACGCCCGGATGGTCTGGTGGCGAGGATCTGACTGGTGACCGCCGCGCAGCAGTCGCAAATGATCATCGAGGCCGCCGGCGATTTCCGCAGCGGAAAGAACCCGAGCTCGAGCGGCGGCCAGCTCGATCGCCAAGGGGATGCCGTCCACCCGGCGGACGATCGTCTCAACCGCTCCAGCGACATCCTCGCTCAGCTCGAACCGTGATTGCGCGTAACTGGCCCGATCAGCAAAAAGCCGGGCCGCATCGGACGCCCCTGCTGCGCTGCGCTTGTGCATCGAGAGCGGGGGCACTGGCCAGACCAGCTCCCCCGCGAGGTCAAGTGGAGAACGGCTGGTGGCCAGAATCGCCACCGATGGACACCCGCGCAACAGCACCTCGGCCACCCGTCGGGCCGCATCCAGGACATGCTCGCAAGAGTCCAGTATCAGCAGGGCCGTTGCCTCACGCAGGTACTCCACCGCCGCTTGCAGCGGAGATCGGCTGGATCCGCCGCCCACCGATTCGAGCACCGCGCCCTCGACCAGGCCGGGGTTGGCCAGCGGAGCAAGCTCAACCAGGTAGACCTTCGCCCAACCCAGGTCACCGGCGCTGAAGCCCAGCTCCAGAACCAGACGGGTCTTACCGATACCCCCGATACCAACCAAGGTGACAAGCCGCTTCCCCGCCCGGAACAGCGACCGGAGCTCGTCCAGCTCTCGTTCTCGGCCCACGAAGGTGGTCAAGGACATCGGAAGGTCGCCGGTGACCTCCACGTCCTGCGGGTGGTCGGCACGGGAGCCCGGTCCGGACCCCGGTGCCTGCCCCATGCCAGCAATCATGGCACGCCAGGCCGATGGCGGGATTATTCCGCGTCCCGTCCGGCTCGCAGTCGTTCGAGCAGCATGAGATAGCCGTCGTCGTCGAACCAGCCGGCATCGCCGGTGTGCAGCCAGCCGCCGCGCAGCACCTCAGCGGATTCCGCCGGGCGGTCCAGGTAGCCGCGCATGACGTTCGGTCCGCGGACGACGACCTCGCCTGCCTGCCCGGCGGGTGCTCTGCGCATATCCTCACGGCTGACGGGCGGCGTCAGAGCTGGGGCGGACCGACGTGCCGCAGGACCGCCGGGCCGAGCCACTGGGCGGCGAGCAAGGCTAGTTCAATTTGCAGGCGGTCCTCGCCGACCGGACGGCCGAGGCTCTCCTCGGCCTTGCCTATCCGGTACCGGACGGTGTTCTTGTGCAGGGTCAGCCGTTCGGCGGCGGCCACGAAGCTGCCGTTCTCTCGCAGGAAGACACGGAGCGTGTCGCGCAGCACGCCGTGGTGGTCGTCATCGTCCGCGAGCGACCCGAGGGTCTCGATGACCCAGGCCCGGATGAGCTCGGTCGAAACCGACATCAGGGCCAGCGGCGCGACATCGGCGAAACTGGTCATGGGCTGTCCCGATCCGCCCGCCGCCAGCGCGACGGCCTGTGCGCCCAGGGCCTGCTGGTGGGTACGGCGGAAGCCGGAGACGCCAGAACCAGCCGAGCCGAGGGCCAGCCGGATTCCGGATTCTGCTCCGGCGGCGCACACGCGGGGGAAGTCGTCCTTGGCGCCGAGCGGGAGCCACGCCCACGCGCTGGATTCGTCTTGCGGCAGGAAGATCGGCCGCCCCTGCAGGCCCGCCTCGCGGGCCAGCTCCACGATCGCCTGTTCCAGCCCGCCCAGAGCGCCATCGGCCGACGTCGCCATGTCGCTCCAGCACACCACGCCAACGTGGTGCTGCCGGAGCCGGTACCCCAGGATCGCCTCGGAGGCAGCGATGTCGACCCGCTCGCCTCGCAGCAACGCCTGGACCCGGGCGGTGCGGGCCACGCCGCGGTTACGCAGCCAGTTCTCCTTCCCGGCTTCGTAGGCGGACAGCACCTCCTCGGACACCTTGTCGATGTAGGCCGAGGTGATGTCGGCGATGCGCAGCCCGGCCGCGCTCACGATCGAGGCATTGTCGGTGCTGCGCCCGAGTTCCTCCAGGCACCAGTCCTGGAACCGGGTGGCCCCGATGCGGTAGGCGCGCAGCAAGGCCGATGCGGGCACGCCGCGTTGGGCTAGCCGGCGGGCGTATTCCTCCGCTGCCGCCGGCGCGTGCACGTTCTCCAGCTCGATGCCGTGCTGGATGACGTGCAGGACGGTGGCCACGTTTTCCGCGACACTGGATTCCAGCAGCGCCAGGACCCGCTTATCGCCACGCAGCTGCGGGATCTCCCGGACGATCAGGCCGTACACATCGGCGGACATCTCCGCGGTGCGGGGCGTGAGCGAACTCGAGACGTC
>PLDT01000537.1:0-17081 GCA_003136255.1 Actinomycetota bacterium
GGGGTCAGCCTGTCCGACGTCCCGCGTGGCCGCCATCGCGGCCAGGAGGTACCCAGCGTTCAGGTGGTGATCTTGCACATTATCGAGGAGACCGCGGCGCATTCGGGTCATCTGGAGATCGCCCGCGAGCTGCTGGACGGCGCGACCGGCCTCGGGATGCGCTGACCGCACTAAGCCTGGACCAGGCGGCCAGGCTAGGGCCTCTTCGTGGTCAGGCGGCCGGTGGCCAGCGCGCTGAGGTCGACGTCGTCGAGCGTGGTGACCACGATGTCGGCGTGCGCGGCGGCCAGGAGCGGGGCGTCGTTGGCTCGCGCGATCCCGATCGCCGCCATGTCGCCGGCCTTGGCGGCCTGCACGCCCGCCGGGGCGTCCTCCATCACGACCGAGTCCTGCGGTGCGGTCCCCAGTTCATGCGCCGCGGCGAGGAACATCTCGGGATCTGGTTTTCCGTGCGCGAAGTCCCGGCCCGACACGTCGGCGTCGAAGTACTCGAGCAGCGTCAGCCCGGGTCGCAGTGACGGGGATACGATCGCGTGCTCTTGCGCGAAGGTGTCGAGCCTGATCTGGCGCAGGAACAGCCCGGCGTTCTTGGAGGAGGAGGCGGCCGCCACCTTCAGGCCGGCGTCCTTGACGGCGATGATGAAACGCAGCGCGTCGGGGTAGGCGGTGAAGTCGCCGGCCTCGATCAGCCGGACCACCATCGCCTGCTTACGGTCGGCGTACTCGGCCAGGCGCCCATCGTCGTCGGGGATGTGGAAGTACTCCAGTGCCGCGCGCGCGCCGCTCATCCGGGGCTTGCCGGACATCTGCTCCCCGTAGACACGGGACGTGAACGCCTCCGGCGTCCAGGTCGTCCGGTCGCGGATGTCGCTCCAGTCCGACTCCATCAGCTGGCGCAGCGACTCACGCCAGGCCTTCTCGTGCGGCGAGTCGACCAGCACTCCGTCCACGTCGAAAATCGCTCCCCGGAACGTCGCCACGTGTCCTCCTTGTCAGCCTGTCAGCCGTCGGCCAGGCGCTCTGCGGTCGGCGTAACCGGGGACAGCCGGAACACGTGCTGGTCGCCGGGGCAGAGCTCGCGGATTTCGCCCCCGACCGCAACGCTTACCGGCTCGCTAGCGCCTTCTGGATGAAGCGCGAGCGTGAGACTGTCCTTGCTGAGCGTCACCATGAGCGGAGCCCGCCGGAACTGCATCGTGAACGATAGCTCCGCCAGCGGGCCAGGCAGCCGCGGCTCGAAGTGCAGGACCTCGTCGCGGATCTCGGTGCCGAGGTAGGCGCGCTGCATGAGGTCGAGCGTGCCGGCCATGACGCCCATGTGAATGCCCTCCCTGGTCGTCCCGCCCTGGACGTCCTCCACGTCGCTGGTCAGCGCCACCAGGAAGCGCTCCCAGGAACTGTCCGGATCGAGCGCGGCGAGCACGCCCGCGTGGGTGACGAAGCTCAGCGTGGAGCCGTGCGAGGTGCGCTGGTCGTAGTACGCGATGTTCCGGGCCGGGGTGTCCGCGCGATACTCATAGCCCAGGCGCTCGAACAGCCGCCGGATTCCGCTCGGGGAAAACAGGAAGAACAGCATCACCGTGTCGGCCTGCTTGGCGATCTTGTAGCGGTTCGGGTCGTCGCCATCGGCGCGCATGATCCGGTCGAGCCGCTGGATGTTCCCGTATTTCGCGCGGTAGGCGTCCCAGTCGAGTTCCTCGAGCGCCTCATAACCCTCGAACTGGCTGATGATGCCGTCGCCGTGGAAGGGAACGAACATGCGCCGGCTCATATCTTGCCACTGGCTGAGCTCTTGCTCAGTGATCTCCAGCCTGGCGCGCAGCGCATCGGCCCGGGCCGCCGGCAGCAGCGAAAGCACCTCGCCCGCGAGCTCGCACAGCCACGCCACCATCACGTTCGTATAGGCGTTGTTGCGCAGGCCGCCGTCTGGCGCGCCCGGGTACTTCTCGTGGAACTCATCCGGGCCCATCACGCCGTGGATCTCGTAGCGCTCCCGGTCCGGGTTGAACCAGGCGATGGACGCCCAGAAGCGCGCGATCTCCACCATCATCTCCGCGCCGTAATCCCGCAGGAAAGCCAGATCCCGGGTGGCCTGGAAGTAGTGCCAGATGTTGTAGAAGATGGCCGCGTTCACATGGCGCTGGTTGCGGCTGAGGTCCGGCTCCCAGCGCCCGGACAGCGGGTTGAGGTGCAGCCGCTGGGTCTCCTCCTTGCCCTCGCTGCCGCTCTGCCACGGGAACATCGCCCCCCGGAAGCCCGCCTCGCTGGCCGCCGCCCGCGCCTCGTCGAGGCGCCGGTAACGGTACATCAGCAGCTCACGCGTCACCGTGGGGAGACGGAAGGTCAGGAACGGAAGCACATACAGCTCGTCCCAGAACACGTGCCCGCGGTATGCCTCACCGTTCAGACCGCGCGCGGGCACGCCGGCGTCCAGGTCGGCCGTGTGCCGGGAGCACACCTGCAGGACGTGACAGGCGTGCAGCCGCAGCAGCAGCTGGACCCGCTCGTCTCCGCGCACGCGCACGTCGCACACGCGCCACAGTTCCGCCCAGGCCGAGACATGGCGCTCGAGCGCCCCCTCGAAGTCATGCCGCCATTGCGCGGAGGTCCCCGCCTTGGCGAGCGTGTCGCTGGTCGCGGCGTCGCGGGAGGTCGAGAAGGTCAGCATTTTCTCGATCCTGGCGGGCGTGCCCTGCCGGACGTCGAACGCGAGGACCTGCTGGATGTAGTCCTCCATCTGGTGCAGGGTGCGTTCGACGGCCAGCGGCTTGTCCTCGGAGAAGACGCGAGTCCGCGCCGCCTGGCTGAGGTAGATGTTCGACTGCCTCGTCTGGACCTTCAGCGCGATGACCTCCGCGCCGAACGTGCGCGGCGAGACGGGGTTGAGATGCCGGCCCTCGAGCTCCAGATAGCGGGCGACGCCCTGGTTAGTCACGCGTCCGTCGATCGCCGAGATGACCTCCACCCGGCCCGACCAGTTCTGCGGCGTCAGCGTCCACTCGATACCGGCCCGGTGCGGATCGGCCATGCTCACGAACCGCCTGCTGCGCAGCGCCGTCTCACGCCCGGCGGCGTCCCGGAAGCGAAGCTCGCGGGTCACCAGCGCCTGGTGCAGATCGAGCTCGTGGCGGTAGTCAAGCAGGTCGACATCGGCCAGCCGGATCACGTCGGAGCCCTCGATCCGCAGCTTGAGCACCAGCCAGTTGGGCAGATTGACCAGGTCCTCATTGAGCACCGGCAGCCCGCCGAGGATCGTCGTCTCGCGGTTGTAGACCCCGTGCACGTACGTGCCGGGGTAGTGCACCCCATCGGCGTCTTCCCACTCCGCGGCGCCGCGGCTGCACAGGTACCCGTTACCGGTCGAGGTCAGCGCCTCTCGAAGCCCCTCCTCGGCAGGATCGAAGCTTCGGTAGCTGAGCGCGAAACCATTCATCGCCGTAACCGAGTCTAGCTGACTCGGTGCTGAGCGGCTCAGGCCACCGGCAGGCAGAATGTGCTTTCTCAGCCGTGGAACTTACTCTCCGGCAGCTTCTCCTTCGCGAGGTCGCCCGAGGGTGATGGCGCGGGCGTGGCCTGCGGCTCAGGCTCTAGCTCGGCGCTGGCCGTGTCCTCGGCCGTTTCCTGGGCGTCAGGTGGCTGCTGGCCTGGTGCGGAGTCCCCCATGATGGCGTTCCGTTCCTCGAGTTCCCCGGTGCTTGAACCAACGACGATCGATTACAAAGTGACTCTGATCGACTACAAAAGGTTAGCACTGTGCACCCGCGGCAGTCAGGGCGCCGATTCGGTCAGCTCCGCGAGCCCCGCGTTAACCTCGGCTGCCTGCCCGTGGTCCCCGAGTTCCGCCAAGATGAAATGAGCCTCGGACAGCAACTCGCGTGCCTCCTGCGGCCGTCCGGCCCGCTTGTGGGCCAGGCCGAGCCGGCTGAGGGTCGCGGCTTGACCGTGCCGCTCACCGTTAGCCCGCCAGATGGCAAGTGACGCGTGCAGGCAGCTCAGGGCCTCGCCGAGCCGGCCCGTGGCGAGGTAGACGTCACCGAGATCGCTGAGTGAATCGGCTTCTGAGTGCTGATCGCCAAGTTCGCGGAATATGACCAGGGCCTGCTCAAGGCGGTCGATGGCCTCGTCAAAGCGCCCCAGCTCCCGGCAGGCGTCACCCAGGTTTCCGAGCGCGATGCCCTCGCCGTAGCGATCCCCGGCCTGCTGCTGCACGGCAAGTGACCGCCGGGCCGCCTGGAGCGCCTCGGGGAAGCGGGACAAGCGCAGGCACGCCTGGGCGACATTATTCGCGGCCCGCGCGTGGCCCTGCTGATCGCCGATCTCGCGGTAGATGGCGAGCGCCTCCTCGAAACAGCCGATCGCCTGTTCCTTGCGCTGCAGCCCGAAGGCCATGCCGAGGTTGTTCAGCATCCACGCCTCGGCCAGCCGGTCACCTAGGATCCGGGCGCTGTCCAGGCCGCCGGAGTGGGTGGCCACCCAGTCCGCCCAGTGGCTGCGCCGGTAGAAGAAGCTCATCGCCGCGGCGGGGAGTTTCCAGGCGATCTCGTGCAGGCCGTTCGCGGCGGCCTGGCGAGCCGCCGCGACCAGGTCGGCGCGCTCGGTCTCGCACCAGTCCAGGGCCTGCTCGAGCGACGCGAACGCCAGGGCAGGTCGCAGGAGATGGTCGTCCCCGAGCGGGACCCGGGCGTGCTGCGGGGAGATCACCCGCCCGGCGGCCTCGGCCGTGTGCAGGTACCAGGTCAGCACCCGGAGCACCGCCTCGTCGCGGTCCTGCTGGGTTTCCCCGGCCTCGGCCTTTTCGGCCGCGTACACCCGGAGCAGATCGTGAAAGCGGTACCTGTCCGGGGCCAGGGACTGCAGAAGATGCGCGTCCACGAGCATCTCCAGCGAATCGGCCACGTGGTCCTCGGGCTCCGCCAGGAGCGCCGAGACGGCGGGCAGGCTGATGGACGGCCCGTGCCACAGGCCGAGCAACCGGAACGCCCGCGCCGGATCCGGCCGCCCCGGACCGGTCGCGGACAGGCCGTCGAAGCTGACCTGGAAGCAGGCCCGCACGGCCAGGTCACCGGCCTTGAATTCGTCGATTCTGCGACGCTCATCGGCCAGCCGGCCGGCCAGCGCCTGGATCGACCAGCCGGTCCGGGCGGCCAGGCGCACTCCGGCAATCCTGATCGCCAGCGGAAGGCCCGCGCAGGCCGCCAGCACCTGAGCCGTGGCGTCCGGCTCGGCGTCCAGCCGGTCCGCCCCGACGATTTCGGCGAGCAGGGCGCGGGCCTCGTCCTCATCGAGCACGTCGAGATCGACCAGCCGGCCGCCGGCCAGATCGGGCAGCAGGTTGCGGCTGGTGATGAGCACGCCGCAGAACACGCTGCCCGGCACCAGCGGACGTACCTGGGCGGCGTCGCGCGCGTCGTCGAGGACGACGAGTATCCGCCGCCCGGCCAGGCGGGTGCGGTAGAGCGCGGCCCGTTCGTCCTCGCTGGCCGGGACCTGGGCCCCGTCGACCGCGAGTTCGCGAAGGAACCTCGCGAGCACGTCCGCCGGGGTGGCCGGCTGGTCGCTGGCCCCCCGCAGGTTCGCGTACAGCTGCCCGTCGGGAAACCGGGCCCGCAGCCGGTGTGCGACGTGCACGGCGAGAGTGGTCTTGCCCAGCCCGCCCGCCCCGGCGACCAGCGATACCACCACCGCACCGGTGCCGGCGTCGCCGTCGGGGACGTCAGCGAACCGGTCGCACAGGTACTCGACCTGTTCAGCTCGCCCGGTGAAGTCGGGAATGTCAGCCGGCAACTGTGACGGCACCACCGGCGCCGGTGGTGATGCCATCGCGATCTGCGGTGGCGGGACCGCCCGGGGCGGGACCGCCCGGGGCGCGGGGCGGGCGTCGGCCTCCAGGATCTCCTGGTGGAGCTGCCGTAGGCTCGGGCCGGGATCCACGCCCAGCTCATCACCGATCACTTGCCGGGCCCGCTCATAGGCCTCAAGGGCCTCGGCCTGACGGCCCGCGGTGCGCAGCGCGCGCATCAGCAACGCCCAGAGTTCCTCCCGGAGCGGATGACCGGCGGTCAGGCGGAGCAACTCGCCGACCACACCGCCGGCCTCGCCGCACTCGATCTCGGCCTCGATCCGCAACCCGAGCGCGACCACCCGCGACTCTTCCAGGCGGTCTGCCTCGGTGGCCACCAGCTCCGAAGACGGCACGTCGGCCAGCGGCGGTCCCTGGTACAGATCGAGGGCCTCGGTGAGCAACTCGACGGCACGGGCCGCCTCCCCGCCGGCCAGCGCCGTGCGACCCGCCGCGACCAGCCTGGCGAAACGCGCCGCATCCAGCTCATCGGGACCCACCACCACCTGATAACCAGGCGCCCGCGTGACCAGCACCCGGCCGTCCGGGTCACCGATCAGTCCCCGCAGCCGATGCACGTAGGTGGCGATCAGGTTGGCGGGATTCGCGGGCGGCTCGTCGCCCCACAGCTCGTCGGTCAGCCGGTCCGTGGAGACGACCTGGCCGTGGTTGAGCAGCAGCGCGGCGAGCAGCGCCCGCCACTTCGGCGCGCCGATCCCGCTCCAGGTCTCGCCTGACCGGAACTCCAGCGGCCCCAGAATCCGGAACCGCGTTATACCGCTCCGCTCCATCACGGCTTAACCACGACCCCATCGACACGCCAGACCATCACGCAATGCTTCCAGATATTAACACCGAGTGGTGGGGCTGCGGCCCCTCCGATCGCCGGCAGACCTGCCGGTGTCACCCACTCACCGCCCACGGAGAAAAGGGGAAACCAATGGTGAAGATGTCGATCCGCAAGGCCGGAACGATCCGTCTGACGAGTGCCGCGTACTACTGCTGCCACATCGCCGCCTTCTAGGACCTGGTTGTGCTGGGCTCCGGCGAGCGCCGGAGCCCAGCACCGGTCCGATCCACCCGAGCTCCGAGCAGAGCCGCAAGAAGCAGAAAGGCACCCGGAATGAGCGCCACCGCGCCGGCCAGCACCACGATCCGCCTGCACAGGCTCACCATGGTCACCGAGGACGACGGCGTGATGGTCGGCCGGCCTGACATCGGCTCCTACGCGCTGTTTCCGCAGGAGGGCGCTGAAGCCCTCCGGTTGCTCGACGCCGGAACGCCGATGGCGGGTGTCGCGGCCTGGTACCAGCAAACATGCGGCGCGTCCCTGGATGTCGACGACTTCGTCGCGGCGCTTGACGACCTCAAGTTCCTGCGCGGCGACGCAGAAGATGAGCCACGCGAAGCGCCGGTCCGCTGGCAGCGCCTCGGACGGTGGACGTTCTCCTGGCCGGCCTTGGCGTGCTACGCGGCGCTGACGCTGGCCGCCGTCGTCGCGATGGCGCGGGCCCCTTACCTGCGGCCCACGTACCACCATATTTTCTTCACTCAGTACCTTTCGCTGATCCCGATCACGCTCACCGCGGCGCTGGTCCCGGCGATCCTGCTGCACGAGTCATTCCACGCGCTGGCGGGCCGCAGGCTCGGCCTGCCGTCGACCCTCACCATCGGCCGGCGGTTCTACTACCTGGTCGCCGAGACTCGCCTTGACTCGCTGTTCAGCGTGCCGAAACGAAAGCGCTATCTGCCGTTCCTGGCGGGCATGATCGCCGATGTCGTCCTGATGTCGGCGCTCACCCTCATCGCGGCCGTTCTGCATGATCACGGTTTCCCCGCGTGGTGCGCGGGAGTATGCCTGGCTATCGCGTTCACCTGCGTGCTCCGGGTGATCTGGCAGTTGATGCTCTACCTCGAGACCGACCTGTACTTCGTCATTTCTCATCTCCTGCGGTGCCCGGACCTGCAGCGTGCCACCAGGTTCTACATCAAGACGCACGTCCGGCGCCTGCTGCACCGCGCGCCCCCGCAGAGCGACGCCGACTGGGCGGATCGCGACCGGGCGTTCGCGCGCTGGTACGCGCCCCTGCTGATCATCGGCTACGGCTTCTCGCTCTGCACCCTGGTGTGGGCGGGGATCCCGAGCACCGTGCACTTCGTTTCGCTGATCGTCGATCGCTTCAGCGGATCGCAGAATCTCGCCGCCGGCATCCTCGACGCGCTGAGCTTCATCGTCCTGACCGCGCTGCAATGGGGCCTCGTCGGCTACGTCGCGGTGCGGGACCGGCGCGCTCGCACCCGGCAGACCTCACCCGAAGCATCACTTACCAAGGGAGCACTGACATGACCTCATCTACCGCTGCGCACTTCTGGGCCTCGCCAGCTGCCTCGCTGCCAGGCGAGCTGCCGATCGCGCCCGCGCCCCACCTTGAGGTGCGGTGTCACCGGCGGCTGCGCGGACCGTACACCGGAGCCGGCGCACTGCTGCGCACCGTGGTACCGGAACTGCTGGCCGTCGACGGCGAGCTGGTGGCCGCGCGGGCGATCGAGGTCGTCACGCTGGCACCCGAGCTCGCTGCGATGGTCCCGCTGCCACCGCAGACGCTCACCAACCTCGCCAGCCGCGCGGAACGCACCAGGTTTTACTCGGTCACCCGCACGCTGCGGCTGTCTCATGGCGCCGCCGAGCTGGTCATGGACTGGGCCCGCCTGGTGCATCCCGGCGGCGTGGTCATCGCGTTCACGGACCTCGACGACGCTGACCCCACCGACCGTGAGTTCGTGAGCGTGCTGCTGCGCCGCTGTGACCCGAACCTGCTGACCGTGCTCGCGGCGGCCGCCAGCGCGGATGACCCGCTCGGGCAGGCGCTGGCCCGTTACGCTCGCCAGGTCGCCAGGCCACCCCACGCTGAGCCGGACCCGCCCGCGGGCACCGATCTCGCGCAGCTCTTCATCGACTCC
The DNA here is from genome assembly GCA_003136255.1 of Actinomycetota bacterium. Lineage (GTDB taxonomy): Bacteria > Actinomycetota > Actinomycetes > Streptosporangiales > Streptosporangiaceae > Palsa-504. The sequence goes on from PLDT01000537.1 coordinate 8,801, forward strand.
GACGGCACCTGCCACGACCCGGCGATCTCCGCGGCTTACGCGGGCCTGCCGGCCCATGAGCGGGCCAGCAGGCACACCGCGCGCGCGGAGGTGCTGGCCGCCCTCGGCGAGCCAAGCCTGCGGCTCGGGGCCATCCCGTATCACCTGGAGCACGGGATCGATCCCGCGGGCGCTGGCGGCGAGGCGCTCATGACCGCTTGCGATGACTGCTTCGACCTCGGCTGCTACGAGGCGACGCTGGAGCTAGCGCTGCGCGGGCGTGAGCTGGTGGCGGGAGCGGACCAGCCGGAGGCCTACTGGAACTTCACCAACAAGGTGGGCGCCTGCCTGTCCTACCTGAAGCGGGGTTCCCGGGGCTTCGCCTACTTCGACGAGCTGCGCCGGATCACCGCCAATCCCGATGTCCATATGAACAGCTGCTACATGATGGCGATGCTGTACACCCGCCACCTCCCGCCCGGTGACCACGACGAGGTCCGGGCGCTGGAGTGGGTCAACACGGCGATCGCGATCGCCGACCGTCATCCCGATCCGCACAAGCGGGTGTTCACCGGCGCGTTCATGCGCAACGCGAAGGCCCTGGTCGAACTGCACCGAGGCGACCCGCGGGCCGCGCTGGCGCTGGTCAATGAGGCGATCGCGATGACCGACGCGGACCTCGGGCCCGACGAGCAGCTGCTGCACCGCTCGGTGCTGCTGTACAACCGGGCGCAGATCCTCAATGCCCTCGGCGACTACGCCGGCTCGCTGCGCGACTACGACGTGGTGATCAGCCGCGACCCCGAGTACGGCGACTATTACTTCGAACGGGCCGGGGTGCGCCGCGCCGCGGGCCGGCCCGACGAGGCGCTCGCGGACTACGCCACGGCGGTCACGCTGAGCCCGCCCTTCCACGAGGCGCACTACAACCGGGCCGACCTGCTGCGGGAACTAGGGGACGACGACGGCGCGCTGCGCGACCTGGACTACGCGGTCGTGCTCGATCCTGACCACCTCGATTCCCTGGTCAACCGGGTCGACCTGCTGCTGGAGCGCGGGGAGACCGGGCCAGCGCGCGCCGACATCGACGCGGGACTCGAGCTTGACCCGGGCAACGCGAACCTGCTGTCCGCCCGCGGGTCGCTGCTGGCCGACTCGGGCGACACCGACGCCGCGTACGCGAGCTACACCGCCGCGGTCACCGAAGACCCGGCCTTCGTGGCGGCGTGGGCCAACCGCGCCGTTCTTTCCCACTCCGTCGGACGGCCAGCGGACGCGGTCGCCGACCTCGACCAGGCGATCGAACTCGCCGACGACCCGTGGTTGCGGGTGAACCGCGCGATCGCGCTGCAAGACCTCGATGAGCACCGCCGCGCGGTCACCGATCTCGACCTCGCCATCGCCGCCCTGCAGGGGGGCGACCCTGACCTGTTCTACCGCCGCGGGGTCAGCCGGCATGCGCTGGGTGACCTTGACGGCGCGTTCGAGGACTGGCGTGCCCACCTGGAGGCGTACGGCCCGGGCGGTACCTCGCCGCACACCGAGGAGATCGGCCTGCGGGCCGGGGACCTGATGACCAGGCACCTGGTTGCCAGCGGCGAGCTCTAGGAGCACGACATGGACGACACCACGTTCGCTACCGGGCCAGATCCGTTCCGCGCGGCCATGCGCCACCACGCCAAGGGGGTCGCCGTCATCACCGCCGGCGCGGAGCATCCCGTCGGGTTCTGCGCCACGTCGCTCGCGTCTGTCTCGCTTGAGCCGCCCGTGGTGTCGTTCACGGTTGGCTTGCGTTCCTCGTCTTGGCGAACCGTCGAGTCGGCGCGGCATGTCATGGTCCACCTGCTCGCCGACAGCCAGGCGGACCTGGCGAGCCGGTTCGGGCGGACGGACCCGGCCAAGTTCGGTCCGCAAACGCGCTGGCATCGTGACGCGCTCGGCCTGCCCGTGCTCGATGATGTCCTGGCCTGGCTGCTGCTCGCGCTGACGAGCTACTTTCCGGTCGGGGACCACGCCCTCGTCCTGGGGCGGGTGATCGCGTCCAGGCATGCGGCCGACGGGTCGCCGCATGCCGCGGCCGACGGGCCGCTCATACACCATAACGGCGAGTTCGCGGCGCTGGCCGCCCCCGCGCTGAGCCGGCCGCGCAGGATCAAGCTCCCGGCTGCCACCGCGACGAGCGCGGCGATCGCCACGCAGTAGGCCAGGGCGGTCCGGTGCAGGCCGAAGTGCGCGGCGGCCAGCCCGGCGATCAGGACCGGGACGCTGAGCCCGAGGAAGTTGATAATGAAGATGGCGGCAATGAGCCCGGCGCGCTGCCCGGGAGCGGCCAGCGCGATCAGGATGCGGTTGACGCCCATCAGCGCCAGCCCGAACCCCACCCCGGCCACCGCGGTGCCGGTCAGGAAGGCGGCCGCGGTGGCCGTGGCGATCGCCGCGAAGGTCACCGCGAGGCCGGCCAGCAGGACCAGGCAGCCGGCCAGCATCGCGGTGCGCGGCGCGAGGCCGCGGAACGCGACCGTGGCCCCGGCCGCGACCCCGGTGAGCAGGAAGACCGCCAGGCCGCCCCACAGCAGGTCCCGCGAGCCGGTCACCTGCACCGCCAGCGACGGCCCGAGTGACAGGTACAGGCCGCCCAGCGCCCACACCGCGAACAGGCACGGCACCGCCGTGGCGAACGTCGCGCGCGCCTGGCGCGGCACCCCCACCCGGGGCCGCAGCGAGGCCAGGACGCCGGCGCGGCGGGTCCCGGACTCGGGCATCGCCAGTATCCCGGCGGCGGCGGCCGCGCTGGCACCGAGCAGCAGCCACCACACCAGCCGGGTCGGCGCCGGCCCGTACTGGGCCAGCGCGCTGCTCCCGAGCGCGCCTGCTCCCAGCCCCAGGGCGGGGGCGGCGGCGGTGACCAGCGGGGCGAGCCCGCTGCCCTCGGACTGCAGGTCGATCAGCGCCGCGCCGAGCGCGCCGATGGCGGTACCGACGGCCACGCCCTGCAGCGCCCGCGCAGCGAACAGCAGCCCGGCGCTGTGCGCGACCGCGAACACCGCGCACGCGCCCGCACCCATCACCAGGGCGGCCAGGATCACGGGGCGGCGGCCCAGGTAGTCCGACACCGACCCGAAGACCAGCAGCGTGAGGAGCAGGACGATGGCGTAGATGGCGAAGACGGCGGTCAGCGTGGTCGCCGAGAACCGCAGCTGAGCCTGGTAAACGCCGTACAGCGGCGTCGGGGCGCCCGCCGTGAAGAACATCAGGCAGAACACCCCGGCCACCAGCCAGAACGCGGTCGCTCGGGACTGCGCCGGACGCCGGGAAGGCTCCCTCGCGGCCGGCATCGCGGGCCAGCGGGGCCGTTCGGCGGTTCTGATTGGACGTTCGCGGCCGGTCACCGTGTCCGACAGGGCCATCGCAGGTTCCTTCGTGATCGTTCATTGACCGAACTATCTCAGTGGATCATACGCAGGCTAGTTCTGTCAATGAACTATTGGTGGTAGGGTCAGGGCATGGCTCTGCCGAAGGATTACCCGGGACAGCGGTGCTCGCTGTCCCGCGCGCTCGAGGTCATCGGCGAACGATGGACGCTGCTGATCATGCGCGACGCGTTCTTCGGCGTCCGCCGCTTCGGCGACTTCGCCGCGCACCTGGGGGTGCCGCGCGCCGTGCTCACCGAGCGCCTCGAGACCTTGGGTGAGGAAGGCGTCCTCGCCGAGACGCGGGGCAGCCACGGCTACAGCGAGTACGTCCTGACCGACAAGGGCCTGAGCCTGTGGCCGGTCGTACGCGACCTGCTCAGCTGGGGCGATGAGTACTACTCAGCCAACGGCCCGCGTCGCGTGTTCCAGCACGCCCAGGACGCGGGCCCCATCGGGCCGGACGGAGCGTGCGCCACCTGCGGCGGCGCCGTTCCGCCCCCGGACCTGGTGATCCTTCCCGGCCCCGGCTACGACGGGGAAGGGGACGACCTGGTCAGCAAGACCCTCACCACCGCACACCGGCTGCTCGAACCCATTCGCGGCCGCTGAGCACTGGCCACTGGCCAGGATTCTTGCCGGTCGCGTGACGATCTCGGCGCGGTTCGATCGTCATCTCGGTGCAGCTGTCGCCGTGGGCGCGACACTGGGATCGGAGGAGATGACGATGCGTTACGCACTGCTGATGCACTACCGCGAGCCGGCCGAGGGCGAGATCAGCGAGGAGGCGATCGCTGAGGCGATGGAGGCGTTCGGCGCGTACGGTCGCGCGCTCGAGCAGGCGGGCGTGCTGCTGTCGGCCGACGTGCTGCAGCCGACGGCGGCCACGACGACCGTGACCCGCAGGGAAGGAGTCTTGCGGGTGCAGGACGGGCCGTTCGCGGAGACGAAGGAGGCGCTGGCCGGGGTGTTCGTCCTGGACGTGTCCGACCTTGACGCGGCCATCGGCTGGGCCGAGAAGTGCCCCGGCGCACAGTGGGGCGTGATCGAGGTTCGCCCCACCGCGACCGCGTTCGTCGACGGCCGGTGGACGCGCTGACGTCAGAGGAAGACCGCTGGGTAGCCGGTCCCGGTCCTCACGCGACCGGGCCGGCGGCCCACGCCGCAGGCTCGGCGGCCGACGCTGCAGGGTCGGCTGCCGACGTCGCGGGCCTGGCGGCTCACGCCGCGGGCCTGGCGGCACGGGACAGTTACGGGCGGCTGCTCGCGCTGCTGTCCGCCTCGACCAGCGACCTCGCCTCCGCCGAAGACGCCCTCGCCGACGCATTCGAGCGCGCCTTGCGGACGTGGGCCGCTCAGGGGGTGCCGGGCAACCCTGACGCGTGGCTGCTCACCGTCGCCCGCAACCGGCTCCGCGACCGCTGGAAGTCCGCGCAGGCTCAGCGGGTCTTCCCTCTCGACGCCGAGCAGGACGCGCCGGCGGATATTGGTGACGTCGACGTCGACGCGATCCCTGATCGGCGGCTTGAGCTGCTGCTCGTGTGCGCTCACCCGGCGATCGAACGCGCTGTGCACACCCCCCTCATGCTCAACACGGTGCTCGGTTTCACCGCCGAGCAGGTCGGCCGGGCCTTCTCGGTGCCGACGTCGACGATGGCGACGCGCCTGGTCCGGGCCAAGAAACGCATCAAGGCCGCCCGCATCCCGTTCCGGATACCCGACCGGGGTGACCTGCCGGCGCGGATGACCGCGGTCCTCGAGGCGGTCTACGGTGCCTACGTCATTGACTGGGCGACGACCGGGCCACAGGCCCGCCAGCTGCCCTCGGAGGCCCTGCACCTCGCCGAGGTGCTCGCCAGGCTCGCGCCCGACGATCCGGAAGCGCACGGGCTCGCCGCACTCGTCCAGCTCTCGGCGGCGCGCGCGCCGGCCCGCATTGACCCGAACGGACGTTTCGTCCCGCTCGCCGACCAGGACCCGTCGCTGTGGGACCGTCGCCTGATCGACCGGGCGCATGAACACCTACGCGCGGCGCACGCCCGCGGGCAGCTGGGACGCTTCCAGCTCGAGGCCGCCATCCAGGCCGTACATTGCGCCCGGCGACAGGCCGGCCCGACAGACTGGGCGACGCTGCTGACCCTGCACCGCTTGCTGCACACGATCGCGCCGTCGCTCGGCAGCGGTGTCGCGCTCGGCGCCGTCACCGCCGAGGTGCAGGGCCCCGCCGCCGGTCTGGCCACCCTCGACACCCTGCTCCAAGACGCCGGCCAGCATGCCCGCCGCTTCCAGCCGGCCCGAGCCACCCGCGCGCACCTGCTCGACCAGCTCGGACGAAGCGAGGAAGCCGTAGCCGCCTACGACGGCGCGATCGACCTGACCCACGACCCCGCCGAACGCCAGTACCTGCAGCACCGGCGTGACCGTGCCAGCCGCTGCGGCCAGCGCCGCTAGCTCGAAGTCCGGCCGTGCTGGGGTCAGCTTCGGGTGTCACCAGCTGCTGGCCGTGAGCGGATCGGCGCTGTCTTGGTATCTGGCTGGCCGGCTGCGCGGTGGGACGGGCTTCTCCCGGTCGATTTCACGAAGAATGGGGGCGAATATGGCCTCGTGGGCCGTGGCGCCGTACTTCTGCCCGATGGCGCGGAGCACACCCTTGCCGCTGGCCTCTCCCACCAACTCGTCCAGGACGCGATAGTCAACTTCCTGGCCGCTTGCTAGCTGGTCGTATGCGGCCTGCGCGATCTTCGCCACGCTGGGATGAGCAGCAGACTCAATCAGGATCATGAGCGTTGCGTCCTTGAGGTCCATGGCCGGGGAGTCTATGGCTGTCCCGGCAAAGGGCGGCAAGGGTCCTATCCAGCAGAGCGCGCGCTCGTCGAGTATTTCAGAACGTGAGCCTTCGGCCGCCACGCCGGCGTCCGTCTCACGACGCCAGCGGCGCCAGAAACGACTCCACCAATGCCGTGTAGCGGGACCGGTCGATGTTCCACGACTCGAGATGGCCTGCGCCCGGGAACCGCTCGAAGGTGACGAGGGAGGGGTTGAGCTCCTTCAACCTGATGCTGATCGAGATCGGCACCCGGGGGTCGTCATCTCCGTGAGTGACGAGTGCGGGGACCTTGAGCCAGCTGGTCTCATCGAGGTAGCCGGCGGCGGACCAGTCGACGCCGAACCGCACGCTAGCTATCTGCTCGGCGGTCCATATCAACGGAGCCGTGAGACGTCCGATCATCGGAATGAGGTGTCGGTCGACTTGGTGATCGAGTGCCGCATGCAGGTCGAGCATCGGCGCGTCGAGCACCACGCGCGCCACCTTCGGGGCAAGTGACGAGTGCCGAAGAAACGCCGCGGCGACGCCACCGCCCATCGACTGCCCGATGAGGACGACACTCCGGGCGCCGTGCCCAAGCGACCACCGTACCGCCGCCTCAAGGTCGCTCCACTCTGTCTGCCCGTACCGGTGGTAGCCCGACGGGTCGCGGACCGCGCCGAGGTCGTTGCGGTAGGTTACCGCGAGGGCGGGAAACCCCATGTGGTGCACGATGTCGATGACGCGCAACAGGTCCTTGCGGGTGCCGTTCTGTCCGTGCACGCCGATCGCAAACGTGCTGTTCCGGCCGGGAAAGTACCAGGCGAGCAGCGGCCCGAGCGGGCCTGGTACGACTACGTCCTGCATGGGGATACCCAACGCCGATTCCGGGTCGTCAAGGAAGTAGGACCTGTCGAGGGCAGCGAGCTGCCCGACTCCGGGAGCCGACCCGGATGTTACCGTCAACGCACGCGTCACTACGCCGTTCGAGACGGCCGCCAAGGCGCCCAGGTATCCGATGCCGCCCGGCCAGGCAATGCCGTAGAGCTCAGGCTTGAATAGGGCCGGCTGTTCGCCGATGGCACGCAACCGGACCTCCCCGGGAGACAACCCTACGAACTGCACGTCGTCGTACGCGGGCATCGATGGGCCAGGTCCGACCGTCAAAGCCTCTGAACGGATCTTGCCGGCCAGGTACCAGCTGCTGCCGACGAAGAACGCAACCAAGACACTGATCACAGCTGCGGGCATGGACCACAACCAGTCGCGGCAAGTTCCGTGGCGCTTGCCTAGTCGATCCTTTGCGTCTTTTGGCACGATGACCGTCATTGTCATTTCCTTCTTCAGTCAGGGCGACCCTGAGTGCTCGCACTGCGAAGCCCTTCGACGTCAGGCTAATCGGATAACCAACAGCCATCGAATTCACGGACCATCACGCTGAAAACGACCACCACGATACGGTCGGGAAAATAGCCTGACCGAGCTATCTGCGGTTAATCAAAGGCCTTTCGGCATCCGGACCGGTGACAGGTTACGCGAGGCAGGGCGGGGTGTCACAATGGGTAAGTGAAGCTCACGGATGGTTTGGTGACGTTGCTGTTCACCGATATTGAGGGCGGCGTCGGGCTGTGGGAGGCTGACCGTGATGCTATGGCGGCGGCGTCGGCCCGCCATGACCGGATGGTCCGCGAGCAGGTCGAGGCGGCGGGCGGGCACGTCTTCCAGGCGGTGGGTGAGGCGCATCGCGCGNNCCGGTGGCCGCGCTTGTGTCGGCGGTGGCTATCCAGCGGGCGGCCGGCGCCGAGCTGTGGCCGTCGGGCCTGCCGGTCCGGGTGTGCGTGGCGTTGCATTGCGGTGTGTGCGCGGAGCGGGACGGCGACTACGCCGGCCCGGTGGTGAACCGGGCGGCCCGGTTGCTGGACGCCGGTCATGGCGGTCAGGTCCTGGTGACAGCGGCGGCGTACGCGCTGCTGGCCGGCCGGCTGCCCGGCGGGATCGGGCTCCGGGACCTGGGCGAGCAGCGGCTGAGGGACCTGGGCCGCGCCGAGCGGGTCTTCCAGGTCACCGGGCCGGGCCTGGCCGGCGG